>CAMBFA010000010.1 GCA_945865325.1 Candidatus Kuenenia stuttgartensis
CGGCGGCGGCGTGCGTGCAGGCACCGCGACGGCTGGGATTCCTCGTAACCAAAGGAGGTGATTCAGTGACGCATAGCGACTGTACCAGGAGGCTGCGCCGCTGATGGCGGGTCGACGGGTCTGCCGTTGCCGCAGCCCGTCCGCAGGGAGTCAGTTTTGAGATTTCCCTGCTGACGAACTCTCTATGGCTGCCGCCCCCGCGAGGGGGCGGCAGTTTTTTTTGCACCGAGGCCTTTTTCCGGCGTTCTAGCCTCTCCATCCAGCGCGGCGGAGTGGGCTTCCCGGTGGTATCTTTAGGGAGTCCGCTCCGTGGGTTTTTTGGGTGGGAAGAGAGCGTGGGCGGACCGATCGGGGGCCAGTCCGTTGACACCTGTCCGTTTCCCAACCACGAGTCGATGGGGCGCTTTCGGCACCGCGTTGATGTCGTTTCTCCTTACGTGGCTTGCCGGGCTGGCGGGGATCGGGCCCTCTGCCGCCGAGGGGCCGGCGGCCGTGCCTGCGAGCGACAGCCCCGAGTTTTTCGCCGCCAAGGTTGCCCCGCTTCTCACCACGCACTGCGTGGCGTGCCATGGGACGGAGAAGCAGGAGGGGGGCCTACGGCTCGATTCGCTGGCCGGGCTTTCGGCGGGCGGGGAGGCGGGGCCGGTGATCGTGCCGGGTTCGGCGGCTGAAAGTGTCCTCGCCGGCGCGGTGGGGTATGCCGACGAGGCCCTCGCCATGCCCCCCGACGGGAAGCTTCCCGACGAGGCTATTCAAGCGCTCCGCGCCTGGATCGATGGCGGCGCCCATCATCCGGCAGGACGGATCGAAACGCCGGCACTGACGCCGCCGTTTGACCCGGTCGCGAAGCGGGCCTTCTGGTCGCTCACGGCCCCTGTTCGGGCAACGCTTCCAACCGTCCATGATCCCGCCACCGTGGCCAATCCAATCGACGCCTTCGTGGTCGCCCGGCTTGACGCTGAGGGGATCGAGCCGGCCGCTGTCGCCGATAAGCCAACGCTCCTGCGGAGGGCATCGTTTGTGCTGACGGGACTGCCGCCGACGCCCGACGAGATCGACGCCTTCCTGGCGGACCAGTCGCCGGAGGCCTGGGATCGGGTGATCGATCGATTGCTCGCGTCGCCGCGCTACGGCGAGCATCAGGCCAGGCATTGGCTCGACGTCGTCCGCTACGCCGACTCCAACGGGCTCGATGAAAACATCGCCCATGGCAATGCCTGGCGCTATCGCGACTGGTGCATCACCGCCTTCAACCGCGACGAACCCTTCGACGCCTTTCTCCGAGCCCATCTGGCCGGCGATCTCCTCGTCGAGGAGGGGATGGCCCCGGCGCGGCGGGCGGAGCTGCTCACGGCCACCGGATTTCTGGCGATGGGGCCCAAAGTCCTGGCCGAGGGGGACCAACAAAAACTCCTCGCCGACATCATCGACGAGCAGATCGACACGACCGGCAAGGCCTTCATGGGGCTGTCGCTCGGCTGCGCCCGCTGCCATGACCACAAGTTCGATCCGGTCTCCCAGGCCGACTACTACGCGCTTGCCGGTGTCTTCAAGAGCACGCAGACGATGGAGTCGCTGGCGCGGATCGCGAAGTGGCACGAGAACGACGTCGCGAGCCCCGAGGAGCAGGCGGCGCTTGCGGCCGCGCGCGAACGCCTCGCCGAGCAGAAGCAGCATATCGACGATCTCGTGGCTGGAACGCGGGCGACGCTCGCCCAGGCCGGCGCCGCGCCCCCAGCGGGCGGCGCGGCTGCCGAGACCGGGAGCACTGCAGCTCCTGCAGAGATCCCCGAGGAGCGGTTTCCCGATGAGGTGAAGGGGAAGCTTGCTACGCTTCGCGAGGAAGTCAAAAAGCTCGAAGGGGCGCTCCCGCAGTTACCGACGGCGATGGGCGTCAAGGAAGGGGTGGCGGAGGAGGCGCGGATCGCCGTCCGCGGCAGCCATCTCACCCTCGGCCGGCGCGTGAGCCGTGGGGTGCCTGTCGTGCTCGAGATCGACAAGGCGCTGGCGGCGCCGCCGGCGGGGAGCGGGCGGAAGGAATTGGCGGCGTGGCTCACTGATCCCCGTCATCCGCTCACGGCGCGGGTGTTTGTCAACCGGCTGTGGCGCTGGCACTTTGGCCGGGGGATCGTCCCCACGACCGACAACTTCGGATTCCAGGGGGAGAAGCCGACCAACCAGGCGCTGCTCGACTGGCTGGCGGCGGAGTTTGTCGAATCGGGCTGGTCGGTAAAGCAGATGCACCGGCTCATCCTCCGCTCGCGCTCGTGGCGGCTGTCGAGTGACCCGGCGGCGACCGCGACGAGGAATCGGGCCGAGGAGGTCGATGCCACGAACGTGCTCCACTGGCGCGGCGATGTCCGTCGGCTCGAAGCGGAGAGCGTTCGCGATGCCACGCTCGCGGTCTCGGGACTTCTCGACCACTCGATGGGGGGCTCGATGCTGCATGTCGCCAACCGGGCCTTCCTCTTCGACCACACCTCGATCGACGGCACGAAGTACGACTCACCGCGGCGGAGCATCTATCTGCCGGTGATCCGCAACCATCTCTACGACGCCTTCTGGCTGTTCGACTGCACCGACGGCGCCGTCCCCAACGGCAACCGGGGGACGTCGACGGTCGCCTCGCAGGCGCTCTATCTCCTCAATAGTGAGTTCGAGATCGGCTGCGCTGAGGCACTCGCCAAGGGGATCCTGGCCGCGGCGCCGGCCGATGCCAGCCTGCGCCCCACGATCCTCTATCGCCGTGTGTGTGGCAGGATGCCGACGGAGTCGGAGGGGCGGCTCGTTTCCGAGGCGGTGCGCGATCTCGAGGGGGCGCTTGCGGCCGATGGCGTGGCGGAGGGAGAACGAGCGCTTCGGGCCTGGACGGCGGTCGCCCAGGCGCTCCTGGCCGGCAATGAGTTTTTGTTCATCCGCTGACCCCCCCATCGGCGTAAGAAGGATCCCGACGACGATGTTCCCCATCGACACTCACTCCCGCGACTGTTGCCCGGCGATGAGCCGGCGCGGGATGCTCCGCGCGAGTGCCGCTGGGTTTGGTTGGCTTGCCGCGCAGGCGCTGCTCGCCGGCGAATCGATCGGGGCCCTCCCTCCCGCCGACGCGTCGTATCGGGTTTTGGGGCGGGCCAAGCGGGTGATCTTCATGTTCATGAAGGGGGGCCCGTCGCAGGTCGACACCTTCGACTACAAGCCGAAGCTCCAAGCTGACGACGGCAAGGAGCTGCCGTTCGACAAGCCGCGCGTTCAGTTTGCCCCCACCGGCAATCTCCTCGGGTCGCCGTGGAAGTTTCGCCAGTATGGCCAGAGCGGGATCCATGTCAGCGAGCTCTTTCCCCATGTTGCCCGGCATGTCGATGACATCTGCTTTTTGAACTCCTGCCACGGCACCAACTCGGCCCACGGCGGCGCCGTCCTCAAGCTCCACACCGGCAGCGACACGTTCGTCCGGCCGGGGATGGGCGCCTGGGTCAATTACGGCCTCGGCACCGACAACGACAACCTTCCCGGCTTCCTCACGATCTGCCCGACGCTCGCCCACGGCGGCCTCAACAACTGGAACTCCGCCTTCCTTCCGGCGGAGTATCAGGGGGTGCCGCTCGGCGTTGCGAGCCGACCAGCGACCGAAGCGCGTGTGAAGTACATGGGGAATCCACGCTGGAGCACGGCCGTGCAGCGCCGGCAGCTCGATTTTCTGTCGGCGCTCGATGGGGCGGCGGGGCTTCCGGCCGATGGCCAACTTGATGCCCGGCTCAAGTCATTCGAGCTTGCCTTCCGGATGCAGGCGGAAATGCCGGGGCTCCAGGATCTTTCCCAGGAGACGCCAGAGACGCTCGCGCTCTATGGGATCGACGAGGCACGGACGGAGAACTTTGGCCGGCAGTGCCTGATGGCGCGGCGCTTCGTCGAGGCGGGGGTGCGGTTTGTGCAGGTGACCCACAGCGACGGAAAAGTGCAGTGGGATCAGCATGGCGATCTCCTCGCCGGTCACACCGAAAAGGCTGCGGAGGTCGACAAGCCGATCGCCGGCTTGCTCCTCGATCTGAAGCGCCGCGGCCTTCTCGACGACACGCTCGTCGTCTGGGGAGGGGAGTTCGGCCGCACGCCGGTGGCGCAGGGGAAGGATGGCCGCGATCACAATCCCGACGGCTACACGATGTGGATGGCCGGCGGCGGCGTGAAGGGGGGGCAGCGCTACGGTGCCACCGACGACTATGGCTACTACGCCGTCGAGAATCGGATGCACATCCATGACGTCCATGCCACGATGCTCTGGCTGCTGGGGATCGATCACCTCAAGCTCACCTACCGTCACGCTGGCCGTGACTTCCGGCTCACCGACGTGGCGGGCCACGTCCACCACGGGGTCATGGCTTAGATGGGAATCATCCACCGGGCAGCGATCGTTCTTCTTCTGGCAACCGTTTTTTGCCTCGGGCCGCGCGGCACATCCGCGGCCGAGAGCCCGAGCTTCGTCAACGACGTCGAGCCGGTGCTGACGCGCTACGGCTGCAACTCCGGCGGCTGCCACGGCAAGCTCGCCGGACAAAACGGCTTTCGGCTCTCGCTGCGTGGCTACGCCCCGGAAGCCGATCATGCGGCGCTTGCCACCGAGGAATACGGCCGGCGGATCGGGGGGCTCGATCCGGCCGAGAGCCTTCTCCTCCTCAAGGCCACCGGCGGATTGCCGCATGGAGGGGGGAGGCTGTTTGCGCGCGACAGTGCTGCGGCGCGGACGCTTCGCGATTGGATCGCCGGCGGGGCGCCAGGGCCGGTGGCCGAGGAGCGGCGCGTCGTGGCTGTCAGCGTGACACCGAAGGAGATCGTGCTCGCCCCCGGTGAGGTGAGGCAGCTTGCGGTCACGGCGATCTGGAGCGACGGCACGGAGAAGGAGGTGACGGCGCTAGCCCGTTTTCATTCCAACGATAACGCCTATGCCACGGTCTCGCCCGACGGCATCGTGCGCGGGGAGCAGCCTGGGGAGGTGGCCGTCGTCGTCTCCTACGCCGGCCTCGTCGACACCGTCGTGATCTCGAGCCCCTTTCCACAGGAGGTGGCAGCGGAGCGATTTGCCGCCCGCCGCAATGTCGTCGACGACCATGTGATGGAGAAGCTGCGGGCCCTTCATATCCCACCGGCGGATGATTGCGATGACGCCACGTTCTTCAGGAGACTTTTGCTCGACCTCGTCGGCACGCTCCCTGATCCAGCGGAGGTGCGGGCCTTTCTCGCCGACACCTCCCCCGACAAGCGAACGCTGCTGGTGGAGCGGCTCTTCGAACGACCAGAGTTCACCGACTTCTGGACGCTCCAGCTCTCCGATCTCCTCCAGAACCGGAAGGAGCGGGATCACGATGTTCGTGGGGTGAAGGGGGTGCGATCGTTCCACGCCTGGCTGCGCGGTCAGGTGGCGGCCAACCGTCCCTGGAACGACCTGGCGCGCGACGTCCTCACGGCCCGTGATGCCGCGCCAGCAGTGGGCTGGTGGATCGTCACGGTCGGCGAGAAGCAGGCGGTCGAATCGGAGGCGGCCGACTCTGCCGCTCAGGCCTTTCTCGGGGTGCGGATCGGCTGTGCCCGCTGCCACAACCATCCGCTCGAGAAATACACCCAAGACGACTACTATCACTTCACCGCCTTCTTCTCCCGCGTGGCTCTCGATCGCCGGCCGCCGGCCGAAGGGGCGACGCTTCTCCTCATCGGATCGCGGCAGCAGCGCGACCTCGAGCGGCAGAAGGGGGGAGTGGAGCAGGAGGTGGCGAAGCTCGAGGCGCCGACTGGTGACGGGGGGCAGCCAGCCGATCCGTCTCAGCCTGCCAATCCAGCGCTGATCGAGGCCAAGCAGAAGCAGATCGAGCAACTCGCCGGTGAGATCGAAAAGGCCAGGAGCGCGGCGGTGACCGCCACGCAGCCGCGGACGGGACGGCAGCTGCCGCCGCAGGGGCTCGATCGGCGCACCGCGGAGATTGCTGCCGGCGCCGACCCGCGCGAGTCTCTCGCCGAGTGGATCGTCTCCCCCGACAACCCCGCCTTCGCGGCGGCGATCGTCAACCGGCTTTGGAAGCATTTCTTCGCCGTTGGGCTCGTCGAGCCGGTCGACGATCTCCGCGCCACCAACCCCCCGAGCAACGCGCCACTCCTCGCGGCCCTGGCAGGGGAGTTTGTCCGCTCCGGTCATGATCTCCGCCATGTCATGAGGTTGCTGGTCAACTCGCGCACCTACCAGCTTGCCTCCGATACCACCGCGGAAAGCGCCAACGACCGCCGCTTCCATTCCCACTATTACCCTCGCCGCCTTCCCGCCGAGGTCCTCGCCGACGCGATCGCCAAAGCGACGGCCGTCCCCGATGCCTTTGCCGGGGCGCCGGAGGGGACGCGCGCGATCCAGCTTCCGGGTCCGCAGGCCGATTCCTACTTCCTCGCCACGTTCGGCCGTTCCGACCGGGTGACGGCCTGTGCCTGCGAACGCTCAGGCGACGTCACCCTCCCGCAGCTTCTCCATCTCCAAAACAGTGACACGATCCTCGGAAAGATCCGTCGCGACGACGGCACCCTGGCACGACTTCTCACGGCGACTGCAGCCGGTCCAGCCGATCCGCTCGTTGAGGGGCTGTTCCTCGCTACGGTCAGCCGACTGCCACTTCCAGCGGAGCGGGCGGCGGTCGATGCGGCGCTGTCGGGGGCCGATCGGGGGGAAGTGGCCTCCGACCTGCTCTGGGCGCTGCTCAATGCCAAAGAGTTCACGTTCAACCATTGATGGGGGCGGCTCACGCCGCCACGCAGCCACGATGTACGACATCATCTCCAGCCGATCGGCAGCCCATGCTGGTTTTTCGCGGCGCAATTTCCTCCGCGTCGGCGGCCTTGCGCCCCTCGGGCTAGGGTTGCCCGAGCTGCTCGCTGCCGAGGCGGCGGGAGGGCCGGCAGCCCGGGCCCGGTCGGTGATTCTCGTCTACCTCGGTGGCGGACTTTCGCACCACGACTCCTTCGACCCCAAGCCCGACGCGGCCGAAGAGATACGCGGCAAGTACGGCACTATTCCCACGAGCCTACCGGGGGTGCGGATCGCCGAGATCCTCCCAAGGATGGCCCAGACGCTTTCTTCGGTGTGTCTGGTGCGCAGCGGCGCCCATACCAACGACCACCACGAGACCGCCACGAATTGGGTCCTCTCGGGCCGATTCGGCACGCCGTTTGGCGACTGGCCCGCCATCGGCGCCGTGGCCGCCCACGAGTGTGGCTTCGGCGGCGAGCTGCCGCCGTACGTGGCCATCCCGCGCAATCCCTCCTTCACCTGGGAGTTGGGAAAAAGCGCCTTTCTCGGGGGACGTTACGAGTCGTTCAAGGCGGGGGACCCCAACGAAGCGAACTACCGTGTCCGCGATCTCCTGCCCTCGGAGCCGCTGCCGCAGGTCCGCGTCGATCGGCGACAGTCGCTCCTCGCCGCCGTCGACCGCCTCGCTGCGCGCGTCGAAGGGAACGACGCCATCCGTTCCTACGACGAATACCGGGCCCGGGCGACGTCGATGGTGCTCTCGCCACGGGCCCGCGAGGCTTTCGCCATCGAGAACGAGCCTGACGTCATCCGCGACCGCTACGGCCGGAACACGTTCGGCCAGAGTTGCCTCCTCGCCCGGCGGCTCGTCGAGTCGGGCGTGCGCTTCGCCACCGTCAATTACGGCGGCTGGGATCATCACGCGAAGATCTTCGAGGGGCTCGACAAGAAGCTCCCCGAGTTTGATCTCGGCTTTTCCGCGCTGGTGGACGATCTGAAGCAACGCGGCCTCCTCGACGAGACACTCCTGGTTTGCATGGGGGAGTTTGGCCGGACACCGAAGATCAACAAGGATGCCGGCCGCGACCACTGGGGCCCGGCCGCCTCGCTGATCTTCGCCGGAGCCGGCGTGAAGGCGGGGACGGTGATCGGGGCTACCGACCGCGACGGCGGCCAGGTGGTCGAGAAGCCAGTCGCTCCGGCCGACGTCGCCTTCACAATCCTTTCCTCCCTCGGCATCGATCCGCGCAAGCATCTCTCCACCGCCGATGGCCGCCCGGTCGAGATCCTCGACACCGGTCGCCCCATCCCCGACCTGTTTGGAGCCTGACCGCCGTGGAGCGCTTTTGGATGGCTCGGCGCCCGGTGGTCGCCTCGCAGGGCGGGGTGGGGGCCTGTCGGTGGACGATTGTGGCATTCATGGCATTCATGGCGTGCCTCGGATTGGCTGCGGGCTTGCGGGCTGAAGAGGCGCCAAAGCCACCGCAGACCCTGTTGACCGTGCCGCTGAGCGTTATTGTCGGAGCGCCGGTGAAGGTCAGGGCCCGGGGGCTGCGCCTCGAGGGAGTGACGGAGGTACGGTCGACGACGGCCGGCGTCACCGCGACCTTGCTCTCGCAGGGGAAGGTGGGCCTCCCCACCGGTTTCCCGGCCGAGAAGGCCGGTGACACGCAGGTCGAGTTCGAGCTTTGCTTCACCGCCGATCTCACCGTCCCCCCTCCGCCCGACATGGCGGTCCTTCTCGTGGCCCCCCATGGCGAGATACCGCTCCGTCTGCCGCTTCTCGCGTCAGACCGCGGCCTTGTCGAGGTGGAGCCGAATCCCGGGTTTGACAAGGCTCAAGTTCTCTCGCTGCCGGCCGGGGCCCCGCTCTCGATCCTCGGGGCGATCGAGCGGCCGCAGGATGTTGATGTCTTCCGGCTCGCGGGGAAGGCTGGGGAGCATCTGCGGGTCTCCGTTACGGCGCATTCCCTCGGCTCGCTGCTCGATCCGCTCCTCACGCTCCACGATTCCGACGGCGCACCGATCGCCACGGCTGACGATGGCGAAGGTTCGCGTGATCCGCAGCTCGGCATCACCGTGCCACGGACAGGCCCGATCTTTCTCGTCGTTCAGGATGCCAACGAAGCCGGCAGTGAAGCCCATCCTTACCGGGTGACTGTCGAACCGTCGGCGCCGGTCGAGCCGGTGGCTGCGGTGAGCTTTATCCATGACATTGCCCCGATCCTCCAGCGGCGCTGTGTCGCCTGCCATGGGGAAAACAAGGCCGAAGGGGGATGGCGGGCCGACTCACTCGCCGCCCTCATCAAGGCTGGTGCGTCGGGAGCCGACGGATTCATGGCAGGGAATAGGGGCGCGAGCGAGGCCTTTGGCCGCATCACCTCCACAGACGCCGATCTGCGGATGCCGCTCGACGGCGAGCCCCTTTCCAACCTGGAAATCGACACGATCGCGCGTTGGATCGACGCCGGCCTTCCCTTCGATGGCGTCTCGGCCGACACGTTGCTGGTCGACCAGATCCCGCCGCCGATTCATCCAGCAGCGCCTTCGACCTATGCGACGCTGCCGCCGGTGACGGCGCTGGCCTTCACCCCCTCGGGCGACCTCTTGGTCGGCGGTTGGCGCGAGGTTCTTGTGGTCGATCCGGCCAGTGGCGGCGTCCGCAGCCGAATCGGCAATCTGCCGGAGCGATCGAGCCGGATCGCGCTCCACCCTCTCGGCGACCGCTTTGCCGTGGCGGGCGGCATGCCCGGCAGGCTCGGGGAGGTGCGGCTGTTCACGCTCGCAGGTGAGTTGCTTGGCGTTCTCGCCCCCGGGGCCGACATCGTCCATGACGTCGCCTGGAGCGCGGATGGGAGTCGGCTCGCCGTCGCTTCGTCCGATGCAACCGTGAGGGTCTTCGACGCAAAAACAGGGAAGCTTATCCGCTCGATCGACGGCCACCGCGACTGGGTCCTCGCTGTCGCTTGGAGCCCCGATGGGAGCCGGATCGCCACCGGCAGCCGCGACCGGACGGCCAAGGTCTTTGACAGCACGAGCGGGGCACTCCTGGCCACCTACAGCCGTCACGATGCGCCGGTCCGCGGCATCCTTTTTCACCCTGAGGGGGAGGAGATGCTCTCGGTCAGCGATGCCCAGAAGTGGGATCGCTGGAAGATCGCCGCAGCGGCGCATGTCCGTGACACCCATCTCGGTGGCGAGGTGTTTCAGGTGGTGGCGGCGGGAGAGTTTTTCGTGGCGCCGTCAGCCAACGGGAAGGCCCACCTTTTCAAGCTCCAGGATGGAGAGAAGGTGCGCGAGTACGACCCAGGGGCCGGGCGGCGGCTGATCTCCGTGGCTGCGAGTGTGCCAGCCGATCTCGTCGCCGCCGGCACGCAGGACGGGCGGGTCGTCGTCTGGAAGCTCTCCACCGGTGAGCGGCTGGCGGATTTTCCCCTCCAGCCGTGACGACCATAGCCGTAGAGCCAAGGGTTCACGCCCCCCCATCGAAAAATACGCGTCGGGCCGTGTTGCGGAGGATGTCGAGGCGCTCCTCGCGCGAGAGGAAGTCGAGCCTGTCGCGCACCAGCTCGAGCGACGCCGCGTAGGAATGCGCTTCGCCCGCCGGGCCCTGGTCGAGCTGGTAGGGGCAGTCGGTCGCCCACATCAATCGCTTCGAGCCGTAGGCACTGAAGAGCCGGCGAACAAGAGGTGCGAGATCGTCGTAGGGGGGCTGCTTCGCGCCGAGGGCATAGAAGGCCGAGACCTTGACGTTCACTTGGGGGTGGTCGGCGAGCTTCAGGAGCCTCATCGTGTCGGCCTTGGACTCCGGGCTGTCGAGTCCCCCCTTCATCCCCAGCCTGGCGAAGTGGTCGATGACGACCGGCGTCTTTGGGTACCGGGCCACCTGCGCGGCGATCGCGGGAAGCGCGTCAGGGTCGGCAAGGAGGCAGATGGCGAGGTTTTCCTCGGCCCCGCATTCCCACATCGCCTGCATGCCGGCTGAATCGGCCCACGCTTGTGCATTCTTCCGATTGGCATAGAGCCGGAAGCCGCGGACGCCGCGCTCTTTCAGGGCCTTCATCTCGGCGGCCACGCCGGGCTTTTCGGGATCGATGATTGCCACGCCTGCGAAGGCCGGCGCGTGGCGGTGGATGCAGTCGAGCATGTAGGAATTGTCGAAGCCGTAGAAGCTCATCTGGATCAGCACCACGCGTGACACGCCGTGCGGCCGGCAGGTGGCCAGAAGCTCTTCGGCGGTGAAGCTCGCCGGCTGCATGTCGGCCTTCGTGAACGCTGCCGCCAGCGGCCAGGCGGCGGTGTCGGGGGTCCAGACATGGACATGGGCGTCGACCAAGTCAGTGAAGTCGTTGTCGGCGGCGACGGCCGACGGCGCGCCGGGACCTGCCAATCCGGCACCGAGGCTGACGGCGGTCGTTGCTAGAAACGCTCGCCTTGAAACGTCGGTCATGTCGCGGTCTCCCTCGTGGCTGGCTGCCTGGCGTCACTCGTAGCGCCGGGAAAACTCCCGATAAAACTCCGCCGCCTGCTCGACCTGACTGATATCGACATATTCGACCGCGCCGTGGGCCTGATCGATGCTCCCCGGGCCGAACACGATGCAGTCGAGGCCGTGCCGCGAAAGCTTGCTGGCGTCGCTGCCATAGGGGACGCCGACCGGTTCACCATCGAGCCCGAGATCGCGGGCCACGTCCGAGGCGAGGGTCGTCGCGCGGGCGTCGGGCGGTGTCTCGAGTGCCTCATCGACGAGGAACGGCGGCACAAGCTCGGCCCGCACCGCAGGGTCGTCAGACGCCATTCGGTCGAGGATCGTCTGGTAGGTGGCAAGGACGTCGGCCGTCCGTTCTCCCGGCAGAAGGCGGCGGTCGATCTGGAGGGCGCAGCGGTCGGGGACAAAGTTCACCTGCACGCCCCCGCCGATCAGGCCGACGTTGCCGGTGGCCGGGCCGAGGAGGGGATGACGGCTGGATGCCAGGGCGGCGTGCATCGCATCAACTTCACGGATGAACGTGGCCGCGTGGCTGATGGCATTGATCCCCAGATGGGGCTTCGAAGAATGGGCGGCCCGGCCGTGGAAGAGAATCTCCCACCGCACCACCCCCTTCGTTGCCACGACAACGCGCATCTCCGTCGGCTCGGCGATGATGGCGGCCCGGGGCTTGAGGCTCGCAGGCGTCGCCGGGAGCTCGTCGCACAGGCGTGTCACGCCGCGAAACAGATACTCCTCGTCGATCACCGCCGCGAGCCAGATGTCGCAGGGGGGCAAGACGCCCGATCGATGGATGTCGAGCACCGCATGGAGCATCCCGGCGAGGCCGGCCTTGGTGTCGCAGGAGCCGCGGCCATACATCCGCTCGCCCTCGATCACCGGAGCGAACGGGGGGATCGTCATGCCGGCGATGCTGACGACATCCATGTGGGCCTCGAGCACGACCTGCCGGGAGCGGTCGCGGCCGGGAATGATCCCGACGACGTTGTCGCGCCCCGGGAGCACCTCGGTGCGCCGCGTCTCGATCCCCGCACTCAGGAGCCGCTCGTTGACATAGTCGGCCACGCCCCCCTCACCGGGGCCGCCGAACTCCGGGTTCACGCTGTTGATACCGACCAGCTCCGCGAGCGTGTCGATGACGGGGGAGGGCACGGGAGTCTTCCTCACGAGGGCGGCCGGCGGAGCCCACGGCGCGGGCGGGGCCGTGACGATCGCCCTGCATCCCGTCTGGTCGGCCTCGAGCCAGTTAGGCCGCGGGCGCCTCATACCTTAGCAGCGCCTCGGCGATCCGCAGGCTGGCCGAGCCGTCGCCATAGGGATTCGTGGCCCGTGCCATCCTCCCGTAGGCGTCGGGATCGTCGAGGAGACGCTGGATCTCGGCCGAGATCCGCGCCGGATCAGTGCCGACGAGGATCGCCGTCCCCGCGGCGATCCCCTCGGGCCGCTCGGTGACGTTGCGAAAGACGAGAACCGGCTTGCCGAGCCCCGGCCCCTCCTCTTGGACACCCCCGGAGTCGGTGAGGAGGAGGTGGCAGCGTGACATCAGCCAAGTGAATGAAGCGTAGTCCTGCGGCGGAATGAGATGGATCCGGTCCTGGCCGGCGAGCTCGCGGTTGGCAATCTCTTGGACGAGCGGATTGAGGTGGACCGGATAGACGGCGACGACGTCGGGATTGCGCTGCACCGTGTCGCGGAGGGCGCCCATCACGGCGGCGAGTCCGTCGGCCCAGTTCTCTCGGCGATGCCCCGTGACCATGATGCAGCGGGCATGAGGGCCGACGTGCGCCTCATACCAACTCCGGATCGGGGCGACGCGCGCGTCGAGATCGGGGAGGCGGACAACGGCCTGGACGGCATCGATCACGGTATTACCGGTGACGATGATCGAGGCCGGATCGATCCGCTCGGCGAGGAGGTTGTCGCGGGAGGCCGTGGTGGGGGCGAAGTGGAGGTCGGCGGTCGGCGCGATGATCCGCCGGTTGACCTCCTCAGGGTAGGGCTGCCGACGGTCGTAGGTCCGCAAGCCCGCCTCGACATGCCCCACCTTCACCCCCATGCAGAAGGCGGCGATCGCCGCGCACATCGCCGAGGTCGTATCCCCCTGGCAGAGAACCCAATCGGGGCCCGACGTTTCAATCGCCTGGGAAATCCGCGCGATCGCCAAGCTCGCCAGCTGGACCAGCGACGGCCGCTCGGCGAGGAGATGGAGGCGGTGATCGACCGTCACCCCGAACAGCTCGAGGACGGAGTCGAGCATCGCCTCGTGCTGCCCGGTGGAGCAGAAGATTGGGGGCGCGAAGCATTCGGGCATGTCGCGCAGCTGGCACCACACCGGGGCCATCTTGATGCCCTCCGGCCGCGTGCCAGCGACGAGCATGATCCGTGGGCGGTGGCTCATGTGCGCGAGGCCTCGGCGGGAAGCGCGATCGTCGAATCGGATGCCCCGATGTCGGGCCGGTAGATGCGGCGGTACGCAGGGAGGATCGACTCGAAGGAGAGGAGATCGCGGCTGGCAACGACACACCGCTTCCGCGTCAGGGCCTGGGCGTCGATCGGGGCGAGGAGGAGCGCGCGGATCGCCGCCGCGACGACCTCGGGAGCGTTGGTAGCGGGGACGACGGCACCGACATCCCGGTCGCGCACGATTTCCGCGAAGTCGGCCAGCACCTCGGTGATCACGACCGGCACCCCCATCGAGAGATACTCGGCAAACTTCGTCGGTGACGCGACCCGATTGACGGCATTGTCACTGCGCAGCAGCAGGGCTACGTCGGCGGCACAGGCTGTGCCTGCGACCTCCTTGTGGGGGCAGGCGGTGATGAGAAAATCATTCGCCGGGATGCCGGCCTCCCGGCAGAGCTCCGTGAAGGTCTCGATGTCACCGGTAAGAATGAGGAGAAAGGCGGAGGGCGTCGTTCGGCGGAGGGCCGCGAAGGCGGCGACTTTCTCGGCGGGGAGTTGCCAGCCGCTCGTTCCTCCGAGGTAAAGAACGCACGGCCGACCGCGCAGTCCGAGGCGCTGGCGGGCTTTCACCCGCGCTTCCTCGACGTCCTGCGGCGACGCGGAGAAGCTCAAGACGCAGGGGATGATCTCGATCTGGGGATGGGCAAACGGGGGCCCACCACTGACGAGGATCGCTTCGGCATACCGTTGGAGGTCGTGGCTGACGGTGACGATGACATCGGCGCGGCCAAACGCCTCCCGCTCGTGGCGCCGCCGGAGGGAGTACTCGGGGCTGTATTCATCGAGATCACCGTAGATCTGCCGTTCCTCGATATCAACGCCATGGACATCGAACACCATCCGCCGGCGGTGGTCCCGGGCCAGCGCTCGGAAAGCTGCCAAAGCGGCAGCGTGGCTCTGGGCGTGAACGATCCCGATCCGAAAGACACGGCAGGCGACCCACACCACGAGCGCCGCCCACCAGCCGTTGAGTCGATACGAAAACGGCATCCGCATCGGGAACACCGGCACCAACAGCGGAATCGCCCCCATCGAGCGGATCCTCGCGATGGCCGCCTTCCTTGCCGGGCGCCGTCGCAGCGAGCGGAGCGCCTCAAAGCTGAGGAGCACCGGCGGAGGGCACTCCCCCTCTTGGACCGCGACCACCGCCCGGGTCGCCATCGCCACCCGCACCGAATACCCATCCTCGACGAGCATGGTCGAGCCGAAGGCAACCATGAGGCATCGATCAGACATGGAAAAGCCGTGGGAGGCTGGCGGGGAGTCTGTGGAGCTGCCGGCTCCACAGACTTGAGGTGGCAAGGACGCCGAGCGTACTCCCGCTGCGTTGCCAGTGCTACTAATTCTTCGGCGGTCTTGGATTTTCGGCGAAACCTTTTTCAGCCATTTTGCTGGGGTTCCAGCATGAAACGCACCATCCCACCGAACGAGTGCTACAAACCCCCTCATGTGAAGTGGGAGTGAGGCCACTGAGGGGGGTGGGAACGGGCCGGAATCTGGTCCTCAGCCAAGCACGTCGCGGACGACCCGGCCGGCAATGTCGGTCAGCCGGTAATCCCGGCCGGCGTGGCGGAAGGTGAGGCGCTCGTGGTCGAGGCCGAGGGCTGCAAGCATCGTGGCGTGGAGATCGTGGGTGTGGACGGCCCCCTCGACCGGCAAAATGCCATGCTCGTCCGACCTCCCGTAGACGATTCCTCCCCGGATTCCCCCGCCGGCCATCCAGGAGCTGAAGACGAGGTTGTGGTGCTCGCGGCCGGGGTGATCGGCCGTCTGGTGGAAAGACGTCCGTCCGAACTCGCTGGTCCAGACGACGAGCGTTCGCTCGAGCATCCCCCGGCGCTTCAGATCGGTGATCAGGCCGGCGATCGGCTGGTCGATCGCCCGGGCGAGCTTCTCGTGATCGGCCATGTTGCCGTGCGAGTCCCAGTTGTTGCTCGAGCCGACGTCGATCAGCTCGACAAACCGCACGCCACGCTCGGCGAGCCGGCGGGCAACGAGGCACTGCCAACCGAAGCCCTGCGTCGTGCCGCGCTCGAGGCCGTAGAGGCGCAAGGTCTCGTCGGTCTCCCCCGAGAAATCGAAGACCTCCGGCGCCTCCCGCTGCATGCCGAAGGCGGTCTGGAAGGAACGCAGTCGCGCTGCCAACGCCCCGTCGCCGTCGCGCTGGTGGAGGTGGGCGGAGTTGATCCGGGCGAGGAGGTCGAGCTCCAGCCGCTGGATGGCCGGCTGGGAGGAGAGCGACTTGAGATTCGGGAGCGGCTCGGCGCCGGGCAACACGTGCGTCCCCTGATGGCAGCCGGGGAGGAAATCGCTTCCCCAGGTCTGGGCACCGGCATACGGGGCCGCCGGGGCGACGACGACAAACGACGGCAGGTTTTCGTTCACCGTGCCGAGGCCGTAGCTCACCCACGCGCCGTGGCTGGGGCGGGCGAATTGAGCGGAGCCCGTGTGGGCGGCGAGGGTTCCCTTGTCGTGGCCGTCGCTGTCGCAGTGCATCGCGTTGAGGATGCAGAGATCGTCGATGACGCCGCCGATGGCGGGAAAGAGATCACTCACCTGGGTGCCGCTGCGGCCATAGGGCTTGAATCCCCACCTCGGCTTGATGAGGAAGCGCTCGAAGGCCCCCGGCTTGTTGAGCCAGCGTGAGGCGGTGATCGACTTGCCATGGTCGGCGAAAAGCTGCGGCTTGAAGTCGAAGGTGTCGACGTGCGACACGCCACCGGTGGAGTAGAGGAAGATCACCCGGTCGGCGGTGGCGGGGACGTGCGGCGGATGGGGTGCGAGTGGATCGAGCGCTGCGGCGGCCGGTGACGATTCGGCGAGCAGGCCGAGCAGCGCCGTGGAAGCAAGGCCACGGCCGATCGAGTCGAGCCAGGCTCGGCGGGAGATCGCGGCGGCGGTGGTGGGATCACTGTGCAGCGTCATGGCGACTCGCGGAGGCGTCATTGTGACTAGTCGACAAACAGAAAGGGGTTGGCGGTGAGGAGGACGCGGGCGAGGGCCCCCCAGGCTTCGCGCTCACTCGGCTCGGGCGACTGCTTTGCCACCCGCGCGAGGAAGTCGTGCATGCCGGAGAGCTCCGCGTCATCGGGCTCGCGTCCCCAGGCAAGCTCCGCCGCCAGCCGGAGCCGCGCGTCACTTTCGCCAGCCGCGGCGAGGAGCCGATCGGCAAAGGCCTCGGCGGCGCGGTGGACGAGCGGGGCATTCATGAGGAACAGGCTCTGCGTCGGCGTGATCGTGGCATCTCGGACGGCGACGCTCTGATTGGGGTCGGCCGCGTCGAAGAGCGCGAGGAACGGATGCCGGCGGTTGCGCTGCACCATGAGATAGACACTGCGCCGATCGGAGTCGTACTGCCCGTGGAACGGCTGATGGATCGTGAACGCCCAGGTGTCGACCGCGGGGAAGGGATGGGGCAGCGGCGGACTTCTGTCGAGGAGGCCGCTCGTCGCCAAAAGTGCGTCGCGGAGCGTCTCGGCATCGAGCGGGCGGCGCGGGAAGCGACCGAGAAGGCGGTTCTCCGGATCGCTGGCCATTCCCATCGCTTCCCCCTCGGCCGACTGCCGGTAGGTGCGCGACAGGAGCACGAGCCGATGGAAGTCCTTCACCCTCCAGCCCGATTCCATGAAGCGGACGGCGAGCCAATCGAGGAGCTCCGGATGGGAGGGCCGCTCGCCACGGACTCCGAAATCACTCGTCGTGGGAACGAGCCCGCGGCCGAAATGCCACTGCCAGAGCCGGTTGACGAAGACCCGCGCTGTAAGCGGGTTTTCCCGACGCGTGAGCCAGTTCGCCAGGTCGCGTCGGCCACTCCCCGCCGCCGGATCGGCAAGCTTGTCGCCTCCGAGGAACTCGAGGAATCGGCGCGGCACTTCGGCCCCCGGCTTGTCGGGCTCGCCGCGGGCTTGGATCCGCGCGTCGGTCGGCGTCCCCTCCGACACGCCGTAGGCCACCGGATACGGGGGCGTGTCGGCGATCACTTTTCTCCGCGCCGCCAGGGCCCCGATCTCCTTCCCCACAAGCGCCACCCGCTCGCTGGCATCGGCTGGCGGCAGGGGCTTCACCGCAGGCGGCGCCCCCGGCAGCGGCAAGGGGGCCGCCTGCCGACCGACGTTGTCGATGTCGCGGATCGTGGCCGGGCCACCGACAGCTCCGAGGCCATCGCAGATGAAGGTGTCGATGACGCCGTCCCAGCTCGCAGGGAGCTTTACGTCTGTCAAGGAGATCGGCTCTGGCGACTGGCCCGCCTCCGGGAACGGTGTGATCGACCCGCTACCGGTCTTCGTGGCATGGTCGAGCGTCACGCTGACGTGATACCAGCGCCCCGGATCGAGGGGCGCCACCACCCGCCAGCCGTCGCCGTCGCGAAGGGCAAACTCGCGCTGCGTGGCCGAGAGATCGAGCGCCGTCGACTCGATCACACCGCGGCCGATGTAAAAGCGGCAGGCGCCGGTCGGCTGGTCTGCGCCCTCCGAGGGGATCGTGCGGAAATCGAAGCAGACGTGGAGCGGCATCCCGGGGGTGGCGGTAAGACGATCGCCGAACGTATGGCGCACCCCTTCGTTGGGCGCTCCCGTGCCGACGCGGACGCCGCGCGTTCCCTCCGGGTGGACATGCCGCCACGGGCTCTGCGCCTCTCCCAGCACGGTATTCGGCCCGGCGGAGAGCCACGGCGCCGTGTTTGGCCCCTTGCCGATCGCCTGGGCCTCGAGATCGAGGTCGACTCCTCCGGCGAACGTTTCTCCCTCGAGGTCCATCTTCTCGCGCGTCCGCTCGGCGAGCTCCCGATCGAGCGTCGCTAGCGTCTCGGCCTTCTCCCGGTCGAGCCGGGCCGCTTCCGCTGGGGGCACCAAGCCCGGAAGGTTGGCCGGCCGCTTCTGCTCCTCGCCGCCGGGAAAGGCCCAGGTGGTGCTCTGGAGGATGCCGTAGAGGGCGTAGTAGTCGGAGGCGCTGACCGGATCGTATTTGTGGTCGTGGCAGCGGGCACAGCCGAGCGAGAGGCCGAGGACGGAGCGGCCGAGGGAGTCGATGCAGTCGGCGAAATCGAGATGCTGGAAATCGGTGTTGGGGGCGTAGCCGTAGCGCTTGCCGACGGCGAGGAAGCCGGTGGCGGTGACGAGATCGGCGTAGTCGCCGGGCGGCGCCTCGCGGGCGAGGATGTCGCCGGCGATCTGCCGGGCGAGAAACTCGTCGTAGGGCATGTCGGCATTGAAGGCCCGGATCACCCAGTCTCGGTAGTTGCCGGCTTCGCGGACGGGGTAGTCGGCGCCGTCGCCGGCGGTGTCGGCATAACGGGCGACGTCGAGCCAGTGGCGTCCCCAGCGCTCTCCATAGGCACTCGCAGCGAGGAGCCGATCGACGACCCGCTCCCAGGCATCGGGGCCGGTGTCGTCAAGAAAGTCGCGGATCTCCGCGGGCGTCGGAGGGAGGCCGGTCAGATCGAGGGTGACGCGGCGAAGGAGCGTGCGTCGATCGGCCAGGGCCGCCGGTTTCAACCCTCGAGCTTCCAGCCCGGCGACGATGAAGTGGTCGATGTCGTTGGCCACGAGACCGGAATCGGAGATGGCCGGCGGTGTCGCTGCCACCGGCCTCGCAAAGCTCCACCACGATCCGGCGGCCTCCCGCGTCATGCCGCCAAGGCGGGCTTCAAGGACGCGCGGATCGGCGGCACCGGCAGCGATCCAGGTGGCGAGGTCGTCGATCTCGCTTGGGGTGAGGGGAGGCCCGGCATCCTCCGGAGGCATCGCCGAGACGCCGTCGCCATGCTTTACGGCGCGGAGGAGGAGGCTCGAGTCACTGTCTCCAGGGACGATCGCCGCCCCGGAGTCGCCGCCGGTCTGCCAGCCCTGCCGGGAGTCGAGCGCCAGGCCACCGCTGGTCTTGCCGGTGGCGGTCGCGTGGCACCCTTGGCAGCGGGCGACCAAGAGCGGCCGGATGCGGCTCTCGAAGAGGTCGTCTTCGGCGGCCAAGCCCGGCTTCGCGGCGCCGACGGCGATCGCCAGCCCAACGACGACAAGAGCGAACCCGCACAGGGATCGCCGGTTCGAGCAGTCGGGCGCAGAGAAGGCCATGGCAACACGCATTTGAAGGGGGGAAACAGGCTTAACCCCCCGGGATCCCACCACCTCAAGGATACCCCATGAGATGGTGCCGCCACAGCGTCAATCGGGCCAGGCGGCGGCGGTGGCCGTCTGTCGAGCCCTCGTTTTTCCCGTAGAATCCGCTCCCCGCCATGGTCCATGCGGGAAAGCAGCTTGTCGTTTGGGGAAAGCCTCCATGGTCTGTCGTCTCTTCGCCTTTCTGATCGCGCTTGCCAGCCTCCCGCTATCGGCCGCTCCTGCGGCCGAATGGAAGCCCGCTGCGGCGCCCCTCATGACCCGATGGGGGAAAGAGGTCACCCCCGACAACGCCTGGCGCGACTATCCCCGGCCGCAGCTGGTGCGCGAGTCGTGGCTCAATCTCAATGGCCTGTGGGAATATTCAATCGTCGATCGGCCTGCCGGCGAGATCGGCGTGCCAACGGCCGATGGCCCGCCGCCCTGGGAATGGAATGGAAACATCCTCGTCCCCTTCGCGCCGGAGTCGGCGCTGTCGGGGGTGGGGAAGAGCGTTTCGAAGGAGCAGTTCCTCTGGTACAGGCGCTCGGTCACCGTGCCGGAAGCGTGGCAGGGGAAGCGGGTGATGCTCCGCTTCGACGCCGTCGACTGGCACTCGAGCGTGTGGCTCAACGGGACGAAGCTCGGCGATCACTCCGGCGGCTCCGATCCCTTTTCGTTCGATGTCACGGCGCATTTAAAGCCTGGTGCCAATGAGCTCGTCGTTCGCGTTTGGGATCCGTCGGATGAGGGGCCGCAGCCACGCGGCAAGCAGAAGCTCAAGCCCGAGGGGATCTGGTACACGCCCGTCAGCGGCATCTGGCAGACGGTGTGGATGGAGCCGGTGCCGGACCGCCACGTGACCGGCGTCTTTCCGGTGGCCGATGTGGAGCGCGGTGAGGTCGAGCTCACGATCGACCTCGCCGGGCAGGCGTCATCCGGCCCCAGGGCGCCGCGCGTCCGCATCGTCGAAGGGGAGGGGACCGCGCGCAAGGTGCTCGGTGAGGGGGCTCCCGGCCAGCCGATCCGCTTCGCCGTCAAGGAGCCGCGCCTCTGGACGCCCGATGATCCGCACCTCTATCCCGTCGAGGTCGAGCTTGTCGGCGCCGACGGCAAGGTGATCGACCGCGTGGGGAGCTACTTCGCGCTCCGTTCGATCACGAAGGCGCGGGACGAACAGGGGATCCTGCGGCTGTGCCTGAATGGCAAGCCGCTTTTTCAGATCGGCCCGCTCGATCAAGGCTGGTGGCCCGACGGCCTGCTCACGCCACCGAGCGACGCGGCGATGAAGTACGACCTCGAGGTGCTCAAGTCCCTCGGCATGAACATGCTCCGCAAGCACATCAAGGTGGAGCCGGCCCGCTACTACCACCACTGCGACACCCTCGGCCTGCTCGTCTGGCAGGATCAGCCCAGCGGGATGGGGGCGGGAAGGAAGCAGTTCGTCCAGCCCGACTGGCAGGAGGACGGCGAGTTCACCCCGGAGGAGAAGGCGCAGTTCCGCACGGAAACCGCTGCGATGATCGATCGGCTCCGGTTCTTCCCGTCGATCGTCGTCTGGGTGCCGTTCAACGAGGGCTGGGGGCAGCACGACACCAACGAGATCCTCAAGTGGGTCAAGGAACGCGACCCGACGCGCCTCGTCAACGGGCCGAGCGGCTGGACCGACCGCGGCTCCGGCGACATGAAGGACATGCACATGTATCCCGGCCCGGGGATGTTTCCGGTCATGCCCGACCGGGTGAGCGTGCTCGGTGAGTTCGGCGGCTTGGGGCTGCCGGTGAAGGGGCACCTCTGGAAAGACGCCGACAACTGGGGCTACCGCACCTACCAGAACGAGACCGAACTCCGCGCCTCCTACGGCCATCTCATGGAGCGGCTCCATGGGCTCGTCGGCCGCGGGCTCGCGGCGGCGGTCTACACGCAGACGACCGACGTCGAGATCGAGGTCAACGGCCTCCTCACCTACGACCGCGAGATCCTCAAGCTCGATCCAGAAGAGACGGCCGCCTGGCACCGGATGCTGTTCACGCCGGCGCCAGTCTTCCGCGACATCGTGCCGACGGCGGAAGCAGGCCCAGCGGAGTGGCGTTATTCGCTCGATCCACCGCCGCCGACCTGGGACAAGCCGGGCTACGACGACTCTGCCTGGAAGCGCGGCCCGGGGGGCTTTGGCACCGAGGGGACCCCCGGCACGACGATCCGCACCGAGTGGAACACCAAGGAGATCTGGCTGCGGCGGATCGTGAATCTGGAAACGCTCCCTGCGGGGAAGCTCGCCTTCCGCATCCACCATGACGAAGACGCCGAGATCTTCATCAACGGCGTCCTCGCCGCGACGGTGCAGGGCTATGTGACAGAGTACGTCGAGGTGCCGATGCTTGCAGCAGCGCGGGCGGTACTTGAGAGCGGGGAGAATCTCGTCGCCATCCACTGCCGCCAGACCGGCGGCGGGCAGTCGATCGACGTCGGGATCGTGGAGCAGGTGCCGGGGAAGTAGTCTGAACCAGGTTCGATGACGGCAACCATTTCCTTATGTCGAGAGTTCCACCGATGACGAAGGTCGATCAAGGGAGCGGATCCCCGGCGCGTTCGATCCTTGAATCAAAGGCAGCCCGGGCCCGCGCCATGGACCCGGTGGAAAAGTTTCTCGCTGGCCCGAGGCTGTTCGACATGGTGCGGGAGCGGATGCTCTGTGGCATCCGGGACCGGCATCCGCAGTGGGGCGAAGCGGCGGTGGAGGCAGAGTTCGGCCGGCAGATGGCGGCCATCCGCGCCCGTGAAGAACAAGGGTTGTATACGCCGGTGCCGCAGGATGCGATCGACGACGGTCCGACCGGTGCCCCATGACGAGTGAAGCCGCCGTGGCCCGTCTCGTCGAGCGTCTCGAGACCGAGGGTGTGCCGTACATGTTCACCGGCGCCCTGTCGGCGAATCTCTATGGTGTGCCCCGGGCCACCAGCGACGCCGACCTCGTCGTGGCATTCGAGGATTTCGACGTTGTCGCGTTCGCCCGCGGACTCGGGCCCGACTTCGTCCTCGATCGGCAGACGATGATCGAGGGGTTCACTGGGACGACGCGACACGTGGTGCATTTCGTCCCGAAACAGTTCGACATCGAACTGTTCCACCTCGGTAACGACCCGCACGACCGGCAGCGGTTTTCGAGGCGCCGCCGCCAGCGGCTTCCGGAGTGTGACCGCGAAGCCTGGGTGGCGACGGCGGAGGATGTCCTGATTCAGAAGCTGCGCTGGGGACGCCGCAAGGATCTCGACGACATCGTCAACCTTCTCACCGTATCCGGCGACATGCTCGACTGGGAGTATGTCGGCACGTGGACGCGGGAACATGGCACAGGCGCTTTGCTTGCAGACCTCCGAGCCGAGGCCGACGGCGCCGGCCCTGCCCCGTCAGCCTGACTTCGCTCGGGCCCGCCGCTGAGCGCTGCTGCCCCAAAAAACTCCCGCGGGAACGTGTCCGGATCGTGGAGCAGGTGCCGGGGAAGTGAAAAGCGCAGAGCCCGTGCTCAATCAGCGAGGAAGGCTGCGAGCGACAGAGGCTTGATTCCCTGGAAACGGGTGAAGTCGCGATCCTCGGTGAGGAGCGTCGTCGCACCGTGCTCCAGGCAGACCGCCGCGATCTGGGCATCGAAGACGAGGTTGCCGCGGACTTCCGCCCGTTCAATCACCTCCCGAAGGATCCGCAGATACCTGCCCCCTGGGACGAGGACGCGCGCCGAAGGGCTCGCCAGCAGCGACTCGATCGACGCCAGGGCCTCACCGATCGGTGTCGGAGGCTGAAAGACCCGATCGTGGGAGACGACGCGGAGAAACTCGCCGACGCACTGGATGGGAATGGCCCACGCCTCGTGCCCCTCCGCAAGCCGTCGCAGCGCTCGCAGTGCTGCCCGGTGCTGCGGCGTCTCCTCGCGATCGGCGTAGAGAAGGATGTTCGTGTCGACGGCGATCATCGCCGCCCTTCCATGACATCGATCAGATGGTCACGGTCAGCCACATTGACGGTAGGCGGCGACGATCCCCGGTGGGTCTTCCAGGCGAGGCGGTAGCGAGGGCCCGTTTCGTCCCGGCCGGCGAGCGCCGCAGCGAGCGCGTGCTCGACAAACGCCGTGAGCGTCGTGCCCTTGTCGGCGGCACGGCGCTTCGCCTCGGAGAGAAGGGCATCGTCGATGTCGAGAGTGGTTCTCATGCATAAATGTGTATGCATCATGCAGAAGTCTGTCAAGCCGGGTCCTCCCCGAGGCTTGTGAGGAACTGCGGTTTGCCGCGGCCAGGGCCTGGCGGAGTATTCTGTCGGCGGCTGCCATGGATGGTCCGTGAGCGCCTCCCTTGTCCGCCCGAGGCCATCATGATCCGCCGCCTTGTTCCTTGTCTTCTCGCCGCTTGGCCGAGCTCACTGGTCGTCGCCGTCGCCGTGTTGGTGTGGCTCCCGGGGGCCGCTGTCTTGGCCGACCAGTGGCCGCAGTGGATGGGCCCGCAGCGCGACAACGTCTGGCGTGAGGACGGGATTCTGGAAAAGTTCCCCGCCGGGGGGCCGAAGGTCGTGTGGCGGGCACCGGTGGCCGGGGGCTATGCCGGGGCGGCCGTCGCGGGGGGCAAAGTGTTTGTCACCGATTTCGTGCCCGGAGGAGAGCTGCCAGGGGACAACTTCGAGCGGAAGACAGCCGCGGGCACCGAGCGAGTGCTCTGCCTCGACGAGGCGACGGGGAAGGAGCTCTGGAAGCACGAAATCCCGGTCACCTACACGATCAGCTATCCGGCCGGCCCGCGCTGCACGCCGACGGTCGACGGCGACCGTGTCTACACGCTCGGCGCCGAGGGGAATCTCCTCTGCCTGTCCGTGACCGACGGCCGCGTGATCTGGGCGAAAGACCTGAAGAAAGACTACGAGACGAAGGCGGCGCTGTGGGGCTGGGCGGGCCATCCGCTCGTCGACGGGGATCGCTTGTTCGTCATCGCCGGCACCGCGAAGGCCCATGTTGTGGCGCTCCACAAGCTCACCGGTAAGGAGCTGTGGCGGGCCGGCACCGCCCCCGAGCAGGGCTACTCTCCGCCGACGATCATCGAGGCGGCCGGCGTGCGGCAGTTGGTGCTCATGAAGCCCGACGGGATGTATGCGGTGTCGCCCGACTCTGGCGCGATTCTCTGGGAGACTCCCTACAACGCCGACAACGGCTCGATCATCATGGCGCCGGTCAAGGTGGGGGAGCACCTCTACGTCGGCGGCTTCCAGGAGAAGAATCTGTGTGTGAAGCTCACGGCCGATAAGCCGGGGGTCGAGGTGGTGTGGCGGAACAAGGCCAAGCATGGCATCTCGGCGGTCAACGTCCAGCCGATCGTCGACGGCACGATGCTCTACGGCTTCCACGAGAAGGGGGATCTGCGCGGGATCGAGATTCCCGGCGGCGCGGTGAAGTGGTCGAGCCCAGGGCCGTTCGGTGACCGTGCCCCGCCATCAGCAACGGCTTTCATCACCCGCCACGGTAACCGCTACTTCCTGTTCGCCGAAACCGGCGACCTCGTGATCGCCAAGCTCTCCTCCGTAGGCTATGAGGAGCTCGACCGCACCCACCTCCTCGACACCACGCAGTCGGCGTTCGGCCGCGGGGTGGTGTGGTGCCCTCCGGCGTATGCCGACCGGAGTGTTTTCATCCGCAACGACAAGGAACTGATCCGGGTATCGCTGGCCGAGTGATGTCGGTAAGGTCGCCGCAGCCGGCATGATTGGTGCGACGTCGGGAAGGGAAACGTGTTTTGGCCCGGGAAAGGGCACCGGTGACTTAGCCGAGTGGGTGGCAATTGGCTATCGTGGTGGTGCGTTATCGACCTGTGCGGCCACGATGGGCCGGAGCGATCGGCGTTGCCTGGAGTCTGTCCTTCTATGGCTTCTCTTCCCGCGGCGTCGGTCCATTTCGACGTCCCTACGGCTGTGCGGCCGTACACGATCAACCGGGTCTATTCCGGCACGATCCTCGCTGTCCACCTGCTGGCGCTGCTGGCCTTCGTGCCGCAGTTCTTCTCGTGGATCGGTTTCTGGACGATGGTGGTCGGGATCCATGTCTTCGGGCAGGGGATCACGATCGGCTACCACCGCCTCCTCACGCACCGCAGCTTCAAGACCCTCCCCTGGGTCGAACATGCCTTCGCCATCCTCGGGATCTGCTGCCTTGAGGATTCGCCCGCCCGCTGGGTGACGGTGCACCGTATCCACCATGTCCATTCCGACAAGCAACCCGATCCCCATTCGCCGCTGGTGACGTTTCTCTGGTCGCATTTCGGCTGGCTGATGGTCAACAACCGGGAGGCCCATTCGCTCAATGCGATGGCCACCTACTCCAAGGATATTCTCCGCGATCCGTTCTACATGCGGATCGAGAAAAGCCCCTGGCTGCTGATGTGGATCGGTCTGGCACAGATCCCGGTCTACTTCGTTGCCGGGGGGGCGATCGGCTGGATCGGCTGGGGCCGCGAGGCTGCCCTGCCGCTGGCATTGAGTCTGGTGGTGTGGGGTGTGTACGTGCGGATTGTGGCAGTGTGGCACATCACTTGGTCGGTGAACTCGCTCTCCCACATGTTCGGCTACCGCAACTACGAGACCGGCGAGGCGAGCCGCAACAACTGGTTCGTCGCCCTGCTGACCGTTGGCGAGGGCTGGCACAACAACCACCACGAGGATCCCTCGTCGGCGAGTGTCCAGCACCGCTGGTGGGAGATCGACATCAGCTACTACGAGATCCGCCTCCTCAAGGCGCTCGGGCTGGCATGGGATGTCGTCACGCCCCGGCATGTCCGGCGCCGTGAGGCTGCGGCAAAGTCGGCCTGATACCCGTTGCGGTGCACCGGGCGAGGGTGGCGCCGTCGGGATCGACCGCCACCCGGACCGCCGGGGTGTTGCCGGAGATCCGCGGATGGAACGGGGAGCGGAGGAAGAGCCGGCCGCTGTGCGGATCGATCTGCAGCGAGCGGGCGTTGAGGAAGTCGCTGCCCAGGCCGGCGAGATCCCACCGGGCCACGAGCGGGAAGCCGGCGCTTGAGAGATCGAAAAACGATGCTTGCCGTGCCTCCGCCGCGAAGACGACGAGGCACTCCCCCAACCGGGCGACGGCGACGGGCGTCCCCGGCACCGGGAGCGTGGCGGCCAGCCGGTTGGTGGCTTTGTCGACGAGGAGCACCTGATCGGCCCAGGCCTCCGGCGCCGCGATCCAGGGGAGCCCCTCCAGATCGAGGATCATCGTCAGGTGGCGGCGCGTGTCGGGGAAGGTCCGCTCGATCGCGTGGGTGACCGTGTCGATGCGGGCGATCATCTCCCGGCCGGGGCGGACGTCGTTGCGCTCGAGGACGAAGAGCCAGCGGCCGAAGGGGATCATTGCCCCCGGCAAGTGGACCTCGGGGCAAAGCGGCCGGTCCCACCAGCCGTTCCAGCGGAACACCTTCCGTGAGCCGGGCTCGTTGAACCACATCCTGCCGGCGGAGCCGCCGAACTGCTCGACCTGGAGCCGCCGCGGCATCGTGCGGACCCGCACGCGCAGCCGCGGGAGCGGGGGCGCCTGGTCGAACCGTACGGTGGAATGGTAGGTGAGCCAGCCGCGACGCTCGTCGAAGTGTTTGCCGACCGCGAGGATCGTCCCCGCAGCGTAGGGATAGAGGAACTCGAGCGTGTGGGGGACCGGAGCGGAGGCGATGACGGCGAGGGTGTCGGGATCGTGGACATCGATCCGGTAGTCGTCGACCTTGCCGGCACTGTGGCCCTCCCACAGAAGCCCGGCGTGGAACACCTGGCCGCGATAGACCTCGCAAGGATCGAGGAGCGTGACGGTGCGGATCTCGGGCACAGCGTCGATGATTCGGGCGAGGCTGGCTGGCACGACAACAGGCTCCCGGGTGCAGAAGAACACCTCCGCAGCCTAGGGCGTCCGGGGCCGGGGGGGCGAGGAATCGGTGAAAGAGGGCGATCGGTTTCCGCGGGCGAAGGCCGGCTCTTCGGCCGATCTCCCGTTCCCTCCGCAGCTTGCCATAATTGAGGCTGTGGCCCCCTACTTCCCCGCGAGCCTCCGATGCCCCGCCACCTCGTCCTCGTTCTCGGCGACCAGCTCGACCGCCGCTCGGCGGCCTTTGACGGATTCGATGCCTCCCAGGATGCCGTCTGGATGGCAGAGGTGGCGGGGGAGTCGACGCATGTCTGGTCGGCGAAGCCGCGGATCGTGATGTTCCTCGCCGCGATGCGTCACTTTCGGGATCGGCTCGTCGCCGAGGGGCTGCCGGTCGACTACCGGGCGCTCTCGGCCATGCCCACCGTCGACGAGCCGCGCTCGCTGGCAAGCGCGCTTGTGGTAAGCCTCGGCGGCGAGGCTTCCGTCGGCCGCGGTCGGCCGGGCGCCAAACGCGCAGGCTCTGCGCTCCCGCCGGGGCGGCCGGCGAAGCTGATCGTCGTCGAGCCGGGAGAGCACCGGGTGAGGGAGGAGATCGTCGCCGCGGCGCGCGAGGCGGGCATCCCCCTCGAGATCCGCACCGATCGGCATTTCTTCAGCACCGTCGACGAGTTTGCCCTCCACGCCCGTGGCCGGAAGCAGCTCCGCTTGGAATGGTTCTACCGGCCGCTGCGGGAGAAGCATGGCGTCTTGATGGAGGATGGCGAGCCGGCCGGCGGGGCGTGGAACTTCGACGCCGACAACCGCGGCGCCTTTCCGAAGGCGGGGCCGGGGAAGCTCCCCGCCCCGCGCCGTTTCCCCCCCGATGGAGTCACACGCGCCGTGATCGAGCTGGTAAACACGCGCTTCGCCGATCATCCGGGGAGCCTCGAGGCGTTCGACTGGCCGGTGACACCCGAGGAGGCCCGTGCGGCGCTCGACGATTTCCTCGTTTACCGGCTCCCCTCTTTCGGCCGCTATCAAGATGCGATCTGGACCGGCGAGCCGTGGCTCTACCATTCGCGTCTTGCCGCGGCGATGAATCTCAAGCTCCTCGATCCGCGCGACGTCGTGGCTGGCGCCGAGCGCGCTTGGCGGGAGGGCCTGGTGCCGATCGAGGCGGCGGAGGGATTCATCCGTCAGGTGATCGGGTGGCGGGAGTATGTCCGCGGTGTCTACTGGCATTTCATGCCGGAGTACGAGTCGCGAAACGCCCTCGGCGCCACCCTGCCATTGCCGGCCTTTTACTGGACGGCGGCGACGGAGATGAACTGTCTGCGCGACGCCCTCTCGCAGACGCTCACCCACGGCTATGCCCACCACATCCAGCGGCTCATGGTGACGGGGCTGTTTGCGATGCTTGCCGGCGTGCGGCCGCAGGAGGTGCACCGCTGGTATCTCGCCGTCTATGTCGATGCGGTGGAGTGGGTGGAGCTGCCCAACTCGCTCGGCATGAGCCAGTTCGCCGATGGCGGTGTGATGGCCTCGAAGCCGTACTGTGCCAGCGGCGCCTACATCGAGCGGATGAGCAATGCGTGCAAGGGCTGCCGCTTCGAGCCGAAGCAGGCGACCGGCCCCGCCGCCTGCCCGTTCACGACCCTCTACTGGGATTTTCTCGCCCGCCACGCGGCGCTGCTCAAAGCCAATCCCCGCATGTCGATGCAGCTGAAGAATCTCGAACGCAAGGATGCCGGCGAGCTCCGCACGATCCGCCGCCAGGCCGACGACTTCCGCGCTGGGCTGGGGTGAGCGACAGAGTCAGTCGTGATCCCCGCCCGCGAGCGACGTGACCGGGTCGATGAACAGCCAGGCCACGCCGCCGACGGCATAGACCGCCGCGAAGAGGAGGAAGGCGACCGACCAGTTCGGGTCGGTGGAGCCCGGCGCCGCGAAGGCCGTCAGGAGCGGGGGGACGATGACCGGCGAGAGGGCACCGCCGAAGTTCCCCATCATGTTCATGCTCCCGGCGAGCGAGCCGGTGTGCTTGCCACCGATGTCCATGCAGGCGCCCCAGCTGCCCGGCATGGAGAGATCGTTGCCGAAGCTCGCCAGCCCCATCGCGAGGAGAGCCGCGACGCCGAAGGTGGTGAGGCCTCCGCCGGCTGCGGCGAGCTGTTGCAGCCATACCGAGACAAGGAGCATTAACGCCGCGCCGCACAGCCCGACGCAGCCGAGCGTCCGCCGGGCCCGCGCCGTGCTGCCGAGTCGATCGGCGAGGCTGGCTGCGATCGATCCCGACACGAACGATCCGATCCCGCCGAAAAACAGCGGCACGCAGCCGGCCAGGGCGCGCTGCATGTCGGTGAACTCTGGAAAAGTCTCCTTGAGGAAGGTCGGCATCCAGGTGATATAGAAATACCAGGAGAAGTTCTGGCAGAAGTATTGGAGCCACAGGAGCCACACGCTCTGGCTGCCAAGAAACAGCTCCCACGGCACCGCCCCGTGCCCCACCTGGCGGTCGGCCGAATCGCCGATGATCGCCAGCTCTGCGGCGTTGACGCTGGGGTGATGGCGGGGGTTGTCGCGGAACCAGCTCCAGAACAGCACTGCCCACACCACCCCGAGGAGCCCGAAGAGGAGGAACGTCCACTTGTAGTGGAGGCCGAGGTAGTCCTTCGAGAGCATCCAGCCGACGAGCAGCGGCGTGAACGCGCCCCCCCAGCGGGCCGAAAGCCACATGATCCCCTGCGCTCGGACGCGCTCATGGCCGGGGAGCCACAAGGAAAAAACCTTGGCGAGGTTGGGGAAGCAGCCTGCCTCGCCGACGCCGAACAGGAACCGAAACGTCAGCAGCGACCAGAAGTTCCAGGCCCAGCCGGTGAGGACCGTGAACACCGACCACATCGAGACGACGCGCATGAGAACGGCGCGCGGGCCGATCCGGTCGCCGAGCCAGCCGCCGGGGATCTCGAAGCTCGCATAGGCGATCGAGAAGGCGAAGAACGCCCAGCCCATCTGTTCCTTCGAGAGGCCGAGGTCCTCCCGCATCTGCGGCGCTGCCTGCGAGATGCAGACCCGATCGACATAGGTGATCACCGCCAGAAGGACGGCAAACGCGAGGACGACATGCCGGGTGCCCGTCGGTGTGGCGCGCTTGCCGATCGTCGCGTCCAAGGGACGAGTGCCCGCCGTCGATTCGTCTCGTGCCATCTCCCCTCCCATGCCAGTCGGTCGCGCCGCCCCCGTCCGCCGCGCCGGGCAGATGTCGGCGGAGCGGAGTCTACCGTGCCGGCGCCGCGGCACCGACTCCGGCTCCGCGGCCGCACCGATCGTGCCGCGTCTGGATCGCCGGAACCCATTTTGTATGATCGGAGTGCTGGCGGGCGGCCGGCACAGTTTTGCACCGTGGCAACTCCCTCGAGGGTCCTTTGATGGCCTCCGCCCACCTCGGCTCGCCGATCCAGTCTTTCCTCGACACGCTTCGGGCGAAATACGCCGATTACCGCGAAGGGGAGGTCGCCACCTACATCCCCGAGCTGGCAAAGGCCGATCCGGAGCTGTTCGGGATCTCTATCGCCACCACCGACGGCTATGTCTACGAGGTCGGTGATTCGCGGCACGAGTTCACGATCCAGTCGATCTCCAAGCCGTTCGTCTACGGTCTTGCCCTCGACGATCATGGCGCCGAGTTGATCCTGAAGAAGGTCGGTGTCGAGCCGAGCGGCGATGCCTTCAACGCCATCAGCCTCCACAAGGTGACCGGCTGCCCGCTCAACCCGATGATCAACGCCGGGGCGATCGCCACCACCGGTCAGATCGAAGCCGAGTCATCCGAGGCCAGGTTCGGGCGGATCATCGAGATGTTCGAGCGCTACAGCGGTCGTCCGATGCGGATCGACCTAGACGTCTACGAATCGGAGAGTCGGACGGGCCACCGCAATCGGGCCATCGGCCACCTCCTCCGCAACTTCGACGTCCTCACGGATGATCCGACCTCAACGGTGGATGCCTACTTCCGGCAGTGCGCCATCTCGGTGAGCTGCGCCGACCTGGCCCTTCTCGGGGCGACCCTCGCCAACCAGGGGCTCAATCCTGTCACCGGCGTGCGGGCGATCCAGGAGCAGCATGTCGAGAATGTCTTGAGTGTGATGGCCTCCTGCGGCATGTACGACTTCTCCGGCGGCTGGATCTACAACGTCGGCATGCCGGCCAAGAGCGGCGTGGCGGGGGGCGTGCTGGCGGTGCTCCCCGGCCAGTTGGGGATCGGCGTCTACTCGCCGCGTCTCGATGCCCAGGGAAACAGCGCCCGGGCGCTGAAAGTGTGCGAGGAGTTGTCGAAGGCCTGGGAGCTCCATCAGTTCAATCCCCCCTACTGTGCGCAGACGAGCCGGCGGCTGGCCTACACCGCCGCGCAGCGCAGCTCGAGCCGCACGCGCCATCCCTCGCACCGCGCGTGTCTGCGTGAGCACGGGAAGCGGATCCATGTCGTCGAGATGCAGAGCAATCTCGCCTTCTCGACGACCGAGCCGATCGTCCGCGACGTCCTCGACAGCGTCGGCCGGCCGCTCGCCGTGATTCTCGACTTCCACCATGTCTCCGCGATCAACGGCGTCGCGGTGCGGCTGCTCGTCGACCTGGCGGAATCACTCACCCGCCGGGGTGCCATGGTGTTCTTCACCCACACCCACCGCCTCGGCGTCGTCCGTGAGCAGGCCTCTGCTTATCTCACGGACCGGGGCGAGGTGGAGGCGCTGTTGAGGTATCACTCCACCGACGGCGCCCTCGAGCACTGCGAGGACGTCCTCCTCGACGAGCTGCACGCCTCGATCGAGTCCGGTTACCAGGATCTCCACCAGTACGAGATCACGGCCGCTCTCACGGAGGATGAGATCGCCCTTTTTGCCACGCTTCTCAAGCATCGCTCCCACGCCAGTGGCGAGAAGATCATCACGAGTGGGGAGGAGGCGACGAACCTCCTCCTCATCACGAAGGGGGTCGTCGGGGTCTGGCTGGGGGGGGCGAGCGGTGAGGGAAGCCGTATGGCGAGCTTCTCGGTCGGAACGATGGTGGGGGAGATGGCTTTCCTGGACGGCGCCCAGCGGTCGGCCGACGTGGTGGCCGAGGGGAATGTGGAGACGGCGGCGCTCGAGATTGCTGACTTCACCCGCCTCCTTGAGACGCACCCGATCCTCCATACGAAGATCCTGCGGAACATCGGCGTGTCGCTGGCGACGAAGCTCCGCAAAGTGAACCAGGACGTGAGTGTCCTCTCGGCGGCTCGGAATGAAGGGTCGAGCGACTCACTGCGCTTCACAGCTCGATCGTCTCCCCTTCCCGCGCGGCCCCGATGATCATCCCGGGATGGTCGCGGCCGGCACGGGCCTGGGCTTTTGCGACGAGGCGGTCGAGGTCATCGTCGTCGTGGGAGGGATCGTGGTGGAAGAGGACCACCCGGCCGATGCCCACCCCGCCGGCCAGCGCCATCACCTCGTCGACGCAGCCGTGGCCCCAGCCCCTCCGCGTCACAATCTCGGTGGCGTCGTACTGGGCATCGGCGATGAGGATCGCCGCGCCGGCGATGAAGTCGCGGATCCGCGGTTCATCAGGGCCGGCGGTCTCGTGATCGCTCAAGAAAACGATCGCCCCCTGTGGGGTCTCGATCCGGAAGCCGAGCGAGCCCCCCGGATGGTTCGTCGGGCAGGCCGTCACTGCCACCTCCCCGACCCGGAATCGCAGATCACCGGCGAGGTCGAGGTGATCGAAGTCGATCGTCGCCGCGAGCCGGTCGAAGGGGAGGGGAAACCAGCGCTTCCCGTCCATCTGATCGGCGAACACGCGCTGCAGTTCGGCGGCGGAAGCGTGCCCGCCGATGACGCGGATCCGCGTCGTCGGTAGGTAGGCCGGTGCGAAAAACGGGAAGCCCTGGATGTGGTCCCAGTGGGCGTGGGAGTGGAGGAGCGTGAGTGCGATCGGGCTGCCGGAGTGTTCCTTGAGCAAGGCCTGCCCGAGGGGGCGGATGCCGGAGCCGGCATCGATGACGATCAATTCGCCCCCCGTCCGCACCTCGACGCAGGTGGTGTTGCCCCCGTAGCGGAGCGTCGCGGGCCCCGGCGACGGCAGCGAACCACGCACCCCCCAGAAGCGCACGGTGGTTGGGGATGGCCCCGGGCGTTGGTGTGGCATGGAGACAGCCTCGGGGGCCTGTCCGGGGCGGATGGGCGGGAGCGATCACGCCCGCAGGGAAGAGAGGGCGATGCCGACCTCCCATCCGGAGGATATTCAACTCCCCTGCCTCTCCGGAGGGAAGGGGTGTGTTTCGGGCCGGTCGCGGAGGAGATCACTCGGGCCGGCGGTCGGAGTGGCGCAGCCATGCCACCGTGAGATCGGGGAAGTCGCTGAACACGCCGTCGACGCCGGCCGCGAACAGCGCTCCTTGGAGATCGTCGAAGGAGCCGGCCCAGGACGGCAGCCGGTCGCGGCGGAGCGTGTAAGGATGGACGGCGAGCCCGGCGGCGTGGGCCCGCTCGACAAGACCGGTCGGCTTTCCAGTCGCGTCGAGGACTCGTTCGATCGGCGGGCCGATGCCGTCGGCCACCGTCGCGATCTCCGCCAAACCCTCCGGCGTGACGAGCCGGTCCTGGTCCTTCCCGCCGATGAGCTGCACGAGCTTCCCCTGCCAGCCGAGCTCGCGGCGGATCCGCGTTACCTCGTCGGCCTCGAAGCACTGGATGTGGCAGGGGTCTGCTTTCGTGGCGTAGCCATGGCGGTGGAGGATGTCGACAACGGCCTTGGCGACGTCGTGCCCCTCCGCGCGATGCCAGGCGGGGGACTTGATCTCGGGATAGATGCCGACGGTCCGGCCGGTGGTCCGGTTGATCCCGGCGAGAAATTCGAGCTCCTCCTCGAGCGAAACGATCCCGAACCGCGACTCCCCGCGCGGGAAGCGGTCGGCGTAGGTCTGGCGGCCGGTGGCGGGATCGAGCCGTTCGGTGAGCGCGAGGGTGCGCAGCTCGGCGAGGGTGAAATCGGTGCAGTGGTGCTTCCCGTCGGCCCGGGCCCGGCCGGGGAACTTCACCGCGACGTCACTGACCGCATCGAGCGAGGTGTCGTGGAGGACGACCGGCACGCCGTCCTTGGTCATCACCACATCCTGCTCGAGGGCGTCGGCCCCCTGGCCGTGGGCGAGGGCCTTGGCGGGGAGGGTGTGCTCGGGGAGGTAGCCGCTGGCTCCGCGGTGGGCGATGACGATCGGCCTGGCGACGGGCATGGCGGGAGGCTCCGCGGCGACGGGGAAGGGGATGGCGACCACGAGCAAAGCCAGGAAGGCAGTCAGGAACGCGGAGGCGGCGAAGGGCTTGAATCGTGGTGTCATGGTTCGTGGGCGGGGTTTTTCCACAGGATAACGCCTTCACGGGCTTGGAATGCGGGGCACCCCGGTCCATTCTTGGGAATCGGCGTCCGGTTTGTCTGTTCCCGTACGCCTAAAACTTTGGGGGGAGCGTCGTGCGCCCCAGAGGAGGGGCGATGTCCGCTCCACAAAGACCGTCGACGATTCCTTTCCAAGGGGGTTTACCGTGGCCAAGAAGACGGGTGCTAAGCCGACGAAGAAGGTGCCGCTCCGCCGGGCGTGCGGGGCGATGGCGGCTCACATGATGCTCCTCGAGAAGTATCCGGCATTCCGGATGAATCTCATGAAGCTCGAGGGGGCGACGACGAAGCGGCGCGAGGCCCGCTTCAACCTCACCGACGAGGCGATCGTGGTCATCGATACGGTCGTCCATGTCGTCTACAGCAACGCTTCCGAGAACATCTCCGACGCCCAGATCGCCAGCCAGATCGAGGCCCTCACCAAGGACTACCGCGCCACCAATCCTGACCGCTCGAAGGTGCCGACTCCGTGGGGGGGCCTCGTCACCGACACGCGGATGTCGTTCAAGCTCGTCGACGTGACGCGGACGGCGACGAAGGTCAGCGGCTTCACAACCGACGATGCGGTGAAGTCGGCCGCCGGCGGCGGGATCGCGCCGGTCGACACGAAGACCCACCTCAATCTCTGGGTCTGTCCGCTCACGGCAGGCCTTCTCGGCTATGCCCAGTTTCCCGGTGGCCCCCCCGCGACCGACGGCGTGGTGATCAACACCGAGGCGTTTGGGACCAGCGGCACGGCCACGGCCCCCTTCAACCTGGGGCGCACCGCCACCCACGAGGTGGGGCACTATTTCAACCTTCGCCACATCTGGGGCGACACGCCCGACTGCAGCGGTGGCGACGGGGTCGCCGACACGCCCAACTGCGAGGGTCCGAATTACGGAGCGCCCGTCTGGCCGTCCATCAGTTGCAACAATGGCCCCAATGGCGACATGTTCGTCAACTACATGGACTATGTCGACGACGCGGCGATGTTCATGTTCACCGCCCAGCAGGTGTTGCGGATGCGGTCGGCGCTGGAGACGGTCCGGTCCGGGCTGATCGCCAAGCCGACGGCAAAAGCGCGCAAGAAACGTTGATCCGACGGAAGCAGGTCCCCTTGTCACCCGATGCCGACGACGCCCCGATCCCGCTGATCGGCACTCTGTGGGTGCACGCCTTCGAGGAGGACACGCCCGCCGGGGCTGTCTACCGCCCCGATGGGGAGCGCTTTCCCCTCTCGCGTCGGCCGCGGCGGAGGCTGTCGCTCCATGCCGACGGCTCGGCGACCGTGGCCGATGGCGGGGCGGACGATCGGCTTGTTGATCGCTCGGCGACCTGGTCGGAGGTGGATGGCGAAGCGGTCATTCGGTGTCGTGGAGGGGTGTGTCTGCGGGTGGTGGACCATGGTCCGCGGCGGTTGGTGGTGAGGACAGAGCCCGGGGTCGGGCCGAGCAGTACTCGGTGACCGAGGCGGAACGGATCTCTTTCGGAGGGCAGACCGATGGCGAAGAAGGTGGCGAAGAAGACGGCGAAGAAGACGGGCCCACAGAAGACAGCGGAGCCGAAGGCCTTCGAGATCAGTTCGCGCGTGGCCCGGCAGGCCCTTGCGAAACCCTACCGGTGGCGACGAGAGGCCAAGAAGCCGGTCAGTCGGCAACTCTGGATCTACACCCTCGACCCCTCGCTTTCGCACCGACAGGGGGGCGTGACGAAGGTGGATGTGCCGTGGGAGCCGCTTGAACCTGGACCGAAGGGGGAGCTTTTCGAGATTGACGGCGGCGGAGCGCCGCTTCCGCTCAAGGATCGGGGCAAACTCGATCTCGAGGATTCGAGCTGGCTGGTCTCCGACGGAGTATCGCCCTCCCCTTCGAACGCGTCGTTCCATCTCCAGATGGCGTATGCGGTCTGCAGCCTCACCTATGCCGCCTTCCGCCGGGCGCTCGGCCGCGACATCGGCTGGGCGATCGACCCCGAGGCTGTTGGCCGGACGCGGCTGCTGGTCAGGCCGTTTGCCTTCGAGCAGGCGAATGCCGGCTACGGCCGCGAGTCAGGAGATCTGTCGTTCGGTTATTTCCGGGCGGAGCAGGAGCCGGCCGGGTTCACGATCCCAGGGGGGCTCGTGTTCACGTCGCTGTCGCACGATGTCATCGCCCACGAGACGACCCATGCCCTCCTCGATGGGCTGCGTTCCAACTTCCACGAGCCGACGAATGTCGACGTGCTGGCCTTCCACGAGGGCTTTGCCGATCTCGTCGCGCTGTTCCTTCACTTCACCTATCCCGGGGTGGTGGAGGAGGCCTTGCGGCAATCGCGCGGTGTGGTCGCACAGGGCTCGGTGCTCGCCGAAATCGCCCGGGAGTTCGGTCACGCGCGATCACCGGGCCCGAGGGCGAAGGCACTCCGGTCGGGGATCGATGTCGATGGCATCGAGGCCTTCGATTCCGATGGCCTGCCCGGGGCGGCGACCGATCCGGTGTCCTACGATCCGACCCTCGATCCGCACGACCTGGGAACGGTCCTCGTGTCGGCCGTGTTCGAGGCCTTCGTGACGATCACGAGACGAAAGACAGCGCGGCTGATGCGGATCGCGGGGCTCGATCCCCACGATTTCGGCAAGGTGCCGCTGGGGGACGCACTCCTGGAGGCGGTCTCGAAAGAAGCCTGCGAGGTGGCGGCGCAATTCCTCACGATGTGCATCCGCGCGATCGACTACTGCCCGCCGGTCGACATGCTCCTGGGGGAGTATCTCCGCGCCCTGGTGACGGCCGATGCGGAGATGGAGCCGGTCGACAAATGGGGCTACCGGGAGGCTCTCATGCGGTCGTTCCGCCGCCGGCGGATCTTCCCCACCGACGTCCAGTTCATGACGGAGGATGCGGTCCGCTGGGGGGCGCCCGAGGAGCCACTCACGATCCCCGGGCTGGCGTTCCGCGATCTGCGTTTCGAAGGAGACCCGGGGCGGCCGGCCAATGCGAAGGAGCTCGAGCGGCAGGCCAATATTTTGGGGCGATTCGTGACCGATCCCCGCCACGCAGAGTTTTTCCGGCTCATCCCCCCGGCGGCCCCGCGGCCTGAGGGGATCGTGCAGGTGTCGCCGGCGATGGTGGAATCGATCCGGGTCGCCCGGCGGGTGTCGCCCGACGGCCGGGTTCTCTTCGACACGGTGGCCGAGGTCACCCAGGCCTGCACGGCGGAGGCGGGGGGAGATTTGTTCGACATAGTGGGGGGCTGCACGATCGTTATCAACCAAAATGGCGAGGTCCGTTACACGATCACCAAGAAGGTGCCCTCGCAGGAGCGGCTCGACCGGCAGGTGAAGGCGATGCGCGGCCCGCTCAAGGACTTCTGGCTGCGGACGAAGGCCGGGGCCAAGCACCGCTTCACGGCAAAGAAGGATCTCTTCCTGCGGATCCACGGCGGAGGAACGTCGTGACCGGCGCGTCATTCGCCGGATCGCAACGGTGTCGATCAACGCTTCGTCGTATTTTCACTGGAGACAGTCATGGTTGAGAGGTCGTCGAGTGATTCCGTTTCGTCATCCCTCGCCGGAATGCGGATCTGGCTTTCCGGGGCTGTGCCCAAGGAAGCCGCGGTCGAGGAGGGGGAGCGGATCCGCGACTTCGTGGCGCTTTTGGCCCGCGAGGTCTTCAAGCGCGGCGGCACGATCGTTCATGGGAGTCATCCGACGATCCGCGATGTCCTCCTCGCGGAGGCGAAGCGCTACCGGCAGGCGCATCATGCCGCCGCGCCGCTGCGGCTGGTGGTGTCGGCCCACTTCGCCCACGACGCGGCCCAGTACGGCATCGACATCCCCGCCTGGAACGCGCTCTGTGCGGAGCCGGTGATCGTCACCACGGCCGTGGCGGTCGATACCTCCGGGGAGGCGCGGGCCCGCGACCGGAGCCTGTCGATCATGCGTCGGGCGCTCGCCGATCAAGCCCATCTCATCGTGGCGGTGGGAGGGGAATGGTGGCGCGAGGCGCCGCAGCGCGCCGGGGTGCCGGAGGAAATCGAGATCGCCCGCGACTACCAGCTGCCGCTGTTTCTCCTCGGCGGGCTCGGCGGGGCGACGGCCGACTATCTCGCCGCCCATCCGGAGTATGTGGGGATCTGTCGCAATGGCCTCTCGCAGGCGGAAAATCTCCAGCTCGTGCAGGAGACCGCCGTGGCGACGATCACGGAGCGGGTGGTAGCGCAGATCGGCTTGCTCCATGGAGCCGGCGGGTCGAGCGCGGCCCCTGCGCTCCACAGCGGGTCGGCCCGGGTGGCGGCGCTCTCCCGTTCGGCGGGCCCTGGCGAGGCGGCGGCCTCGGGCCGGCCCCGGCGGATTCTCTGTCTCGACGGCGGCGGGATTCGGGGGGCGTTCACCGCCAGGGCGCTGGCCACCTGGGAGAAAATGACCGGCGAGAAGATCATCAACCACTTCGACCTCATCGCCGGCACGTCGACCGGCGGGATTCTCGCAATCGCGCTGGGGATGGGAATGCAGCCGGCGCGGATCGTGGAGTTTTACAAAAAGGAGGGGCCAAAGATCTTCCCCGGGGGCGGGATCGGCGGAAAAGCTCTCGAGATCCAGCAGTGGTTTGCGGCGAAGTTCGACCGCCAGATTCTCCGCGATCGGCTCGAGGCTGCCTTCGGGGAGGCGCCGGTGACATCGACCCGGCTGGCCGCCTCGCGTGTCCGCTTGGCTATCACCTATTACGACGCCGAGACCGATACCCCCCGTGTTTATCGCACGCCCCACAGTCCCGCAGGCAACATCGATCTGGAATGCGATCGGCTTGATGCGGCGATGGCGACGTCGGCGGCGCCGACTTATTTCGAGGCCACCCGGATCGAAAACGTGCTCGCCGTCGACGGCGGCGTGTGGGCGAATTCACCGACGACGGTGGCTCTGGCCGAGGCGGCGCAGCTCGGTTGGAATCTGGACGACGTGCGGATGTTGAGCGTGGGGACGCTGTTCACGCCGAATGTCTTCGCTCAGCCGTTCGAGATCGACGACGCCGTCGTGAAGGCGGCGCTCAAGCCGCTTATCGGGAGTCTCGGCGCCACTGCGGCGGCGGCGTTCTGGACCAACATCTCCATGCAGGGAACGCTCGGCTGGTTGCCGACGATCGCCAACCTCCTGATGAAGACGCAGATTCAGACGGCCGATTATGTCTGCCGCTTACTTCTCGGCAGCCGCTATCTGCGCGTCGACATGGCGACGCAGGAAATCAAGATGGACGACGCCCAGGCGATCAATGCCCTCATCGGTTACGGCGATGCTGCCGCGGATGCGAACTTTCCGCGAGTCCGCGACGAGTTCCTCGTCAAGGAGCACCCCGCCGAGCGCTGGAGCGCGGCCGCGGCCGGGTGAGGAGCGCGAGCGTTCCCGGATCCCGACTACGCATCGGATCGTTGAAACGGTGAGCCAATGACTCTCGTTCGGAAACCAAACTGGTCTGCCCTAGCCGCCGAGCCCGATCTGGAGGTGCCGTTGCCGGTACCCACAGGGCAAGCGGCGCTCGCGATGCGCTTCCGGCGGATCCCGGCGGGAGAGTTCGTGATGGGATCGCGCGGCAACTACCCCGAAGAAGAGCCTGCGCATCGGGTGATCCTCCCCCACGACTTCTGGTTGGGGAAGTTTGTCGTCACGCAGGAGGAGTGGAGGACGCTGGTCGAGGCGTGCCGGCCTGCGGGGCTCGAGGCTTCGCCCAGCGGGTTCAAGGGGAAGCGGCGGCCGGTGGAGACGGTGTCGTGGAGCGAGGTCCAAGCCTGGTGCAAGTCCTGGCATGCCTGGCTCCGAGGGGACGGCCACGCCCCGTCACTCCATCTCCGTGAGCTCCGCCTCCCGTCGGAGGCCGAGTGGGAATATGCCTGCCGAGCCGGCTCGGAGACGGAGTACTGGAATGGCGATGGCGAGGCGGCGCTACGGGAGGTGGGGTGGTTCGATGGCAACTCCGGCGGCGAAACGCACGACGTCGATGAGTCGGTTGTCGCCGGCTCACCGGAGCGGCATCCGGCGGGCCTGGTGGGGATGCATGGAAATGTGTGGGAGTGGTGCGGTGATTGCTCCGACCGTGGGGCCTATCGCGCTCGCCCCGATGGCTGGCCCGCGGAGAAGCCTTGGAGCGAATGGGATGAGGCTTCGATGGGACTCCGCAACCGCGTGATCCGCGGCGGGGCGTGGCACTGCACCGCCGGGGGGTGCCGGTCGGCCTACCGCAACTGGCTCTGGCCCGATGCCCGCGACGGCTCCCTGGGTTTCCGTGTTTGCTTGGTCCGCGGTCCGGCAGCCAGACAAGATCAAGCGGGCGGCGGAGCCGGCGAGGCCGGAGCGACGCGATCATGAGCAACGTTCGTTCGGATCACGACACCTGGGCCGCGGCGCGCGCGGCGGCGGATGTGGTCGTCGCACTGCCCGGAACCGGCGCGGATGGGCAGCCCTTGGAGA
>CAMBFA010000011.1 GCA_945865325.1 Candidatus Kuenenia stuttgartensis
AGCCGACCCCCTTGACGTTGATCGAGTGGGCCACCGTCTCGAAGAGCGTCTCGGAGGCATGGCGCCGATCCTGCCGCCGATGGACGGCGAGGACCTGGCCGATCGTAGAGGGATTGCGGAAGAAGTCGAACGTGTAACGGAGATCGGGCCCGGCCAGCGCCAGGACACCACCGACCCGGAGCAGCGCGGCCGCCGACTTAAAGAATCCGAGGAGATCGACCATGTGCTCGACGGTGTGACTGCCGATCACGTAATCCATGCCGGTACCGAACTTCGCCGACACGATCTCCTCGATCGGCTCCCCTTTCCAGACGATATCGACATCCTCGATATTGACGCACATCTTCTGCATCGCCTCGGAGGGATGATTCGTGGCGATGCGACGGAGCTCCTCGCCGTCGTTGAAGTCGACGACGATCGTGTTCCAGCCGTCCTTCTTCGGCGCCATCGGGCTGAAGAAGGGGCCGATCTCGACGCCGCGTGTGTTGGCCTTGTCGATGCCGTCGAGGAGGATCGTGCGGCGGTCCATGGCGGTGGTCCCTGGGGTGCTTCTGAGGAGAATGGGGAGGCCGCCGGGCAGGGCGGCAGGGAAGTTGGAATCGGTGAGGCGTCAGGCGGCAGCGGTTTTCAGGGGGTGGTAGCCCCCCTTGGGCCGCAGCCAGTTGACCGCCGTTTGGAACTGCTCGACTGTCGGCGTGAGGCGGAGAAACTCGCTCACCTGGACGACGAAGGCTTCGCGGTCGGCCAGGGCCCGCTCGTAGCCGATGAACAGCGTCGGCAGGCCGAGCTTGGCGGCAAGTTGCCACTCCCGCTGGTAGCGCTGCAGGCTCTGGTCGAAGGCGGTCTCGAAGGAACCGCCCCCGGCAGCGAGGTGCGACATGCCGATGTCGAAGATGTTGCGGACGACGAACAGCACGAGCGGATTGCGAACCTGGTGGATCACTCCCTCCAGGTAAAGATCCACCGACGGATCCTTCCAACCCCAGTCGATGTAGGCGGCGTTGCGGCGCGCGATCACCTTGCCGATGCGCCGGTAGAGCCCCGGGTAACGGGGCGCGTCGGGCTCCGGTTGGCTGTCGAGCATCGCCGTCACGAACTCGCCATCCTCCATGTTGATCCGCGTGTCGGGCTGGCTGACCTCGACCATCCTTACGCCGAGGGCATCGACGACGCCCGAAACGGCCGTCGTCCCGCCGCGACCGCACCCGATGATGATCACCGTCCGGCTGTCATACGCCGGCAGGGGATACGCGATGGCGTTTCGACAGACTTCGGTGCGCCGTTTATAAAAGCCGAACCGAGCCATGATGGAATCCTCCCCCTCCACGTCCCCCTCCACGTCCCCCTCCACGTCCACCGGGGGCATGGGCGCGGGGACGTCGGACGACGTCGGTCCCGTCGCGGCGAGCGTCTCGTGATCCATAGCATCGCTTCCTTGCTGGGGTTCGGGCGGCTCCGCCGCCCGTGGATTCGTCGGGAGCCTTGTTTTTCGGGAGCCTTGTTCGTCGGGAGCCTTGTTCGTCGGGAGACTTGTTCGTCGGGAGATTTGAGCGAGGAAGGTCAGGCCGTCTGGGCCCGGCGTCGCGTCCGGTCGGCGCTGGCAAGGGCCGGGGCGAGGACATGTTCGGTGACAAACTCGGTGTGCTGGGGAGTGAGGGATTCTTCCCAGGTCCGCGGGTAGGTCATCGCCAGCGCCCGCCGGTAGCGTCCCTCGAGGTCATCGCTGGCCGCGGCGGCCCGCGCGAGGCCCTCCACGATCGCCGGCACCGACGGCGCCACCGGGATGACATTGCCGCACAGGCCGCGGAGGTAGTCTTCGGTCTTCGTGCGGAAGGTGTTGGTCACCACCATCGCGCCGGAGCCGGCGCAGTCCATCGGAATAAGACTCGGATGGGGGGAGGCCATGAGCGTCAAACAGACGTCGAATTGCCCCACCGTCTGCTCGTACTCCCGCAGCGTCATCCGCGCCAGCGACGTCGAGAACACGCCGGGGAGAAGCTCGAGGAGGGCGTCGCCGAGCCCCATCCCGATGCACTCCCACTCGGCCGGATCGAAGATCCCCTGCTCGTAGGCGGTGATCAGCGAGAGGGCGGCGAGATTGAACATGTTGCGATCGACGATCGGACGAGAATAAAAGACGAGCTTCCGCTTCGGCTTGTTGGCGTTCATCGCCAAGAACGCCTCGCGCGACGCGAGGCTCGAGGAACAGGCGTTGTTGAAGAAGGTGCCGGGCACGCCGCGCGAGGCGAAGCCCCCGATGTCGGCCTGCCGGAAGGAGTCGGCCAGCGGCGCCGTCGAGAACAGCGCGGCATAGTCGAAGCCGTAGGTCTCGTCGGCGAGGGCAAACAGGGATCCGCCGGGGAAGAAGTTCGTCTCGTAATCCTGGATGAGGTAGAGAAACCGGCGACCGCCGAGGATGTCGCTGATCTTCTTGGCGAAGTGGGCCGAGTACCAGACTGTGGCCACGCAGACGTCGTCGGGCGAGACATGGAGCGGGTGCTTCCGCTCGCCGATGTACTCGACCTCCACTTCGTCGAGGAGATCCTCCATGCCGGGGTAGTCCTGGAACTTCTTCCGGAAGCGATCCATGGAAAAATCGAAATTGTCAAACAGCACCATTCGCACGTTCCAGCCCGTCGAGCGGAGGAAGCGGGCCACCTGGAAGACTCCGAAGAAGCCGGCCGACATCGACTTGAACTCGAAGGCGGGCACGAGGACGTTGATCGTCCGCCGCCGATTCGGATCGATCCTCACCTCGGGAAGATCGTAGATCCGGTTGACGAGGAGGTGGAGTTGGTGGGCGTCGTAGATCCGGTGGCCGGGGTCCGCGTCGCCGGTCGTGGGATGGGCGGCGATACGGCGCCCAAGGCGCTCGAGTTCCTTACCGATCGAGACCCGCAGTGGCTTCTTCGGTTTGGGCATGGCGCGTCCGGGGGATGACGGGGGGAAGTGAGGCGTCCCCCGGGGAACGGGGCGGCGGCGGCGGCCAGGGGATTTCCCACCGCAGCGCGCGGCATGGTGGCAGAGGGGGCTTGGTGCCGGAAGACCAATTTTCCCCCCCACACCGCCTCCCCTGCCCTGGCGGCCCCGGCCGTCCCCCGGCGACGCTGCGACCTATTCGAAGAGCACGCAGTCGCCGTAGCTCAAGAAGCGGTAGCGCTGGGCGATCGCCTCGGCATAGGCTCGCTCCACGAGCCCCCGCCCCGCGAACGTGCTCACGAGGACCATGAGCGTCGTCCGCGGCATGTGGAAGTTCGTCAGCAGGCAGTCGACGGCCCGGAAGGTATGGCCGGGGCGGATGAAGAGCGATGTCGGCCCCGACCAGGGGGCAAGCGCTCCGGCCGCGGCAGCCGTCTCGAGCGTCCGCACCGCGGTCGTCCCCACGGCGACGACTCGGCCCCCACGGGCCCGGGCCGCGGCGACGGCGGCCACCGTCTCCGCCGGGCAGTCGCACCATTCGCTGTGCATCGGATGATCGTCGAGGTTGTCGACGGCAATCGGCCGGAAGGTGTCGATGCCGACATGGAGCGTCACCCTCGCCATCCCGATGTCACGGTCGGCGAGCGCCGCCAGGAGCGCCGGAGTGAAGTGGAGCCCCGCGGTCGGTGCGGCCGCCGAACCGGCGAGCCTGGCAAACACCGTCTGGTAGCGCGGGAGGTCGTCGGCGCGGGCGTCGCCGCCGCGGATATAGCCAGGGAGCGGCACGCGCCCCACCGCGCCGAGGAGCTGCTCGACCGTGCCGCTGCGGTCGGGACGGGCAAGCCAGGTGCCACCGGGGCCCCGTCCGGTCATCTCGAGGGTGAATCGATCGGCTCCATCCGCATCGACCAGCACGATGCGCTCGCCGATTGCGACGCGCCCGCGGGTGTGGGCGAGGAGCCGCCAGACGCCGTCGGCCAGCGACTCGAGCCACAGCCCCTCCCACCGCCCTCCCGTCTGCTCCCGGCGCCCCTCGAGCCGGGCCGGCACGACGCGGGTGTCGTTGACGACGAGGAGATCGCCGGGGCGGAGGATTTCGACAAGATCGCTGACGTGGCGATGGGCAAGCGCCCCGTCGGAGCGGCGGACGACGAGCATCCGCGCGGCGCTGCGGTCGGCGAGCGGCTCCTGGGCGATCAGCTCGCGGGGGAGGTCGTAGTCGTAGGCGTCGGCGTCTGGCATCGGGGCATCGTACGCCGGAAGGGGCGGCCGGCGGAATGCCCCGGCCGCGAACCGTGGTACAACCCAGGGCCCTCCTACCGGACCGCTCTCCCGCCCTCGCTTCCGCCATGGCCTCCACGATCCACACGAGCGTCCTCCCCGCCGAATCGCTCGGCTTCCTCGCCATCAAGCCGGGAGACCGGGTCGTCGATGGCACACTCGGCGGCGGCGGGCACACCCGGCTCCTCGCCGAGGCGGTCGGCCCCACCGGCCTGGTGATCGCCATCGACCGTGACCCCGGCGCTATCGCCCGCGGCGTCGATCTGCTCGCCGGGCTGCCGGTGCGGTTCGCGCAGGCCAACTTCCGTGACATTCCCGAGGTCCTCGACGCGCTCTCGATCGACAAAGTCGACGCGGTGTTCCTCGACGTTGGGCTCTCCAGCGATCAGCTCGCCGACGTCGAGCGCGGATTCTCCTTCGATGCCGACGGTCCGCTCGATCTGCGGTTCGATCCGACCGAGGGGGAGCCGGCCTGGCGGCTCGTCAACCGGCTGCGGCCCGAAAGCCTCGCCGATCTGATCTTCGAATACGGCGAGGAGCGCCACAGCCGACGGATCGCGCGGCGAATCGCTGCCGTCCGGGAGAAGGAGCCGATCCGGACCGCGCGGCAATTCGCCCGGATTGTCACCTCGGCGATCCCCCGCCAATACCCGCCGGCCCGGATCCATCCGGCCACACGCACCTTCCAAGCGCTGCGAATCGCGGTCAACGAAGAGTTGAAGAGTCTGCAGATCGCGCTGGAGCGCACGCCCACCCGGCTCGCCCCCGGCGGGCGGATGGTGGTGATCTCGTTCCATTCGCTCGAAGACCGGCTCGTGAAGCAGGCCTTTCGGAATTCCCAGACGTGGGAGTGTCTCACGCGCTCCATCGTCGAGGCCTCCGCAGAGGAAGTGGCCCACAATTCGCGCAGCCGATCGGCACGCCTCCGGGCCGCCCGGCGCCTCCCCGATCCGCTCGACGGCCCCGGCACGGGCTGAAAACAGCCTCTCGGCGAAGCCGCCTCCGCCGCGGACAAGTGCCCCCGAATCGGCGCGGATTCTCCCCTTTCGCCCCGGCCTCGGTATGGGCAGAATCCCCCCCCTGGCCGGCGGTGGAAAGTGCCCCTCGCTCCCCGGCTGCCCAGCGGCGGCGATCCCCCGATCTGCGCTGCAGGGAGATTCGATCGCCCCGGAGGCGGACGCATGGACCACGCCCACGACACCGAGAGCGACGCCGATCTCGACGCACGCCTCGCGAGGGTGTTCGAGGAGCGGGGCATCCCCAATCCCCCTCCCCGCCCGGCCCCCCGCCCGCTTCCGCCGCCGTCTATGGCCAGGGTCAACACGCCGGCACCCCTCCCCCGGCCGGCACCCGTCCCCCAAGCCCTTCCCCGGTCGACGCCCCTCTCCCAAGCGCTCCCCCAGGCCCTTCCCCAGGCCTCTCCCCGGCCGGCGCCCGTGGCAGGTAAGCCGGCCCCGCCGCCGGTCGCCCCGCGCCGCAGCAGTCGCCGGGAGAAGACGATTCTCCTAGCGATGCTCGGAACGCTAGCCGGGGCCTTTGTCGGCGTTCTGTCGATGAAGCTCTTCGTCCCCCGCGCGCCAAACGGCGCGGGGCCCGACATCCAACTCGAATCGGTCGGGAGCGGCGGGGTCGATCTCGTCGATCCCCCGGTCCTGACGGCGCTTCCTCCTACCGCGGCCATTCCCCCCGACCCGTTTCGCAGCCTCGGCCTCCCCCCCGCTGCCCCGGGCGACGAAAAGACCGCGTTGCACAGCGGCGAACCATCCGCCGGCGACGCCTCCGACCAAGACGCCGTCGCGGTCGATGCCGATCGCGCTGACGCTGCGCTGGCAGCGGGGCGCTACTCCCGCCGCCCGGCCACCGATCGCCTCACCCCCATCGCCGCTACTGACCTCGCTCCGGTGCCCGCAGACGCCACGCCCCCGGCGTCGCGGTTTGCCGGCAATCCGCTCCGTGCCCCTGGAGAGGCGCCCCCTCCCGCGCGGCGCCCGGCCTTCGCAAGCGCCCCCGATCGATCCGATCCCCGGGAAGGCGTTGTTCCCACGGCCGCCACCGGCCCCCTCGACCCCCGATCAGCCCGAGGGGATGCCGCAGCACCGAGCGCCGGCGGCGGCTACGTGGTCCAAGAGGGGGATACTTGGTGGTCGGTGGCGGAGTCGACCTACGGCGATGGCCGCCTCTACAAGGCGCTGTTCGCCTGGAACCGGACGCTCGACCCGCGTGTCAGCCTCGCCCCCGGCACCCGCCTCGAACTGCCGCGTGAGGAACAGCTCCGTGCCGCCTGGGGCCGGCTGGTGCCGTAAGACCGCTCGCGGGCTCGCGCCGCGTCAGCCGCAGTTACCTGCGCCGGAGGCCACCGGCCCCCCTCTGCCACCGGTGCCCGTCACAGCCTTTCTCAAATTCTCGGTCCGCATCCCCGGAAGGGCGGGAGGTCCCTGCCAGGCATCGCCCTGACTGCCCGTGCGTGGGGGAGCGATCGTGGTGGTCGATCGACCATGGGCGTATCCCCTCCAGGCGGCAGCCGCGTGAAAACGACGCCGCCCCGCGTCGAACGGGTCGACGCGGGGCGGTGTGAAGAGCGTGGGAATGGTGCGGATGCGGCGGCGAAAGCCTGCCGGATCACTTCCCGCCGAACTTGTAGGTTGTGTTTTTCGGATCGAAGTCGGCATCGGTGAAGCCGTTGTTGACCTTCACGTTCATGTACGTGTACTCCTCCATGAGGAGCGGCTGGCCACCGGCCTCGAGCGGCCAGTCGTACGACTCATAGCGGATCGGGATCGTCAGCTCGTCGTCGATGAAGACGCGGGCGAGGTGGAAGCGAAAGTTCTTCCGCGCCGTCGGGTGGGTCACCTGGATGCAGGTGCAGACGCGGCCGTTGACCTTGGCGTTGGGGTAGAAGTTGACCTCGCACTCGCCGTACTGCGAGTCGTGCCGCGCCACCTCGACGAGCCGCTTGGTGAGGTTTTCGACCCCGAGCTCGGTGATCGGGTAGCGCTGGCCCGACATCGCCATCATGCTCTGGGGCTTGAGCGAGACGGTGCCGACGAGGGCCCGAACTCCACTGCCGGCATGGGCCAGCATGTTGCCCTCATTACGGCCGTCGAAGTAGAGCACTTCCTGCCCCTTGACGCTGTCGGGGCCGAGGAAGGAGAGGTAGACGCTAAACGGCTTCTGGCGGATCTTGGCAAACATGTACTCGTGCTCGCCGAGCTTGCCGTCGATCCGCTCGCGCTTGACGACCGTCGCCGAGTAATCCTCGATGTTGTCCTGGATCCCCTTGAGCCCCTTCTCCGCCAGCTCGAGGGCCGGCTTGAGCGGATGCTCCGCCTCGGTAAACGGCACCGCCGCCGGCGAGCCGATGTTCCCGCGGGGGAGGCCGCCGTTGGGGAGCAGCCCCGGGCCGAAGTCGGCGGCCGTCTGGCCGCGGGCCGCAGGGGTCAACAGGGCAACGGCGAGGATCACGCCCAGGCCCGCCGTAGAAAACTGTCTGTCCTGTCGCACCCAGGCCATCGCGCACCCTCCATGGAGAAGCGGGGTCTGGAGTGAGCCCGCTCGGCTGTCGACACCGCGTACCCATTCATCGCCCCCGGCCGTTCCCGGCATGAACCGTTCGAACGGGACCGGAACCGCCGTCAGAATCCGACGGCACGCCGATCTGACCGCTCACTGGGAGCGTCGGTCGGCACGGGGGCGGGGAGTGTAGCGGCCACGCCCGAGCGGAACCATCCCATCTTTCCGATCGAAACGGCCACGCTAGGGGTGTTTACGCCGAAAAACCCTCGCTCCTTGCCCCTCCTCGCTCCGGCAACCATGCTCGCAGATTGCCCTCCCGCCCGCGTTCCCCGCCCCGGCACCCCCCATGGCCACCGTCGACGCGCCCACCCCCGCCCCCCAGATTGCCGTCACCCGGATCGAGTCGGAGCCGTTCGCGGAGCACAGCTATCTGCTGACCGCAGCCGGGAGCCGCGACTGTGTCGTCATCGATCCGGGATTCGAACCGGACGCGATCCTCGAGGCGATCGAAGAGCAGGGGCTCGTGCCCCGGGCGATCCTGATCACGCACGGCCACTCCGACCACATCGCCGGCAACGGGACGTTGCGTGAGGCCTTCCCCGGACTGCCGATCGTCGTCGGCCGCGGCGACGCCCCGAAACTCGTCGATCCGATGGGGAATCTCTCCGGATTGTTCGGCCTTCCGATCACCAGCCCCCCCGCCGACCGGCTCCTCGACGACGAGGAGTCGTTTTCCGTCGCCGGGCTCTCCTTCCGGGTGATGGAGATCCCCGGCCATTCTTCGGGGCATGTCGTGTTCCTCGTCGAGGGCTGCACGCCGCCGGTCGTGTTCGGGGGGGATGTGCTGTTTCGGGAAGGCATCGGCCGGACCGACTTCCCGGACGGCGACTTTGCCGCCCTGGCCAGCGGGATCCGCCGGAGGCTCTACACGCTCCCCGCCGCGACGGTCGTCTTTCCGGGGCATGGCCCCGAAACCACCGTCGGGCACGAGCGCAGCCACAATCCGTTCGTGCCCGTCGTGCCCGTCGCACCTTCTGGGCCACGATCCGACCGGGCCGATTGACCCCCACCGCACCGACGATCGACAATTGAACAGATGCTCTATCAAGCCGAACCGATGCCCGTCGACGTCGCCTCACCCCGCCGTGCCGTTCCCGGCCGCACCGCCGTCTGCCGCGCTGCCGGATTGACGCTCGCGGCGCTGGCGCGGTTGCTGTCGGGGGCGAGCGTGCGCTGGATCGCCTGCCAGCCCGACACCTGCCAGCGGTTCTACTTCGCCAACCACACCAGCCACCTCGACGCCCTCCTCATCTGGTCGTCGCTCCCCCAGCCGGTGCGCGAGTTGACTCGGCCGGTGGCCGCCAAGGATTACTGGTCGCGCGGGGTGCTACGGCGCTGGCTCGCCGAAGAAGTGTTTGACGCGCTCCTCATTGACCGCACCGACATCAAGGTCCACCAGAGCCCCGTTGACGTGATGCTCCGCGAGATCGGCTCAACGCGCTCGCTGATCGTCTTCCCGGAGGGGAGCCGGAGCGTCACGGGCGATCTGGGGGAGTTTAAGAGCGGCCTCTACTACCTCGCCAAGAAGCGCCCCGACATCGAGCTTGTGCCGGTCCATATCGACAACCTCAACCGGATCCTCCCCCGCGGCGAGTTTCTCCCCGTTCCCCTCCTCTCCTGCATCAGCTTCGGGCCGCCGATGTGGCTGGAGCATGGCGAGGCGAAGGCCAATTTCCTCGCCCGCGCGCGGAAGGCCGTGCAGGCGCTGAAGGAATGAACGCCCTGCCATGAACGACATCCGCACGATCGCCCTCATCGCCGGGGTGCTCCTCCTCCTCCTCGTGGCCACCGCCGTCGGGCAGTTCCTCGCCCGCAACCCCGATCGCGGCCTCAATCCCGCGGCGGTGAACGCCTTCAACCTCCGGCTGCGGGGGTGGTGGATCATCTGCACCGTCCTCGCCGCGGCCTTCTGGCTGGGGACGACGACGACGGTGGTCCTGTGCGGGCTGGTGTCGTTTTGGGCCCTGCGGGAGTTCATCACGCTCACCCCAACGCGCAAGGGCGACCACCGGGCGCTGTTTTGGGTCTTCTTCCTGTTCACGCCGCTCCATTACGTGCTCGTGGCCTACAACCGCTACGACTTGTTTAGCGTCTTCCTTCCCCTCTACGGCACGCTCTTCGTGCTCGCCCGGGTGGCCATGGCGGGCGACTACAAGCGCTTCCTCGAGCGGACAGCGAAGATCCAGGCCGGTCTGGTCGTCTGCGTCTACTGCCTCTCGTTCGCCGCGGCGCTGCTCCATGTGAGGATCCGCGGGCAGGATCCGGCCAACAGCGGCGCTAATTTCCGGCTTCTCTTCTTCCTCATTCTCCTCGTGCAGTTTGCCGACTGCATGCAATATGTCTGGAGCCGGATGGCCGGCCGACGGCCGGTGGCCCCCGAGGTGAGCTCGACGCGAACCTGGGAGGGCCTGCTCGGCAGTGCCACGAGCACGGCCCTGCTCGCCGCCGTCTTGTGGTGGGCGGCACCCCCCTTCGAGCCCTGGCAGGCGGCGCTCGTCGGCTTCGTTGTGGCGGTGATGGGCTTCGCAGGCGGGATGACGATGTCGGCGATCAAGCGCGACCGCGGCGTCAAGGACTACGGCACGCTCGTGGTAGGCCACGGCGGCGTCCTCGACCGCGTCGACTCGATGTGCTTCGCGGCACCGGTCTTCTACCACCTCACGTGGTTCGTCGCCGGCCAGTAGCCCGCGGCTCACCGGGCCCACTGGGGATTGCCTGGCCCGTGGAGGGCCGTAGTTTCCAGTGGCGCCGCCATCGGCCCGCCGGTCAGTCACGATGAGTTGTGTCGCCGGAATCGTCTTCGCGTTGGTGTCCGCTTTGGGGAAGTGCAGCCGACGCGTTGTCACGTCGGAACTTGTCTCTCCACGATGCCCGAAACATCCAGAGCGTGTGAAGGGACAGCAGCAGCACGGTGACTGGCGGCACGATCATCATCGAGAACGAGCCCGTCCAAATCCCTCGCACGGTCATCGACGCAAGAAAAAGGGCGACAGGCACGTAAGGCAACGCCAAGCTGTTGGAACGTCCCTTCAATCGTGGCTCACACGCATGCGGAACAAGCACATAGACCGCTCCGAGAAAGAGCACGAGCAGCCCAGGAACCAGCATGCTTCATCTCCCATCGATGGGCAGGCCGACATCGGTCAAGGGGATTCGGACCGCCCTGGCGAAAGTGGCCCGACAAGCCGCGTTTGATCGACGTGCGAGGCGAATCGGTTCGGTTTTGCTTTGGCATAATCGAAACGATACGCGTCGCCGAGTTCGCCGGCCGACTTGGCCACAGGTTTACGGGCGCGTGGCTTCTTCATGGTCTTCTCGCTCCCATCGAGTTGCTTTCCTCGCGCTGATGATCCTCACCATCATCTTATCGCGTTCCGTGAACGCGATTAACAACCGTCGCCCGAGCGACGAGTGCCCGACGATGATTTCGCGAAACTCGTCCTGGGAATGCCCGGCATCGTCGAAGAGGACGGCCAATGGATCAGAAGATGCATCGTCCGCAGAGCCAAAACGAGCCTGAAAGGACACCACCGATGACTGGCGGTGCCTCACACAGCTCTGGATCGATGACGACGTCGAAGAAGCCGCCAAGCGTGTCGACGAGTGCCCAATAATACGGTTCACCTGACAGGCTGTTCTTCTTCACTTCCGTGGCGACGACATGGCCAGTGAAGATCGCCGTCGAAGTCGGCGGACCCGCTGATTCGCCGTCGGGCTTGAACAGACCGGACGGGATGAACGACCGGGACGCAAACTTCAGCTCGCCGGTCTGGGATTCGTTGTACGCCTCAAGTGATGAATGCACCGAGATCTCGTGGGCAAAGGCGGCAATCTGGACATCGACGATCTGCGGCAAGGCGACGCTTGCGTATCGGTCGGAGTCAATCGCGTCGAAAACAAACGGGTAGGCGCCGGAGTCCATGTCGCCCTCATCCGGGTCTGCCCAACCGTGGAATGCCCCTTCCAGCGGCGTATCGTCAGGCCGTGCGACGCGAGCAGTGAGTCGAACACGAATCCGACCGCCGCCGGCGAAGAACGGCGTCATTCCGACGAACTCGTCGTCGTTGTTCGTTTGGAGCCACATTTCTGCCCCACACTCCGACGACCATCGCCAATACCCGCCGTGGTCCGCTTCGATGAATGTCGCCAGCGGGCCGATCCGGCCCACGAGCGCGTTCAAGTCGGCTTGTTCGTTGACGGGAAAGCCAATGGATGACAAATGACTTGACATGATGTGAAGGCGGTCTTTGCCGCCCAAAGTGCCGACCCAATCGCGGAAGCCCACGGGAGCTTCGCCCTTCGGAGAGCCTACCCGCCCGCGCCGCCGGTTCCATCCCCTGGCTCGGCCGGCCCGGATTCCGCCGGCATCGCGGGCGCCAAGAGTGCCCACACGACATCCGCCATTCCGTCATGCCCCTGCTGGGTGAGATGGAGCGAATCAACGGTGGCGTCGGCGGCTGCGATGACCGAAAGGAGGATTCTCTTGGGGATCAGGGCCACGCCATGGCGAGAGGCAAGATTGCGCTGAACCCTCCCGAAGCCTTCGTAGAGCGGCGGAATCGGCAGCTCAAACATGGCCACCTGCCTCCCTGGCTGGCACACCGCTTTCAGAAGCGCATCGAGCCCCGCTTCGAAGTCTGCGACAGAACCTCCCCCGAGGAAATCATTCCCGCCGATCTCCACAATGACAACGGGCGCAGCGATCGATTCCTGCTCGAGCCCCTGCGCTGCGGACGCCGCGGTTGCCCCCGCCTTCGAGAAATCCTCCACCGCTACTCCGTGCCGGTCCCGGAGAAGCGATGTCCATTTCTGGGTCAGATCATTCTCGGCATGCCCGGCCGTGAGGGAATCACCGATCACGGCGAGTTGCCGGTCGCGGACTTCCGCGAGCACCGGCATGATCTGGTAACGGGCTTCGTGGAGCCCAACTGCGAGGAGAGCGAGGGCACTCATGGCAGTGGCCGTCGCGGCATTCGCGCCGAACCGACTCGCCCACCACCCCACGACGATCGAAAGCAGGATGACGGCGTAGGCCCAGGTCGGCAGCGGCGTGGCAGACACCGACAGGCCGATCAGCCCCACCACAAGACACCACGTCGCACCACGCCACTGTCGCGGTGCGACGCTCGAGCGAAGCCCAACGGCCGCGATCAGCAGGGCCACGGCCACAAAGAAAACCCGACCGCTGGCGATTTGGACCACGAGCCAGTTCATCGCAGCGATTGCCCCCCTCGCCGAACGACTCCGAACGGCGGCGACCAGAGTCGCCGGACCGCTGGCCTGAAAAGCCTATCCGCCCCCGCCGTCTGCCGGAGCGCCTGATTCAGTGTTTCCCCACTCGCTCAACACGACGTCGTAACGGGTCTCAACCTCTCCCGACTTGGCCCACAGGTTCATGAGATGGATTTCCCCATTCACCCACTCGGCGCACCCATTGCCGCCCGCCCGAGGGCGAGACGGGCCAAAGCTCAATGGCTCGCGACCAACAGGCTGCCAACGGCCCCCGACGACGTCGGCGAGCTCAGGGCGGCGTGCCGTTCGCAATGATCCGCGGTTGCGGTAGCGGTCGTGTGCTCAACACGTGCCAGGAGGTCGTGCAAGAGCTTGTCTGCGACCGCGTCGGGCAGCCCTGGTTCGCCAATCAATTCCACTTCGGCTACGCGAGTGCCGGTGAACACGAGCTTCGATCGGTCGCGCCCGCTCCGCGCACGAATGCGGCGCAGCGACCCGAGGCACTCCTCGGGAAATGTGCCAGCCAAACAGGTGACGAGGCCATCCCGGGCCGTGATCTCTCTGAACGGGTTCAAGCACGCCAGGAGCAGCGACAGCTCGGTCAGCAGAAAAAGCGAGTACGCGAACAGGGAGGTGGAGATCGGAATGGGGGGAATGCCTCGCAGATAGCTGCGGATGCCGTCAGCGATAATCCATAAGGAAATGATCGCGAAGAGAGCATCGGGGCCGATCGGGCAGGTCCACGGCAACCATCGAAGATCCCACCCTCGTGGATGGTCGTCGATCAACCAGCCATCAGGCCGTAGAGGACGTCGCGTTTTCACTGGCAGCCTCCGTCACCTTCTCTGGCGAAAGTTTCCACCGAGCAGCGGTGGGCACGCTCAAGCACCACCTCGATTATCTTACTCGGCACTGCCGCCGGTGGAATCGCCCGGTTCGGCGGGCCGTTGCTCGCCGAGGCCCAACCAGTCGAGGATGCGGCCAAAGACCTCGGGACCCAGCGGCGACGGCACCGGCTCTTCTCGGCCTGCACCTCTTCCACCTGGAAGGCTTCCGCCGACGAACGTCTCTGGGATGAGTGCTCGCGAATCGCTCAGGGGGCGAGCGTGGGGACGGCCGGCTCGGGCCGGTCCGACGGCAGGCCGCCGTCGGGAATGCGGCGGGCCTGGAGGGCGTAGATCGAACGCCGCCCCGCCATCGCCACCGGACGGGCCTGGGGAGTGGCGGGCTCGGGAAGCGGCTCGGGAAGCGGGACGGGGAGCGGCTCCGGGCTCTGCCCACGGGCCTTGGAACCTTGAGCCAGCGCGGCCGGAGGGGCCGGCGCCGCGACCAGGAGTGATGCCGGGGGGGCCGGGCAGCCCTGACGGACCCAGTCGAGCCAGGTGTGCTGGAGCTGGGCCACGCCCGCAACGGCGTAGTGACGCTGGAGGGCGCCGGTCCAGTCGTCGGTGGCGAGGCCGTCGCCAACGAAGGCGACGTAGCGGTGCCGGCCACCGCGCTCGATCAGATAGCGGGCCAGCGAATAGCCCTGCGAGTAGAGGGGGAGGACGTCGGCGGGATACTCGCGCATCGCGAACATCTCCGGGAAGGCGATCCCCCGACCGGTCGTGAGGTGCTCGATCAGAAGGCGGTGCTGCCGGGCACGCTCCACCGGATGCTCCACGGTCGTGCAGGCCCCCTCGTCAGCCCAGCGCGGCAGCGGACGGCGGAAGTGGCTGGCGAAGATCGTGTGGGTGATCTCGTGGGGGAGGACCGAGTCGAGGATCCGTTCCTCGCTCCCCTGGATCGTCATCGTCCAGCCGAACACCTCGCCGGCGTCGAAGACAAAGCTCGTAGCGCCGCCGGCCCCGAGATGCGGGGCGACCTGGGCCTTGATCGGACAGGGGCGGTTCCACCGCGGCAGCGGTTTGCCGAGCCATTCCACCGCGAGGTCATGACGATACTGCTCGGCGGCAGCGCCGATCTTTCTCGCCTGGCCGTCGGTCGGCGCGTCGATGACGAAGTTCGCGGTCCGATGGCTGGCGGCACTGACCCGTCCGGCCCCCAGGGCGAGCACGGCAGCGAGCACCACGAGCACCGGTCGGACGAAGCATCGTTCCAGCATGTCGGCTCCACCTCCGTGGGAATCAACGTGCCGTTCCTTCGGCACGCGATCGCGGCTCCCGCGGTCATGCCGATCGCGGGGGGGCGGACACTAGCGAACCGCCGCGACAGGGAACCAGCCCGCTTTTCCCCAGGCAACCACGGGAAAAACGATCTTGCGGCAACGACGCTCCGGCGGGGGGGCGGGCCGACAGGCTCGGCAGCGGCAGCCCGCGGAGGGGGGTCGGCCCGATCAGCCGGTTGGGCGGACGGTCGAACCGGAGGCCGCGCCGGCCGCGGCGCTGCTCCCCGTGGCAAGCCGGGGGCCAGGGCCGAGCCGGGTGGCGGTCTCTCCGGTCACGATTCGCCCGGTTTGCCCTCCCCCCCGCGGCGCTCGCCAGCCGAACCAGCGCCGTGACTGCCGCGGCATCCATACCGACACCAGCGCCACGCCAATGGCCATCGCCAGCCATCCCGGCCAGGTCGGATCGAGCGTCGCGATCCACACGCCCCCCGCCACGACCACGAAGATCGGCGCCACCCACCAAGGACCGAGGAGCGCCGAGGCGAAGCGCGCCACCCGCGGGCTCCTCCGGCGGGCCTCGAGGAGGGCGACGATGCCGAGGAGGAGGACGGCCGTCGTGATCGCCCGCCCCGACAACGAGGCGTCGGTGCGACGGGCGACAACGATCCGCAGACTGGGCACATCCCGCCCCTGGAGGAACCGCATCGGGGGCGCCCACGCGGCGGCGGCATGGCTGTCGCGCATGCCGACGTGCGACCAAGCCGCGGGCAACGGCAGGACCGCCTCGCGGCGACGCTGGCGGAGAAAATCCCCGAGCCGGCGGGCGTCGTCGGGCGCGGCCCGGGCGATCGCCCGGTCGAAGCCGGTCGCGAGTCGCTCGATCGCCCCATGCCGGGCCGCCGTCATCGTCTCCTCGTCGACGGTGGCCGTCGGCGGGAGCGCTCGGGCCACGATCCCATCGGGGAGCTCGAGGATCCACGCGGCGTGGAGGGAGGGGAGCCCGACGATGCCCGGCTCGGGGATCTCGAGGATGCCGTCGACCGGTAGGCCATCGCTGACGTCGCCGGCATAGACCGCGACGATCGACCGGGGCCAGCCGACATCGAGCAACCGCAGTTCCCAGGCGTTCTCGGCGATGCTCGACCGGGCGGGGATGGCGTCGTTGGCGATCCGCCCGTCGACGAACACGTCGAACATCCGCATCCCCGCCGGGATCCGGATGCGGATCAGCGGATCGGCGGCGACGACATCAAATCTCGACACCCCCCAAGCCCGTCCCCGGGCATCGATCGCCAGGTGGGTTTCGGCGAACTCGACCCGGGCCTCCCCAGGCCCTGCGCCGGAAGCAACCTCGACCCCCGGCTCGCGGAGCGGCGCCGGCGCAGCGACCGGCGCGGCCACGGCCTCGTCCGGCGCGCGGTCGATGACCCGGTATGCGGGGGCCGGAGCATCGGCGGCGACCTCCACCGATCCGCTCGCGGCGAAGACCGCCTCGCCCTCCGGTCCACCGCCGCCGACGATCGCGACGCGCCCCTCGGCCATGCGCCAGGTCGCCGTCAGCGGTCCGCCCGGATCGAAAAGGGACCGGATCAGTGGGAGGCTGCCGGCGCTGGGCGGCGCTCCGGGAAGGCTGGCGGCGACGTCGAGGAGGAAGATACCGGGGCGCGGGCGCTGGACGACGACGACGATCCGCCGGGGGCCGTCACGGCGCCACCGAACCCCGATCGGAAGAATCTCCGCCGCGGCGGGGGCGCCCCCCGGATCCTCGCGGAGCGACACCTGATCGATGTCACAACCTTCCGGGATCTCGAGCCCGATGGTCACCAGCGGCGCAAGCAGTGCATCGATACGGGCCTCGAGCCGGAGACGGATCCCATCGGCGGCAAACCCGACATTCATCCTCTGGCTCCCCCGCGGCGGCTGCCGGCGCCGCTCGACGGAGACTCGCGCCGCCACGGAGGCAAGCGGGCTGACGCGCGCCACCCCGCCCGACGCCCCCCCTTCAAACTCCCCCTGTCGGGCGCCTCGGCCGCTCTCGCTCCGCCACACGAGCCCCCCGACCGGTGCCCCCGCGCCGCGTGGGGGAAGGAGGGTCGCATCCTCCGGGAGCGTCGCCTTGACGATCAATTCAGCCGACGGTTCGAGCTGGGTCGTGCGGGCGTCGCTGGTCGCTCCCTCGAGCCACGCCGACGGCAGATCGAAGACGCCGACCGGGTCCACCAACGGCATCAGGAAGGTCGCCCCGAGGGCGATCCGGCCCCGACGGGGATTCGCCACCTCGACGAGAAACCTCCCCCCGCCGAGCGCTGTCGGGATGAATCCCGGCTCGGTGAGGGCGAAGGCGCCGAGGCGCGGATCGGCACGGAGGACGAGGCTGCGGACGATCTGATCGCCGGGGTCGATCGCGTAGGTCGCCGTCAGTCGACAGCCACCGTCGGCCCAGGCGAGGTCGTTGCGACTCTCCGCCATGGGAATGGTGTCGACGATCCGCGTTCCGCCATCGCCCGCCCAGGCGAGGCGGACGCGCGTCGCGCGGCTGACATCGAATTCCGTCGCCGCCCGCTTGCCATCCGCTGGCCGGCGGACGCGCCGAGGGAGACCGTCGGCAGCGAGCGCATCGACTTGGAGCACCGCCGCGTCGCCGCGCGCCACGGGGAGGGGCCCCTCGACGACCAACTCGGCGCGGGGGGCGAAGGGGATCGCGACGATCGCGCTGTCGACCTCGCCGGCGCGGATCGGCCGGACGACCACGCCGACTTCGAGCCGATGTCGGCCGGCATGGGCGAAGCCGACGCCGAGCCGACGGCCATCGCTGTCGGGCGTCGGCACGACCTTCTGGCCATCGACGCGCGGCCCGGCCTCATCCCAGCGGGCCCCGTCCTCCTGGAGGAGCGTGATCAGCCCGCCAGCATCGGCATCGAGGTCGACGTCGAGCGTCCAGGCCCCGTCGGCTCCGGGGCGTGCGCGGAGGCGGACGGCGTGGATGCGGACCCCAAAGGCCGCCCTCCGCCCGAGGGCCGCCGAGAGGGCCCGGTAGAGCGGCTCGGGAACGAGGGCTGTCTCGCCGCGCTCCTCAGATGGGTTAGACCCCTCTGCGGAGCGCAGCCCCCCAACGATGAACACCGGGAGCGACTCCTCCGCCGCGGAGGGGTCGGCCGGCGGCGGCGCCGGGCCGGTGGGGAGCGGTTGCCGGGCGGCGGCGGCAGCAGGCGCCAGGAGCAGTGCCACGAAGAGGAGGGGGAGCGTGCCACGCCACCGGCCGACGGCCTGCCGGAGGAGCGCGGCGACCGCCAGCCCCCACAGGCCGGCGCGGGCCAGGCCGTCGAGCGGCAGCGGCACCCACAAGCCCGCGACGGCGAGGGCGACCGCCACGAGGAGTCGCCTCACGCGGCTGGCGGTGAGAAACCCGAGGGTCGCGAAGGCGAGACAGACCAGCAACGCCCCCCCCCACAGCCAGCGCGAATGGACCAGACGGACGCTCACCCCGGCACCGCGCCCGGCGCGCTGCACGAGGACCCGCTCGCGGAAGCCGGCGTCGATCGTTCCCTGCCGGCTCGATGGGGGCGCGACCTCGGCCCCGGGGCTCGATCGGCCCCGGATCGTCACGGGGAGGAGGCGCTCGAGCCAACCGGTGCGGGCAGCGCCAACCTCGCGGAATCCGATCGGCAGCGTGACGATGTCGACGCCGTCGGGCAGAAGCACCTGCCAGATCCTCTCGAGCACAGGGACATCGATCCCGGCACCGGCGAGCGGAACATTCCAGGCGAAAGGGGAGGGGGCAGCCGAGGTCTCGGAGCGGACCACGAGCCGGATGAAGCGCCGGTCCGCCGGGAGATCGACCCGCCATGCCCCCGTGATCACGTCGGGCACCACCGTCGCTGGCACGCCGTCGATCACCACGCCCCGCGCCAACACTCCCACCGGCGGGGTGACGGCCACCCCCGTCCGGCCATGGTTCTCGATGTCGAAGCGGGTTTCGTACTCGGTCACGCCGGTCGGATGGCACCAGCAGGTCGTCCCCTCGTTCCACACCCAAGCCCGGGCCTCGTCATCACGATCGCGCCCCCCGGGCACGATCTCGGCCGCGGGCGTGAGCGCCGGTGAGCGGTCGGTCGGCGGAGTGAAAGCGAACTCGGCGAGCGTGCCCTTCGGCAGGTCGTCGTCCCTCGACCGTCCGGCCGGAGGCATCTCCTCGAGGCGGCGGTTGACGATCTGGGGCCGACGACGGCTGGCGTTGACGATCACCACGCCCCCCTGTTGGGGATCGCTGCCGTCCACCCACGCCAACGGGACCGCCACAGGACCGCCGAAGGGGATAACGCGCGCGGCCCGGATCCGCACGTTGCCGCGGACCGGGGGCTGCAGTTCGACGAGCCACGACTCCCCCTCGTCGATGCTCTCCCCGCCCTCGCCACGACGATCAATCCGCCGCACGGCCAGGGTCCCGCCGGCGGGGGGCAAGAGCGACCACTCGAGGAGGTCGTCGGTCGGCTCGGAAAAATGGATGACGACCGCATCGAGCGCCGAGGCTCCCGGGGTGCAGGAGAAGGTGAACGACTCGGTGATCCGGTCGTCGAGGACCGTGAGCCGCACCCGGGTGTCGGCCTCGACCGGGGGCCGGCGCTCGAGCAGGCTGGCCGGAGCCGCCATCGCCCCGTCCTCGACCGGGATCCAGGCCCGGATGGCGGCCTTGGCCGTCAAGCTCGCCAACCGCTCCGGCGGCGCCGCCGGCGGTGGTGCCGGGGGATCGAGTTTGATCGTCGTTTCCGGCGGGGACGTGAAGGCGAGGACGGCCTGGCCCGCGGTCTCCCCGTCGAGGCGCAGCATGTCCATTTCGGCGCCGGTGAACGGCACCTCGGTGGTGATCCCGGCTCGATGACCGGTGATTGCGAGCGTGAATCCCCGCTGCGGGGTCGCGGCGGTGGGAAAACCGATCCGCAGCGAGTCTCCGCGCAAGTCACGCACCATCCGCCAGTCGAGCGAGGCGCTTGCCGACGTCCGCTCGACGCCGATGCCACGCCACTCGACGGCCTCGACGGAATCGATGAACCACCCCGGCGCGACCCGGCCGGTGACCTCAAATGCCTCGCCCCTGCGGACGCGGAGATCACACGCGGCGCGCCCCGTGACGACCGCTTGGCCGATGTCGACGGTGGTCACCCGGGCAACGTCGAGCTCCGCCCCCCGTGACGCCACGCCGACCCGCACTCGGGCCTGCGGGGCCTGCGCCTCAAACGACACCCGCGCCCGTTCCCCCGCCGGCTCCGTGAGAGCCTCGATCGGCCAGGCGACAATCTTCTCCTCCGCCACCGGCAGGCACGACTCGGCGCCGATGTCGACCAGCGCCAGCCCAGGATCGCAGTCAACGACGATCCCGCCGCCGGCCCACTCGGCCGCGATCGGCCACACCAGCGGCAGCCACCCGTCGCCCGACTCCGCAGGCTTTTCACCCCCCTCCCCGCGCACCGGCAACGGGGCGACTGCGGTGATCGTCACCGCCGCCATCGTGCCGAGGGATGCGGCGGGGAGCCGGACTGCCGTCGTCCCCGCTACGGCCCCCGGGCCGATGTCGGCAGGACGGACCCCGGCCCGGGGGAGGTTGACGGTCGCCGACTCTGGCGACAGGCGCGGATCGACGTCGACCGCCAGCAGCGCCGTCCGCCACGGCGCCGTCGGCACGAACACGGCGGTGACCCGCATCTCCCCACGCCCGATGGCGGCCCGTTGCCAGCAGCCGAACTGCTGCGGCGACTCCTTGGCCGTCAGCGGTGTGAAGGCGAGGGCCGCGAGGGGCCCGACGTCGATCCGCCAGATCCCCTCCCCGGCGGGCCCGACGTCGGGCCCCCCCACGACCTGCACCGCGCCGGCCTCTCCTTCGACCAGCGGCGACGATCCCGCAGGGAGCCCGAGGTCGACGCGTGTCCGCAGCGCGGGGAGGAGCGGCACGATGAACCTGCTCCCCTCCTCCGGCGGTGGCAGCTCCCACTCGAAGCGGTAGCGCCCCGGGCGCGAGGCCATGCAGCCGATCCCCTTCACCCCGCCATAAAGGATCACCTCGCCGCTGGCATCGTCCCCCTGCCAGGCTCCCCGCAGGACCGGCACCATCCCCAGGGAGATCGCGGCGGGAAGATCGTCCGCCGTCAAGTCGATCGTCGAGGTGCCGAGCAAGCGACCGTCCGGGGCGAGCGTGACGCTGCAGGTCGCCTCCCTGACGACGCTGGCGGATCGGTGGTCGGATTGCGGTCTGCCGGTCACCGCGGGATCCCCCTCGGTGGCCGCCAGAGCCGCTTCAAACTCCTCGAGGGGGACCGGCACGAGCCGGTGCCCTCCGAGGGGCACGTCCCCGAGCCTCCCCGCCGGAACCCGAACGCGGTGGAACGGCATCGTTGCCGCAGGCGACGCGCCGGAAGAGGGAGCCGCAGGAGGCGGGGGCTCGGCGACCGCGCTGGGGATCGTCAGCGCCACAAGCGCCATCCACAGGCCGGCGCCGCGGGGGCGGATCATGGCAACACCCTTCCCGGTGACTCCGTCCGGACCCCCGACGGCGGGGCGAGATTGACGATCAGCGACGGGTTGGAGGCGAACCGCGTCGAGTCGTCGAGGGGCAGGGGCCGCGGCGGCGCGACCGTCGGGTCCACCTCCCCGGCACCCCGGCGCAGAAGGGCCGCCAGGAACGACAGCAGGCAAGCCGGGATCGCCGCCTGGACGACGAGCGGGGCGATGGCGGGGAACGCCACCGCCGCCAGCGTCGCCGGCAATGCTAGCGCGAAGACCGCCGGCACCCGGCGCCAGGCGGGGCGGTAGACCATCGTCAGCCCGAGCGCGAGGAGGGGGCCCGAGACGAGGAGGACAAGGAGCCAGGTGGGGAGGAGCCAGACGGTGCCCGAGCCGGGCGATCCGGTCCCGGCGAACACCACCCGCCCCGACACGACCGGCGGCTCCTGGGGGACGTTGGATCGTGCCGAGTCGCCCCCCCCGGTCGGATCGGCCACCGCGGACCGCGGCACCGCCGACCGGACCGCCCCCGACACCCATTCGGCGAGGACCCCACGCGATACGATCGGCGCCCGCTTCAGCCCCAGCGCGCCCCATTCCCAGCGCTGCTGCGACGTCCACTGAGCCGGGCCGGCGAGGAGGTGTTCGTCATCGTCGAGGATCAGGTCCCAGAAGAACCGGCGCTGGAGGGTTCCATCGGCAAACCGCGGCGCCTCAAGGAGGAGCGGACCGACCACGCCTCCGACGAGCCACGCCGATCCGCCCCCCTCGGCCACGCTTCGCGGTCGCGACATCCCGATCGTCACGAGCACCGAAGCACGCCCCGCGGCGGATCCCGGGCCGCGCGGCAGGTCGATCGCCATGGCGCCGTCGGGGCGGACCGCCCCGACGATCGCCCGTCCGTCGAGACGGACCTCCACCGCTGCGGCATCGGGCTTCCCGTCACGCACCGGCAGACTGGTCGGGGGGAGCGCGAGCACCAGCCTCCGACCGGTGGTGGTGACGGCGTAGCGGAATCGATCCTCGCGCCGATCGGCGAGGAGCCGCGTCTCCAGCCACGCCGCCTCGACGACGGTGTCGCCGCTGCCGTTCCCCAGCTGCGTTGAGAACGTCAGTGGCACCGATTCCTGGATCCGCGTCGCCACCCAGGTCCGCTCAGCCGCCGATAGGTTCGCCGCCGCGTCCCGTTTCCAGACGTCGCCGCGAACATCGACGACGGCGCTGTCGTCGGTCACGAGCGTGACCGACTGCCGGCCGATCCGCACCCCACGGGGGAGGACCAGCGGCCATGGCGATACCTCGCCGTCTCCCTCCGGCCGCGGCGTCGGCACGGTCCACCGCAGGACGACCTCCCCCGCCCCCAGCAGCGGCACGGCCAGGAGGGTGCGCAGCGGCGTGCCCTCCACGCCGGGCGACGCCGAATCGCCGTTGGGAAGTTCGAAGGGGGAGAGGAGCTGCGCTCCCTGCCGGATCTCGAACGTCCCCGTGGCCGAAACGGCGGCAGGGAGAACGACATCGATCGATTCGAGGGGGAGATGGGCGACGTCGAGCCGGAGCGTCTCCTCGACGACGGTCTGGCGCTCACCGACGGTGGCGCGGACGTCGAGCGCCACCTCGACGCGCCGCGGCAACGAGCGACGCGTGGCCTGAAACTCCCCCACCGCGCCGTCGAGCCGGTAGACGAGTTGCCCCCGGTCCCCGTCGCTGCGCCGCGACGCCGGCACGACCTGGCGCACCAATCCGCGGATCCTCTCGCTGTCGGGGAGGACCTCGATGTCGGCATCAGCGATCACGGTCACCGTCGCCGGGCCGACGAGGTCGGCGCGCGGCTGCGGCATCGTCCAGGAAAGGCGGTCGCCCGACCGGTCGACGGGGAGGGCGGCCCGCAGTTCGACGACAGCATCACCGACGAGTGGCTGGAGGAACGGGATCACGACCTCCCCGTCGCGCGACGCGATCGCAGCGGCATCGACGAGGGTCGCGGGGGAGACCTCGTCAATCGTCCAATCCTCGAGGCCCAGCGACAGCCGCGTCACCGGCGCGCCCCGGACGGAGACGCGGAATTTGGCCTCGAGGATGACGCGGGCGGCGCCGATCGTGTACCGGTATTCCGGTTCGACGACGACCCGGCTGCTGCGGGGGCGGACCCGCATCGGCAGGCTCGCCGGCTGGGCGTCGTGGGCGAAGGCGGCGACGAACCCAGGCTGTCGGGCAGCCGGTGCCGGATCGACGCGCCGATTCACGCCAGGGTCGTCCCAATCGAGCTGCCATTCCCCTGCGACGACCAGCGCCGTCCGTCCCCGCTGTCTCCAGCCGGGCACCCCCTCGACGACGAAGCCGAGCGGATCCAACGGCGTGCGGCCCGAGGGATCGACCGGGCGCTCGCATTCGAGATCGATCACCGCCACTCCATCCCCCCTCCGGTCCAACTGCACCTCGATCGTCGCCGGGCCCTCGTCTCCCGCGCCGGTCTCGTCGGCGGCATGGACCCGGGAGGCCGGCTCGCGGACACCGACGAGCGTGCAGAGCGGGGGGAGCGTCAACCGCACCGATCCTTGCTCCGCCGGCAGGCCCTCGATCCGCACCGTCGCGTCGATCAAGGCGACACGGCCATCGATCCGCACGAGGCTTTCCACGTTGACCTGCGGCAGGACGCCGGCCCCCGCCGCCGTGGCGCCCCGCCCCGCGATCCGGAATCTCGTCTCCCCGCCGATCCCTTCGCAGACGACGCGGCTCCCGCCCCCCTCGTCGGGCTCGACGCGCGGCGGAAGACCGACGGGCTGGACGGTTACTACCGGCTCCGCCCGGGGAGTGCGGATCACGCACTGGGACGTCGTCGCGACGGGCAGATCGAGGAGGAACGTCTCGCGATCGGCGAGCGACTCCAGGGCCACGACACCGCTCATGGTCACCGTGTGCCGATCGTCGCGGCTCCCCGACACCCACCCGCGGTAGCCGTTGGCCATGGCATCGCCAGCGGCAGTTGGGCCCTCGAGGAGGAATCTCCCCGGCCCATCAACCCGCGGATCGGCAGAGAGGATCAACCCGCCGAGTCGCAACGGGACGTCGACCCAGCCGTCGCGCAGTTGGCGGATTGCGAGGGTGATCTCAACGCCACAGCCATCGCCCCCATTGCCCCTATCGCGCGGGTCGGGCCGGGCCTCGACAACGAGGCGCTCGATGACAAAGGAGGGGGGCCGGGGCACGCCGGGCAGGCGGTCGCGCAGCCCGAGCAATTCGAGAAAGTCGCGGTACTGGAAGCCGGGCACGGGGACCAGGCGGCCCCCGTCGTCGGGCAGATAGAAGATCTCCGGGGGCTGCTCGACAGGGCGCGGCCTTTCGCTCTCTGCGCGTGCCGGCTGAACACTCTCCCCCCGGGGCGGCGCCGTCGCGGGGACACCCGGGCCGGGCCCGCCGCCAACAGGCCCGCCGCCAAGGGGGCCGGGAATCGAAGGGACGGCGATCCCCCCCACTGCGGGCGGCTCCGCCTGTGGGCGTGCGTCGGCAAGCGTCCCCCAGGCGGTCGCCAGGAACAGGACCAAGAGGCGCACGACCATGGGATGGGGCGCGGTGATGGTTCGCTTCCGCCTCGTCATCACCACCCCGGGGGTTTTTGGTCCACGGCTCGGTCGAACGTCCGCAAGGGTTTCTCCCCTCGACACTAGCTTCCCCCGATCACGGCCGCACGCCGCGCCCTCGGGAAGCGACGGCGCCCGACAGCCCGACGCGCATGGCACAACGCGATCGCCCGGCACGACCGTCACCACCGACACCCCGGTTCACCGCGGCGCGGTCTCGTTCCCGTCGAGCCACCGGGGGAGAACGCGCTGGAGCTGGCCGAGGAGCCGCGGCGTGGCGGCACTGATGAATGCGGGGGTGTCGAGAACGAGCTCCGGTCCGGCGGCGAACGGGCCGATGCAGCCCCCAGCCTCGCGGACGAGGAGGAGCCCGGCGGCGACGTCCCACGACTTGATGCTCCGCACCCAGAAGGCGTCGAATCGCCCGCAGGCGACGTAGGCGAGATTGATGGCCGACGAGCCGCTGCGGCGGATCGCCAGCGCCTCGGGGACGACGGCGAGAAAATCCTGGACGGCGAGGGAAGTGCCGTCGACCTGGGCGGGGAAGCTCACCGCCACCACGGCCTCCCCGAGGTCGGCGGTCGCCGCGGCGGCGATCCGCTTCCCGTTGAGCCACGCGCCCCCGCCGGCACGGGCGGTGAAGCATTCGTCACGCACAGGATCGTAGATCGCCCCCACGAGAAGCTCGTCGCCACGTGCCAGGGCCACCGACGTGCAGTAAGCGGGGATCCCCCTGACATAGTTCGTGGTGCCATCGAGCGGATCGACGATCCAGCGGTATTCACCGGCGGATTGGGTGGGCTCCTCCGGGGTCGACTCCTCGCCGACAAATCCGTGGTGTGGAAACGCCCCGAGCACGATCCGCTGAACCTCGGCCTGCGCCGCCAAGTCGGCCTCGGTGACGTAGTCGCGCGGTCCCTTCAACGAGACCGCGAACCGGCCCACCCAATCCCGGAGCACGCCCCCTCCGGCACGGGCAGCGGCTTCACAGACGGCGAGCGGATCGGACATCGGCGGAGACTCCTCGACAGACGCGACGCGGGGGCGGCTTTCGCTCACCGCGGCCGACTCCAGCCATCCACCCTACCAGACCGCCCCGGAAGCGCGCTCGGAGACGCTCCAAGGCCGCTTGGGCAGTGACGAGCCGGGGGGTTTTTCCCCGCGCGCCGGTCGGGGGTTGCCGCGGGTCGAACCGGCAGGCTCCCGTGGAGGACTTCCCGCACCGCCGGCTACACTCGCCGATCGATCACCGTTGCCCCCCTGCGCGCTCCCTGCCCAACTCCATCGCCTCTCCGCCGAGGGTTCCCATGTCGCGATCGGCCTCCGTGTCGCCCCACTCCACTGCCGGCCGCGATCGCGGCCTTGCCGCCTGGTCGCTCGCGGGGGGGCAGGCGCACGATCGCACCGCTCACGCCGTCCTCGATCTGACGGCCCCCGCTTCAGGACTCGTCACCCCGGCGGGGGATCAGTTGCTCGGATTCGAAGTCGGGGAGGGGGGGCCGCCGATCGATGCCTGGGTGCGCGGCGACGACGTCACCGCCATCTGGGAGCCGGGGGATGACCGCGGCCTCCGCGCCACCGGGCTGTGGCGCGCCCATCCCGCCGACGCTGGGCTGGCAGCCTGGGAGCTCGTCGCCTCGGCGACGACGCGGCAGCTGTGGGCCGACTCCACGCTGGCAGTCAGCTCCGTGGTTGCCGCGGCCGAGATCCTCTCGGCCACCTCTCACCCCGGGGCGTCTCCCCTCTTTTCCCCCCGGGCCATCCCCGACCCTGCCATCGTCCTCGTCCGCCGCGGCGACGGCCGGAGCGTGCTGGTGATGCTCCACCCCTCCGAACACCAGACGCTGACGGTGGTCTGCGACGGGGGACGGGCCCGCGTGAAGTGTGCGCTGTTCCCGGCGGGGGTCGAGAAGGGGGTGTTGCTGCGGAGCCGAGTTTTTGCCGCCGTTGGGCCGACGGCTGACGATGTCGCCTGGGGCCCCCGACTCGCCGCGGGATTCGCCGCATCCCCGCCGCTCCTCTCCACCTGATGGGAGTCGATCGACGATTCCGGTCTGAGCGAAAGGGGAAGGGCCCTCTCCCCGCCGCGGTTTTTCCGCTGGAGCGATCGGGGGGCACGCGTTACATTGCCCCCATCTTCCCTACCTTTCACGGGCCATGGATCGGCACCGGAAGGGCCCCGTTCAGCGGGGCGCACTGCCGCAGCCGGCGTCGCGCCCCTCGACGGCCCTCGCCCGGGGGCGCGGCCCACAAGGTACGGACCTGGTCAGTGGTCATTGGAGGGCCTCGCCGTGGCAGACATCGTCTTCGCCTTCGATGCGGCGCTCGACCGCCCGCTCCCGCTGCCGGCCGCCGCCCCGGCCGATGTCATCGACGCCTTCGCCGCGGCGCCGTGGGAGGCGTTCGAGGTGGCGGTGACCACGGCCCGTCAATCGCGTGCGGCGGCGCTGGTGCTGTTCGGCTCGACGCTCGATGTCCTCCGCGCGAGCCCCGCCCAGGCGGCGCGACTCCGCGGCCTTGTCACCGCTCTGGCGGCCGAGGGCTGCCTGACGGTGTGGGTCGCCGACGACGCCACCGAGTGCGCCAATGTCGCCCGGGCCCTCGCCGAACCGACCGGCCTGTCGTTCGTGACGCCGTCGGCACCGCAACGGCTCGACGTCCGCGGCTTGTCGGTGGAGATCTGTTCGGCGCGCGGCCCAATGGGAGCGACGACCGGCGCTGGGCAACTCGTTCCCTCTTTCGCCTCCGCGCACGCCTCGCTTCTCCCCGCCCAGCGACGGATCGTCGTCGGCTGGGACGACGCCTGGAGCTCGATCCATGCCGAGGGTGCGGCGCCGATGCATGGCCTCCATGCCCCGCTGGCTACCGGCTCAGGGCCGGCGTCGGGAACCTTCTTCGTGTGGGGATCGAGACGCCTCCAGGCGGTCCCGGCCGGGGTCCACCCCCTCCCCGCACTCCAGGCCCGCGTCGCCAGCGAGGCCGCGGCCGGGCACTGCGGCGCGGTGACGCTGACGACCCTCGGGGCGGCCCCCTTCCACCCGACGTCGGCGGGCCCCGGGGTAGGCAGCGCCGCGCCGTCGGCGTTGATCTTCCCTGTCAATTCGGATGCCCGTCCGGCCTGGCGGGAGGTGCCGACGCACCGGGTTACCTGGCGGACGCTGACGCTCGAGTCCCTGGCCGGTAACGACGAGGAGCTCGCCACGACGATCTGGGGAGCGATTGAGTCGATGACGCCCGATCCGGCCGGTCCCCTCCATGTCGTCCGCGTCGCCATCGACTGCGGGGGGAGCCTCACCCGCCGCATCCATGTCTCCGAGATCTCCGCCGAGACGATGGGGCGGCTGCGGGAATTGTTCGACCCCCGATCGTTTCGCGTCTGGTGTCAGGAGCTCGAGGCCGACCGCAATGAACCGCTCTTGCCGCTGGTGCGCAACGCCTCCTCGAGCGCCTCCGGCACGACCGCTTCGTTCGCGTCGCTCCTCGCCGAGAAGGTCCTCGAGGCCGAGAAGCATGCCGGTGCGCCGGGGGGACGCGAGTCGGCCTGGGTGGCGCTTGAGTTGATGGAATCAACCTGAAGAATCGACCACGGCAGGGCCGGCGCCCCGCCTCCGGAGGAGCATCCCAATGATCATCGAGCGGATCCATATCGACCGCTTCGGCGCCCTCGAGGGGGTCACGGTCGAAGGGCTCGGCGCAGGCGTCGAAGTGCTCCATGGCACGAACGAGACCGGCAAGACCTCGCTCCTCGAGTTCGTCCGCGGCGTCCTCTTCGGTTTCGGCCATCTGTTCCGCCGGGGGATCCTCGATCCGCACCTTCCCTGCGGCGGCCGCCTCCAGGCACGCGCTGGGCTCGATGCCCGCCGGATCCTCGTCGAGCGCCGCCACGAGGGCCCCCACCTCGAGCGCCTCTCGCGGCAGGACTACACCGCCGAGAAGGATCTTCCGATCGCCGACCATCTCACCGTCTCGGCAGCCGACGGTGGCACCGCCACGACCCTCTTCCTCCAGGACTACATGGGGGACATCGACGAACGGACCTTCACTGCCGTGATGGCCTTCGGCCTCGACGAGCTCCAGGAGCTCCACACGCTCGAGGCGGAAGGCTGTGGGAGCCGGCTCTACGAACTGGCCAGCGGTCTCGATCGGGGCCGGGTGACCCGCGTGCTCGACAGCCTCCGGGTCGCCATCGAACGGCTCGATTCCACCGACCCGGAGGTGTCGCCGATCGAATCGATCCGGCAGCGCCGCAGCGCCGCGCTGGGGAGGCTGGCGAGCATGGGAGCACCGGCCGTCGCCGCCGGCGCCCTGGGGAGCGAGCTTGCGCGGATCGATGCCGAGATCGCCAGCTGCGAAAGCGGCCACCACCAGGCGAAGCTGGCCGAGGAGACGATCCGCGCGGTCGTCCCCCTCGAGCCGTTGTTCCGCGACTGGCGGCGGACCACCGACCATCTGGCGCAGCTGGAGGCCGCTCCGCTGATCCACGCCGATCTCGACGCCTGGCAGCTGGCCACGAAACGGCGCGACGGTCTGGCCCGGTCGGCGGCGAAGCGGAAGCGGATCCGCGGAAAGATCGCCCGGGAGATCAAGTCGCACGCCGCCGACGAGAAAATCTGGAAGAAGCGCAGCGCTGTAGCGGCCCTCTGCGAGGAGCAGCCGCGGCTAGAACGGCTCGCGGCCGAGTCGGCCCGGGCCGCCGCGACGGCGCGGCAGGCGGCCCGCCGCTTCGGCGAGCAGCTCGGGGCTGCAGGGCTCGTTCGGCTGCTGGTGGCGGAGGCCAAGCCCGGGGCCTCCCCCGACACGCTCTCGGAGATGCAGCTCCCCGGCGGATTCGCCCGCTCCCTCGGCAGCCTCCGCGGGAGGGCGCGCGATTTGGCCGCGGCGGTACGCGGCCTGAAGGGGGCGGAACAGGCGGTGACCGAGGCCAAGGCGGCCGTCGAGTCGACGCGCGGCTTGCTCAAGTCACCTGCCACGCAAACCGCGGGAGCGTCGCTCGCCACCGCGATCGAGGAGGCGGCTGGTCGGGCCGCCCTTCTCCGCAACCGGATCGCCTCCGGCGAGCAGGTGATCGAGCTCGAGAAGTCGCTCACCGCGCTCGACCGGGACGTGGCCGCGAGTCTCCGCGGGCAGCTGATCCCGCTGGAGTGGCTCCTCGGCCTGGGGGCCATGTTCGTGACCGGGGCCGCGCTGGTCCTCTCGGGCCTGTTCCTCCCCGCGGCGGTCACCGGATCGCTGGCCTACGCGATGGCCGCGCTCGGCCTGGTCGGCACCGGCCTGGCATCGGTGGTCACCTGGTCGCTCGACCGCGCCGCCAGCGACCGCCTCGAATCGGCCCGCCAGCAGGTGACGATGGTCCGGAAGCAGCGCGACGACGCCTCGGCCCAATGCGGCCTCTTCGACAAGAAGCTCGAGGCCCTCCGCGGCAGCGTGGAGCGCTGGCCGGGGGAGCATGCCCCGACGATCGACCGCCGGCTCGTCGCGGCCCAAAACGAGGTCGAGCGACTCGAGGCCCTCGCCACCCGCGAGGGCTCACTCAACCTCCTCTCCGATCGGCTCGAAGCCGCCCAGCAGGATCTCGGCCACGCGGCGCAGCGTCGCGCCGCCGCCCGGACGGCGTGGCGAAAGGGCCTCGAGTCCCGCGCCCTCCCCGCCACCCTCTCCCCCGCCGATGTCCGGCAGCTCTCCCGGCACCAGACGGCCCTTCTGGCCCTCGACGAGGAGCGGCAGCGGACCTCGGAGGAGGCACGACTGCGCCGCGAGGAGCTCGCGGCGATGGGGCACCAGATCGAGGAGATCCTGATCGAATGCGACATGCTCCCCGAGGGCACGGCGCTGGAGAACCTCCTCCAGCTGCGGGAGCGGCTCCGCCGGGAGACAACGTTTCACCGTCTGCGGGGCAAGATGACCGCCCGGCTCGTCCGCGCCCGTCGCCGGCACCGCGAGGCGCTGGCGCGGGTCAAGCTCGCCGATCGTCGCGTGCGCGAGATCATCGCCCGCTGGAATGTCGAGACGGAGAAGGAGTTCCTCCCCCTCGTCGACCGCCGCCCCCTCGTCGACGAGGCGCGGCTGGAGGCCCAGGTGGCCGAACGGGCCTGGGGCGACGCGCGCCGCCGGCTCGCCGACCTCCCCGAGCTCGAGCAGTGGATGACCGGAGCGAAGCAGGTGACCCTCGACCAGCGGATCGCCGAGGCCCACCTCGTGACGGTCGCCACCCGCGAAGCACTCGACCGGGCCCGCGAAGCCCGCAAGGCTGCCGCCGGCCGCGTCGAGGCGGCCGCCAAAGACCATTCCACCGAGGGAATCCAACTCGAGATCGCCACCCTCGAAAACGATCTCGACCGCCAGCTCCACCGTCGCCGGACCCTCGAGGCGGCCCGGGAGATGCTCGAGTCGACGCGGGCCGCCTTCGCCCGCGACCATCAGCCGGCGGTCCTCCGCGAGGCTTCCCGCTGGCTCGTGCGGCTGACCGAGGGGCATTACACCCGGATTACCACCTCGATCCACGAAGCCCGGCTCGAGATCCACGACACCCACGACCTCACCTGGAGCCCCGACCGGCTCAGCCGCGGGACGCGCGAGCAGGTGTTCCTCGCCCTCCGACTGGCGCTCGTCCGCGATCTCGAGCGGCACGGCGTTCATCTGCCGGTCGTCATCGACGACGCGCTGGTGAACTTCGACGACAGCCGCGCCCGGGCCGCGGCGGAAGTGCTCATGGAGTTCGTCGCCGACCAGCCCCGTGAGCGGCAGATACTCGTGCTCACCTGCCATTCCCACGTGGCGCAGATCTTCCGCGGGGTGGGGGCGTCGGTGCGCTCGCTCTCCGGGGCCGCCCCCACCGTCGCCTCCCTCCCTGCGGCGCGGGTCGTCGCGTCACAGTCGGAGACAGTGCGGGTGGAGGTCCGCCGGCCGGAGCCTGTCGCCCATCTTTCCCTCCCCATTCCACCCCTTCCACTGCCGCCGGAGCCCGCTCCGAGGGCCCGGGTCGTCGTCCAGCATCTGGCGCCGGCGGTCATTCCCCCCGCGCCACCGGCACCGGCGACAGCGTTCCCGTCCGTACCGTTCCCCACCCCGTTCCCTGCGGTGATCGCGCGGCATTCGCAGGGGGGCCTCGGCTACCCCGTGCACGACGGCCACCGCCTCCCGTCGCACACGGTGATCCACTCCGGGCACCTCGCCGGGCTCGGCTATGTCGGGTATGTCACGGCCCCCTCCGCGACGGCCGCCGGCGCCGCCACGTTCCCGACGTCGGTCGGCACCACGCCGGTCCCGCGCGTCGGCCACGGCCGCGCAAGCTACCCGCACATGGAGATGTTCGCGGGGATGATCCCGCCGTCCCAGGCGAGCGAGGATCTCGACATGGCCATCGACCACGATGCCGACGAGGCCAATACCGGCCGCCCGCGGCGGGAGACGAAGGCGGGGGGAGCCGCGAAGCCTGCTCCGCGCGGCAAGCGATCCCGCGGTCGCGGGGCCTGATCGGGCCCCGCCGCGGGCTCGTCACGGGATGAGGATCGACCAGACACTCGCGAAGTCGTCTGTCCACAGCTTACACCCCGCCCCCTTCCCGCAGGGATCGGAGGCGGTGGCGATCTCCTCGCGCTCGAGCACGGCCCCGTCGCGCGAAAGCAGCATCCACGTCGAACTGTACCCCCACCATTCATCGCCTCCGGAATCGTTCACGGAAACGATCGCGAGGCCGAAGTGGTCGGCGAGGCGCTCCACCACCGGGGCGAGATCGAGGTATCGGTTGGAGATGTGGATGGCGAGGATCCCTTCCGGCGCGAGGTGCGCGAGGTAGATCTCGAAGGCCTCGCGCGTCAGAAGATGAACGGGAATCGCATCGCTCGAGAAGGCATCGAGGGCGAGGAGGTCGAAGGCCTGGGGGGCGTCGGCGGCGATCTCCCGCTCCATCGAGAGCCGCGCGTCCCCCATCACCACCTCGACCGTCGTCGGGCATTCGTCGAGGAAGCTGAACCGCTCCCGCGCGAGGTCGCGGATCGCCGGGTTGATCTCGTAGACCCGGAGAGTATCCCCCTCCCGGGCATAGGCCGCGAGCGTCCCCACACCGAGGCCGACCAGGCCGATGGAGTGCGGCTCGAGCCATCCATCTCTCTGCCCATTCCCCTCCCCGTCCCCCTCCCCGAGGCTCGCGATCGCCCGCCCGACCCCGCTGGTGGTGGCGTAGTAGGTGGTTGGAATCCGGGTCCGCCCCGGCTCGGTCAGCTGCAGGCCGTGGGTCGTCGCCCCGTGAACGAGGAGCCGATGGCGCTCGCGGGAGTCGCTCACCGCCGGCTCGATCACCTCGAGCGTCCCGTAGAAGTTGCGGCTGCGGACGATTTCGCGGTCGCCCGGATCCCCGGTGAGAAGGAGAAAGGCCGTGCCGGCAGCCCCGGCGAGGAGCATCAGAAAGCCCCCCGCCGCCGGCCGCCAGGGAGGATCGAGCCGACGGTGCCACACGTCACACAGGCAGGCGAGGAAGACGAGGACGAAGCCTGCCACCCACGGGGCAGCGGTGGGGAGAAATCGGGCCGCCTCGAAGGTCAACGTGCCGCCGTGATTGCACAGGCTCCGAAGCCACGGCACCGCTGCCACGCCGACGAGCGTTCCCAGCCCCGCGGCCAGCGGGATCGCCCGGCTGTGGTGTCGAAACGACAGGGCCCCGAGCGCCACCAGGAGCATCCACAGTCCGGCCGGAAGTTCGTGGTCGTCGTTGAACAAGCTCGGGGCGACGACGGCCACCGCCAAGCCGCCGATCGCCCCTCCGGCGGCGATGGCGAGGAAGTAGCGAGTGAGGTGACGGGGGGCGGGCCGGAGCCGGTAAAGCTCGCCGTGGCAGACCATACAGGTGACCAACAGCGTCGCGAGATGCCCTGCCAGCTGGAGCTTGAGGGGGGCAGAGTTGCCCTCCGCCAGGATCTGCCAGGTGACGACGACACCGAGCGCGGCGAGGGCCGTGAACGGACCCCGGCGGTACCAGACGGCGTGGTCGAAGGCGACGATGAACGTCACCAGGTAGATCCCCAGCGGCAGTACCCACAACAGCGGCATCGCCGCCACGTCCTGGCACAGCCGGGTCGTCGTCGACACCAGGAGCACCGACGCGATCGCCGGGAGCGCTACCCAGAGCACGCCGTCGCCGGCCTGTTCGTCTTCGAGCCCGGCGTCGACAGCCCCGTTTTCGAGCTCCGCACGGCCAGCGCCGGTCCACACCCGCGCGGCACAGACCGCACAGGCCGTGGCGAAGCAGGCCAGGCCGATCGACCAGGCACCGGTCTGGGCCGCACGCGTCAGCCGCGGCTCGACCACGGTCGGATAGGCGAGGAGGGCGAGGAGTGAACCGACATTGGAGAGGGCATAGAGCCGGTAGGGCGACAGGCCCGGGTGGACCAGGCTGAACCACCGCTGAAGGAGCGGGCCGGTGGCCGAGAGGACGACAAACGGCAGGCCGATCGTTGCCGTAAGGAGGAGGAGGATCGAGGCGACGGGGTCATCTCCGGGGCGGGGACGCCAGCTTTCCCCCGGGGAGATAGGAAGGAAGGCGAGGGCCGCCGCCAGACCGACGACATGGACCAGCACCTGCCGCCGCGGCGACAGCCATGTCGTGAGGAGGTGGGCATAGGCATAGCCCGCCAGCAGCACCCCCTGGAAGAAGAGGAGGCAGGTTGTCCAGACGCCGGGTCCACCGCCATACCACGGGAGGATGTATTTCCCGACCAGCGGTTGCCCGATGAAGAGGAGAAAAGCCCCGGTGAAAATCGCCAGCGCGAACGGCAGCACGGAGAGCCCCAAAACGATCCCAGACAACCAAAACGATCCCAGACAACCCTGTTACCGACAACGCCCCGCCGTCGGTAGCCCTCCCGGAGAACAGCTACCTGACGGCCAACCCCGGCTGGACATCCCGCAGGTAGCGCTGCCGCATGCTCGCCAGGAGGAGCCCCAGGTAGGCGTTGGCACCGAGCGAGAGGAAGAGCGTCAGCAGGCTGCCGATGAGGAGCGGCCAGGGGCGGTCGGTGACCGCTCCCCCCGTTGCTGCCGCCTCGCCACCGGAGAGGAGCGAGGTCTTCTGCGACGTCCGCTCGGCCCGCGGCCGCTTCGCCGCATCGGAGACGAGCCGATCGACACCAGCCGGCCAGGTGTCGGAGACGAAGATCTTCACGCGCCGGACATCCCGGGCGTCGGCCGGCACGTCGCTGGTCAGCGGACTGGCCTGGGTGCCGTTGCGCATCAGATCGGGTTCGACGCGCACGAGGTAGTCCCCGCCCCCTCCCTCGGTCGGCACGTACGCGCCCTCAATCCCCATGGCGAGGATCCCGGCGAGGAGGACAAGGATTTCGATAAACATGCGAAAACTCTCCGGTGAACAGGCTCTCCGTCAGGGCGATTTCAACCTCTCGACGGCGGTTTGTGCAACTGGCCCGGAATCGGACTCTCCGGCGGGAGCGCCGCCGGCCAGATTCCCGACGTCAAGGCTGTCGAGCTCGGTCTGGAGCATCGTCAGGGCCGCCTGGAGGAAAGCCACGGCGATCGGACCGACGAAAATCCCGATCGGCCCCAGAGCGCCGACGCCCCCCAGGACGCTCAACAGGGCCAGGAGGGGATGGAGCTTCGACTGTCCGTGGAGGACGATCGGTTTGATGATATTGTCGACGGTGGAGACCACTCCCATCCCCCACACGGCGAGGCCGGCGGCGGCAAAGGTGTTTTTGGCAAAAAACAGGAGATAGAGGCTGGCGCTCCCCCAGATGGCCGCGGCTCCGACGAACGGGACGAGGGCCCCGAAGAACGTCAGCAGCGTGAGGAGGAAGACGTTTTCCAGCCCCGCCACCCAAAAGCCGAGGCCAGCGAGGACGGCCTGGACGATCGCCGCCAGGAGCGTCGAACTGACGACCGCCCGGCTCACCTCCTCAAACTCCTGGAGGAGTTGCCACTGGTAGCGGGGATCGAGGGGGATCAGGCGCGTGACCGCGGCGAGCATCCGCCGCCCGTCGGCGAGGAAATAGAAGAGCGCTACGGTCATCACCACCAGGCCGATGATCCCCTTGACGATCACGACCGGCGTCCGCGCCGCCACCGGCCCGATCCATTCCTCGGCGATCCGCCGCAGTTCGCCGTTGACCGACTCGGCGGTCAGATGCATCCCGGTGGTGTCGTTGATCCGTTCGACGAGCCCCGACAGGACCGCCGGATCGAGCTTCAGCCCGTTCTCCGTCCGGAAGATCCGCACGGCATCCCCCCCGGCGCGGGCGACGAGGAGAAACAGCGGCACGAGAACGATGAGGAGCACGAACAGCGTCGTGAGGAGGGCGGGAATCCATTCCGGCCCCTTGCCTGGAGCGATGATCCGATCGCGCAGCCAGCGATGGAGCGGGCCGAAGATCACGACGAGCATCGCCGCCAGGAGCAACGGCAGCAGGAAGCTCGACATCACCCGCAGCGAAAGCAGGCCGAAGATGGCGACAAGCGCGAGGAGGACGCCGAAGGAGACGAGCCGCGCGACGCGCTTCGGCGGCGTTTCGGTCGGGATCAGGCTGTTGAAGAGCATTCCGCGGCGCGGTGGGAACCGCGGGTCCAGAGGACGGGGGCAGGGGAACGGGGAACGGCGAACGGGGGCTGGCACTCGTGGACGAATTGTAACGGTGGTTTGAAAAAGTGATCCACGCCCGCCATGGCGGATCGGCGCCGTTCCGGCATGGCGGATCGGGCTCCCGGGGGGTATCCTGCCTGGTTCGCCATGGCCGGCCTCCACGGCGCCGCTGTCATCCGGCGCACCCTCCACGCGTTCCTTCCCGCCAGCCCGGCCGGAAGGAGCCTCCGTCTGGTCCGAATGCATGAACGCACCCGACGCCACGCCGCCGGACGTCTCGCTCGTCGTCCCTGTGCGCAACGAAGCGGGGAACATTGGCCCGCTGATCGCCGAGATCCGCACCGTGCTCGATGGCGCCGGGCTCGCCTGGGAACTGTTCGTCATCGACGACGGATCGAGCGACACAACCCGCGGGGAGATCGGCTCCGCCGCGGGGGGTGATCTGCGCGTGGTGGGAATCCACAAGCCCCGTGGCGAGGGGAAGTCGGCGGCGCTCATGGAGGGCTTTGCCCGCTGCCGGAGCCCGCGGATCGTGATGCTCGACGGCGACGGCCAGGACGACCCGGCCGAGATCCCCGCCATGCTCGCCCTTCTCGCCGACCCGGCGACCGGCCGGGCTGGCGCTGACGTGGTCAACGGCTGGAAGACCCCGCGACTCGACCCCTGGCACAAGACCCTCCCGTCGCGGATCTTCAATCTTCTCGTCGGCTGGGTCAGCGGGCTTCTGCTCCACGACCACAACTGTGGCCTGAAGGTTTTCCGTGCCCCGGCGGCACGTTCGCTGCGGCTTGGCGACGACATGCACCGTTTCATCACCGTGCTGGCCGCCGCGGATGGCCACCGGGTCGTCGAGAAGGCCGTCCACCACCGGCCGCGGAAGCTGGGGCGGTCGAAGTACGGCTTCGCCCGGTTCTTCACCGGCCTTATCGATCTGGCCCGAATTGCCGCCGACATCCGCCGCCGCCGAATCGCCGCGCTCGGCGCGCTCGGCGCGATCGTCCCCTCCGCCCGGGCGCGCCACCGGCGGCACCTGGCGGCGATCCTGTTCGCTGTGGCCCTCGGCAGCCTCCTCGGCCGGATCGGCGCCGTGACGAGCGTCGACAAGATCGCGCTGGAGAAGCGCCTCGTCGCGGAGGCCGTGGCCAAGGCCCGTGACGCCGAAGCGGCTGGTGGACCGGCGGTCGACGCCGAGGCGATCGCGGCCTCGATCGAGCAGGGACGGCGTCTCCAGCGCCCCTTCCTTTCGGCGAACGACCGCAGTCGCTGGCTCGCCGTCCGGGCCCTGGTGGAACGGGGTACGTTCGCGATCGACGACCTCGTCGTCGAGCCGGGCTGGGACACCATCGACGCGGTAGCCCACGCCGACGCGACCGGCCGGATCCGCCTCTACTCGAGCAAGCCGCCGCTCCTCACCGTGCTCTGTGCCGCCCCCTACTGGGCCCTCCATCGGATCACCGGCTGGACACTCGGCGACCATCCGTTTGAGATGGCGCGGATGCTCCTGGTGGCCTGCTGCCTGTTCCCCTTCGGCCTCCTCCTCGTGGCTACCCAGCGGATGATTGAGTCGGTCGGCGGCACCGACTGGGGGCGCGGCTGGGGGACCGCCCTGATCTGTTTTGGCACGCTCCTCTCCCCATTCGCCGTGTCGCTCACCAACCACCTCCCGGCGGCGGCCGCGGCCGCCTGGAGCGGGTGGTGGCTGCTGCGGATCGTCGGCCGGGGCGGTTCGCTGCCGGCCTTCGCCGCCGCCGGGGCCCTCGCTGCCCTGACCGCGGCCTTCGAACTCCCCGCCCTCGCCTGGTGCGTTGCGGTCCTCGGAATGCTGTGGCTGGTCGACCCACGGCCCACGCTCCGCGCCGCGCTCCCGGCGGCCGTCGTCGTCGCCGCGGTCGCCCTGGGAACGAACTGGCTGGCCCACGGATCGGTCTTTCCCCCCTACGCTCACCGCCACGCCGCCGCCCCCCAGTTGCCGGCCGCTGCTGCCGCGCCAGCCCCCGGGACCTCCTCGGCCAATCCCGACAACTGGTACGACTACTCCCTCGCGCTCTCCAACGGCAAGCAGCTGACAAGCTACTGGCGCGATCCGAAGGGGGTCGACCGGGGAGAGCCCTCGGCGCTGGTCTATGCCTGGCACGCGTTGGTCGGGCACCACGGGATCTTTTCGCTGACCCCCGCCTGGATCCTCGTTCCCTGGGGCCTCGGGCTCCTGATCACGGCTCGGCGCCGGCCCGCCCTCCCCGGCCATTCCCATCTCGCCGTGGCGATCCTCCTCGTGTCGGCCGTCGTGATCCTCTTCTACCTGACGCGCTCCCAGATCGACCGCAACTACGGCGGGGTGTCGAGTGGTTTCCGCTGGGTGTTCTGGCTCGCGCCGCTGTGGACGGTGGCGGCGGTGCCGGCGGCCGACAGCTTGGCGCGCCACCGGGCCGGGCGGTGGCTGGCGCTGCTGCTCCTGGCCCTCTCGGTGGTGTCGGTCGCCTACCCCACGTGGAACCCGTGGTCGCCCCCGTGGATCGAGCAGTGGCTGCGTCACCTCGGCAGCCTGCCGCGGGGATGACGGCGCCGTGCGCGCCTGGCCATCAGTCGCCCGGCAGGAGGGGGGCGGCGGCCGCGGGCCAGAAGGAGGGGAGCGCCGCTGTGACGACAAGCTCCTCGGCCGAGTCGGGATCCCGGAAACGGATCGAGAGGGCATGGAGGGTGATCGGCCGCCGCCGGTGGTCGGGGTCGCTGCCCTCCGCGAGCGCTGGCCCGCCGTAGAGCGTGTCACCGACGACCGGCATGCCGCGGGCGGCGGCTTGCACCCGCAGCTGGTGCATCCTGCCGGTGAGGGGCGCGAGCTCGAGGAGCCATCTTCCGGGCGCTACCTCCCCGAGGGTCCGGACCCAGGTCACCCCCTCGCGTCCCGCCGGATCCTCCAGACCGACGACCGCCGCCGCCGCCGCATCGGGGCATTTCGCAATCCGGTCGCGCCATTCGACCAGCGCTCCTGCCACCGGGCTGAAAGCGGCCCCGGGGGCCACGATCGCGACGTAGGTCTTTGTCACCTGGCGCCGCTCGAACTGTCTCGAAAGCTGGCGGGCGGCGCGGGGTGTCGTCGCCATGAGGAGGACGCCCGACACGGCGCGGTCGAGACGGTGGGGCACGCCAAGATAGGCACCGGCAGGAAGCCGGTCACGGAGCCACGACTCGACCGAAGGGAATCCGGCGGGAGCCTGGGTGGCGAGGCCGAAGGGCTTGGCAAGCGCCACGACTCCCGACCGTTCGAGGAGGACCGTCGGTAGATCAGTCACACCCTCTCCCTCCGGCACCGTCACCCTCCCGGCAGATCCCGGCACACATCGGCACCGGGTCGGGCGGAGGAGAGTCGGATCTCGACGACGCCACGGCAACTCCCAGCGGACGAGGCGTCGGCATCCTCGTCTTCGACGATCCCGGCGGCGACGATCTCGTCGAAGTCGGGGAAATCATCGATGAGCACCGGCGGCTCGTCGAGGCCGGCGTCGAAACCGGCCAGGACGAGGCCGGTTGTCTCATCCTCCTCGTCGGCGGTGACTAGGCCGAGGAGCGACTCCATCTCCGCGGCGGAGATTTCGGCGAGGCGGAAGCTGCGGAGGATCTCCGGCACCGGATCGGTCCCCATGGGGGCCGCTGGCTGCGGCCAGGAGAATTGGCGGGCGGCAAACGTCTGACAGAGGGTCTCGAGCGTCTCGCGATCCATCGCTACTTCTCCACTTTCGGCGCTGTGGTGTCGAGCAGGCCTGTTCATGGGTAACCCGGACAAGCCGGGCCCGGAGGAGATCATCTACGAGGATTGTTCGAGGATAGTTCGCGTCGGGTCAAAATCGAGTGAGCGTGGCGCAATCTCAAGACCCGCGCCGGCCGTGGTATTGTCTCCCCGCGGCCCTCGGCCTCCACCGCCCCATCCACCAGCCGTGCCCGACACCAACTTCCTC
>CAMBFA010000012.1 GCA_945865325.1 Candidatus Kuenenia stuttgartensis
TCCACCATGATCGTCGTCACGGCCAATTGGGAGATCGGCGACGGCTCGCTCTGGCCGGTGCCGGCCGCCGGGATGATGGGGCGATTCCGGGCCGCCGTCGCCCGGGCCGCCGTCCGGGCCGGATGGCGGGCCGACGGTCGGTACGAACCGGTGCCGCGCGTGGAGATCGTCTTCGCCGGCGACACCTTCGACTGGCTCGGCTCGCGGCAATGGCTCGGCTCGACCCGACCGTGGCACCGAGGGGCCAAGGCCGAGGCGATCCGAGCGCGGGTCGTGGCGCAGTCGCTGCGGGCCGGAGGGGGGATCGTCCGCGGGATGCTGGCGCTGGTGCGCTGCGGCCTGCATGTTCCCAAGCCCGACCGGCATGGCCGCCCCGTTTCGGGTGAATCCCGTCGCGTCCCGGTCGGGCTGACGATCCTCGAGGGCAACCTCGACGCCGGCCTGACGCGCGAACCGGCCCGGATGGCGGCCCAACGGAGCGGGATCGGCGTCGGCACCGCCTGGGATGGCCGCGGCGTGCGTGTTGTCCACGGGCATGGCGCCGATCCGCTGTGGATCGAGGACAACGGCCCGAGCCTCGGGGCGAGCCTCCGCGTCGACCTCCTCGCCCGCTTCGCCGCCTCAGACGCGATGTCGGGCAGCGATGCCGAGGCGCGCCGCCCCCTTCTCGCCGCGCTGCGGTCCACCCATCCCCTCGGCCTCGCCGCTGCGGTCGCCGCGTGGGTTGCCAGCCGCCGCGACACGGCGACGGCAGGCCCGCTGCAGGAGGCGTGGCTGCGGAGCGTGTCGGCCTGGCACCGGGCGGCGCGGGGCTCGGGCCTGACCGGTGCTGGGCGCTGGAACGAGGCGCCGTTTGACGTTGTCGAGGCCCTCGCCGCCCGGCTCGCCGCGGTCGACGAGCGCCCCTTCGCGCACCGTCCGCCGGTCGGGGCTGCTGATCCCCTCGGGGAGCTCCTGGGGATCGCGCCGCCGCCGGCCGCACCTGGGATCGTCGTCCTCGGGCACGCGCCGATCGACAGCCCGATCATCCCCGCAGGGCACCGTCGGTGCATTGCGCTGGGGCCAAGGCAGGGCGTAGCTTGTGACCGCGACAGCCATCCTCCCGGTGTCCGCGAGATCGCCCTGCGACCGACGGCGCCGCCGTTCCCGACGACGGCTCTGGTCACCGATCGAGGGGATGGCTCGAGGATCGTGGCCCTCGGCGACGCTGTGGCAGAATGGGCTCTCACGGATCGGCCGCGGGGCTGGTCGGAGGTGCCGGTCGCTGGCGGGGCGTGGATCGTTGACGCGGCCTGAACGGCCCGCACCGCGATTGGCCTGTGGGGATGGGGAAAGACCATGAACCAGTTTCGCTTCGACGTCTCCCTCCACCCTTTTTCCAGCGCCGCGATCGCCGGCCCGCCGCTGGTCGATCGCCACGGAACCTGGCCGACGATCGTGCCCCCGGGGGAATCGGCTGGGATGACGATGGCGAGCGATTTCGACGAGGCGCTCGCCGGCCTGGCGGCGCTGGAGCAGGCCTTCGTCGAGCCCGATGGTTCGTTCGTGTGGGTCGGGCCGGGGGGGGAAGGACGCTGGCAGATCGACGGCAATGCCTACGAACGCCACGGCCGCGTCCTCGTCGTGGAGACGAAGGGGATCTGCCCAGTGGACGTCCTCGACCGCTTCCTCGCGGTGTGGGGATGGCCGGGGCAACCGCTGGCGGTGCAGCTGGTGCGCGCCGGGGTGTTTGTCGACGAACCAACCTTCCGCCGCCATGCCGCAGCGGTCGGTGCGGCCGGCTGATCGGCCCTGCGCCTCATGCCTGGCCGGGGAGCGGTCGGGTCGGGCAAACTCTCCGGGGGGTGAGCGGCGGCCGGTGGCAGACTGTTCCGGCGGTCGTGCCGATTCCGCGCGGGGCACGGATCGTCTGCCGATACGACGAGTGGGGCCGGATCCTCCGGTGGAACGTTTGTCACCTCGGTCGGAGTCTGCGGGCATGGAAATGAACATTGGCATGCGGGGCGGGAAGCGGTTCGGCCGCTGGCTGTGGATCGGTGTCACGTGTCTCCCGACCGTGGCCATTTCCGGCTTCGTCACCCTTTCGGGGATGTCGCCCTCGATGGCCCGTGCCGATGAGCCGCTCGGCGTGGCAGCCTCGTACGGCGCCGGGGTTCACGCCTATTACGACGGCGATTACCAGGCTGCCTACGATGCCCTGACGGCCGCCATCGAGGCGGGCACGCTCGATCCACGGGCCTCCTACTACCGTGGCTTGACGTCGATCAAACTCGGCAAGATCGACGACGAGATCAACGGCGACTTCGCCGAGGGCGCCAGCCGCGAGACGATGGGGCGCGGCGGGATCTCAATTTCCCGCTCGCTCGAACGCGTTCAGGGGCGCGATCGCCAGCGTCTTGAGTCCTACCGTCAGCGGGCCCGTGTCGCCGCCGTCCAGCGTGACGAGGCGGCCATCCGCCAGCGCTACATCGGGGTTCAGGAAACGGCCCCCGACGTCCTCCGCCGCCGGGTCCCTGATACGGTGGCAACGCCGGCCGAGCCGCTCGATGCCCCTGTCCCGAAGGCACGTGGCCCGGTGAACCGCCAGGCCCCCGCGCCCGGGAAGGTCCCCGCTGCACCGCGCAAGGCCCCGGTCGAAACGCCCGAAGAGGACGATCCGTTCTCGGCACCCAAGTCCGGCCGTGCCACCGATGATCCGTTCGGCGATGAACCGCTCCGCGATGACCGCCTCGACCAGCGCGACGAACAGATGGAGGAGCGCGCCGCCGAGACCGACGACGGCTTCGACCAGCGCGACCGAACAAGTGAAGAGGCGGCGGCCGAGCTCGACGACCGGCTCGACCAGATCGACGCTCAGCAGGAGCGTGAGGCAGCCGGCGGGTTCTGACGATCGCGCCACATCGGGTGGGAAGTGTTGCTCGAACGATCGGGGGCTGATCACCGTGAACACTTCAGCGGCCCTCGTTGCCAGGATCGACAGCGAGCTCGCCACGGCGACGTTCGTCGATCCACACTCGCACATCGATCCTCTCGCCCCGTCGGCACGCACCCTGGCCGACATCCTCGGCTACCACTACTACACCGAGCTGGTCCATTCGGCCGGGGTGCCGCGGGAAGCGATCGAGGGGCCGGGGCTCGACGCCCAGACGCGGGTCGCACGGATCGTCGCCGGCCTCGCGAATCTCACCAACACCATCCAGGTCGCCTGGCTGATGGAGATCGCCCGCGACCTGTTCGGCTTCCAGGGGGATGCCCTGACGCCCTCCAACTGGCCCGATCTGGCGGACCGGGTCCGGGAGCGTTCGGCCGATCCGGGGTGGACGGCCCATGTGCTCGCGAAGAGCCACATCGAGGCGGTCTTCCTCACCAACGACTTCGACGATCCCCTCGAGGGCTTCGACACCACGCTCTGGGTGCCCTGCCTGCGGGTCGACGAGCTCGTTTTCCACACCGGAAAGCCGGGCGTCCTCGAGAGGCTCGCGCGGACATCCGGGGTGGAGCCGGGCGATATTGGCCGAATCGGGCAGGCGGTCGCGGCGGTCGCCGATCGGTTCGTGCGGAGCGGGGCGCGGGCGGTGGCGATCTCGCTCCCCCCCGACTTCTGCCCCCGTCCCATCGATATGGCCGACGCAGGACGGGGCTTGGCAGCGGTGCTCCGCGATGGCCTCGCCGCTCCCGCGGCCGACCGGGCGGCGCTCTCGGCCCACCTCTTCTGGACCATCGCCGGCATCTGCCAGGAGCGCCGGCTCCCCTTCGACCTCATGATCGGGGTCCGCCGGGCCGTCTATCCTGGCGGCGTCCACCAAGGGCAGGACCTCCTCGATGGCCGGCTGTCGCTGGCCGACTACGCGCCGTTGTTCAATGCCTTTCCGGGGGTGCGATTCCCGGTGTCGGTCCTCTCCCGGCCGCTCAACCACGAGCTCGTCAGCTTCGCCTGGATCTTCCCCAATGTCCTGCCGTTCGGCCATTGGTGGTATGCCAACACGCCGTCGACCATTCATTCCGATCTCGAGCAGCGGATCGAAGCGGTGCCGCGGACGAAGCTCCTCGGCTACTACAGCGACATGTACAAAACGGAGTTCGGGTATCCGAAGTTCGCGATGTACCGGCGGACTCTCGCCCGGGTGCTTGCCGATCGGTTCGTCGTCGAACGGGGCTGGAGCGAGGAGCGGGCGGTCGACCTCGGGCTCGACCTCCTCGTCCGCAACCCACGGCGCGTGTTCTACGATTCCGATCCGAGCTGAAGCCCGGCGGCGAACAGCCAGCCCCAGCCGGCGATGAGGAGCACGCCGCCGATCGGCACGACCGCGCCGAGGATCCGAATGCCGGTCAAGGCGAGGATTGCCAGCAGCCCGCTGAAGATCAGCGTGCCGGAGAGGAAGCAGGTCCCCGAGGCCCGGAGCCGGCGGCGGCAGACGGTGGTGATCGGAAGCGCCGAGGCGACCGCCACGACGAGCAGGGCGAGGGCGTGAAAGAGGCCGTAACGGACGGCCGTCTCCCAGTTGGCGGCCTGGCCGTTGGCCTCGAAATGAGCCTTGAGTCCGTGGGCTCCGAAGGCCCCGGCGGCGACGCCGATGCCGCCGAGGAGGGAACCGGCGAGGAACCAGAATCGCGCCATGAGAGGAGCCCGTGGGAAGTGTGCCGCATCGCCGTCGCGAGGCACTTTCGACCATGCTCAGCCTAGCAGGCTGTGGGCAAACTGACGGCCCTTGCCGCACGAGGCGGTCGCGAGTGCGCAGCGCTCGAGAAAACCAGCAGTTTTCCAAGTGGGCAAAGGTCAGGGATGACTTGTTCCACGATCAGCCAGGGGCATGAAGCAAGCTCGGCCGTGCGGCAAACCCCTCGTGGGCCTCCGCCGCGGTGGTCATCAGGGACGGTTGACGCCGAGGAGTTTGTCTTCCTCCTCCTCCTGGATGATGATCCGCGGGGTGACCATGAGCATCAAGCTGTCGGTCGTCCGCCCCATGCCGACGTTCTTGAAGAGCCGGTTGATGTAGGGGATCTTCGAGAGGATCGGCACGCCGAACTCGTTGCGTCCCTCGCGGAGGCGCTTGATGCCGCCGAGGAGCACGGTGCCGCCGTCGGGCACGCTGACGGTCGTCGTTACCGACGTCGAGATGAATTCCGGTTGCTGGATCGTTGTGCCGCTGGAGCGGACGGTCTGTTCGTTCGAAGTCTTGGCGTTGAGGCCGAGCGAGGCTCCGAGCGGGTTTTGCCCCTGCTGGCCGACGCCGCCGTCGAGCCCCGACTTCTCGTCGGCACTCTTCGTCGAGGTCGAACGCGACCCCTCGAACTGGAACTCTTGCACCTTCCCGATCTGCGAGAAGCGCGGGATGAGGGTGAGGCGGACGAACCGCCGGTCGTTGGAGACGACAGCCTGGACGTTGACGCTCGTTCCCTCGCTGAGAACCGTGATCACTGGCTGCTGAGCGGCGGCGAAATCGCCGACGACGGGGATCACGGAGGTTACGAACGGCCGCGACACCGAATCGTTGATAAAGGCGTTTTGGCCATTGAACAGCGTCACCTTCGGGGCCTGCATGACGTTCGAACGGGTGTTGCCCTGAGCGGCCTGGATGAGGAAGTAGGCCTCGATGTCGGAGAGGATCGCAAACCCGAACGTCGCCGCCGACGTCGTCGGATCGGGCAGGCCCGGCATCGAGGGCACCTGAGCGCCACCGAAGCTGTTTTGCCGGAAGGGGATGGAGTAGAAGCTCTGCACCGGCTGGCCGTTGAGGCTGTTGAGGGTCTGGTTCTGGCCGAGGCTCCCGATCCGGGCCACGCCCGGATTGCCGGCGTTGTCGAGGCCGATCGTCTGCGTCGGCCCACCGGGGCTGGCGGCGATGCCGAGCGAATAAGGGGACGTCGAGCCGCCGCCCGAACCGGGCACGGCGGTCATGTTGAGCGGGTCACGGACGTTGGATTGGATGTTGAAGTCGAAGTCGACACCGATCCGCTCGAAGAAGGTGTCGTTGAGGCGGATGAACCGAACCTCGATCGCCACTTGGAGATCCTGGAGACGGCGGAGCTGCTGGAGGAGATCGGCGATCTCGTCGTGCACTTCCTGCGTCTGGCTGACAACGATGCTCAAGTTCGTCGGGAACGGTTGGATCGCTCCCTGGCCGCCGACCGTGTTCCAGGTCTGCGGGGCGACGGTGTTTTGGATCAGATCGATGAGCGACGCGAAGTCGGCCTGGGAACCGCCGGCCGCTGATCCGCCGCCGAACAGGGGGACACCACCGGAGCTTCCGACCTGCGGGGCGTTGCCGCCGACGCCGGGGATCTGGGCGAGATTGTTGCCGTTGAGCGGGGTGTCGGTGTCGGACCGGGCGACCGCCCCGGGGGCGGGGCCGGTCTGGACGGAGAGATTGGAGAGCGTCGAAAGCCGCGAGTAGCCGCCATTGATAGCGCTGTCGAGGCCGGTGTCGTCGGAGATGAAGTTCGGGATCGGGATGACGAGGTCGGCAACCTGGTAGGAGATGCTGAAGACTTGGCCCTTCATGAGGCGGGGGCTGGTCACCTTGAGAACCTCGTCTTTGACGCAGTAGTCGAGGTGGAGCGGCTCAAGGAGGAGCTTGAGGGCGCTTTTGAGCGTGATCTTCTGCTCGAGGGAGATCGTGACGGGCGTGTCGCTGCTGACGCCCTCCGATTCCATCCCGACCATGTCGAGATGGATCGGAACATCAGCCTGCTTGGCGAGTGAATCGAGGACGGCGGCCAAAGGCTCGGCGCGATGGACGGCGACGACTTGAGCGGAGAGTTTCTTGTGGATCGCGGCCTCGGCCGGCGAGGCGCGTCCGCGGCCCTCCCCCTCAAGGCGGTTGCGGTTTTTCGTCAGGTCTTCCCAGGCCTTCGTGGCGGGGAACTCGATCGGTCCGACGAACGGCGTGCCGGCGCGGTCGACGTCAACCATCGCCTCGATGAAGCCGTTCTCCTTGTCGCCGGCGATCGACTTCTGCGTGTCGAGGCGGCGGATCATCCGGCTCTGCGAGAGGAGCTGACGGACGACCGGATTGTCGGGGGCGAGTTGGGCGGCCTTCTTTGCCAGAGCCTCGGCCTCGGCGTACCGGCGCTCGTCGATCATCGTGTTGTACTCGTCGACGATCATCGCCAAACGCTGGTCGACCTCGACCTTCTTGGCCCGCTCACGGTTGATCTTCGACTCGACCTCGGCGTTCTTCTTGTCGAGGGCGATCTCCGAGGCACGCTTGCCGGTCGTCTCCTCGATCTCTCGTCGAGCCCGGTCGATGCGCTTCGTGAGTTGGGTGCGGGTCTCGGAGGGGATGTCGGCGGCGGCGACCTCGGCGGCGGCAGTGTCGAGAAGATCGAGCGCCTCGGCGGCGGACCGCTGGGCGGCCCGACGGGCCTCGAGTTGGCGGGCGGCGACCTCGGCTGAGAGCCGGGCGACGATCAGGTCGCGGGGCAGGGCCGCCTGACCAGAGGGGGCAGCAGCCTCGACGGGTGTCGAGGCGGTGCGCTGTGCCGCCGAACGGCCGAGGGCCTCCTCGATGACGCGGCGGGCGTCGGCCGCGTTGCCGGCTGCCGCGTCGTCGGCGGGGGCATCGGCGACGGGGACGGGAACCGGAAGTGCCTCGACGATGTCGTCGGCGAGGAGGATTCCGGGGACGGAGAGCACCGACAGGGAGACCCCCGCCAGCCAGACCCAGCCGGAGGCCGGGGCCTGGTTACGAACCGACTGCAGGCGCGTCGTTGGCCAAGCGTTGCCGGCTGCAGCGTGGAATTCGCGGAAGCGTGCCATGAACATGATCCCCGTGGATGGGAGAACCGTGAGGGCGGGATAGTTACTGGCCCCGGGGGGAACGGGTCAAGGGCATCCCTCGCCGCGGAAAGAGATGTTTTTGGACCGCGCGAGATCGTTTTTTCATCCCGCCCGGGAGAAAACCGTCGGCGGGCGCCGCGTCGACGCGATCGAAGACCACTCTCTTGAGGGGGCGCGGCGTGCGGAAATCGACCGCCACCGACTATCCGGCGCCGGTCTTGGGGCGCTCGAGGGCCCGTTCGAGCGTTTCGAGGAGTTGGTCGACGCGGAACGGCTTGAAGAGGACGAGGTTGATCCCGGCCTGGCGGGCTTTGACGATCGAATGGCCGGGGTCGTAGCCGAAGCCCGTCATGAGCACCAGCGGCACGTCGGCGAGGATCTCGTTGAGCCTCAAAAAGAGCTGGTAGCCAGACATGTCCGGGAGGCGGATGTCGGAGAGGATCACGTCGTAGTCCGCATCCCCGGCAGCGCGGACCATCGAGGCCGCCTCGGCGCCGTCACGGGCCGTCTCAACGATGCAGCCGTTGCGTTCGAGGAGGCAGTGGGCCGCGGCGCGAACCTGCTCGTCGGCATCGACCACGAGAACCCGCTTCTCCGCCAGGGCCCGCCGTCGCTCGCCGCGGCGATGCTGGGCGTGGGCGGTGCTCGGCGTCATCTTCTCTCCCACCTTCTGGATCGCTTGCTTGATGTCGCGGGCGTTCCGCAGGATCCGCTGGAGACGCTCGACGACGTCGGCGTCGTGGCCGATGTAGCGTTCCATGACGTTGACGGCGTCATTGAGAATGTCGTCGATCGGGAGGGCGACCGCCCCGTGGATCGCCTCGACACTCTCGGCGGTCGTCGAGGCCTTCTCGGCGACGAGGAGCTCCAGGGTGTTGAGGGCCGCAGCGACGTCCCGGGAGAAGATCTCGAGAAACTGCATGTCGGTGTGGGAGAAGCCCCCCGGCTCGGGGCTCTCGACGTTGAACGTCCCGATCACCTGTTCGTGGAGCATGAGCGGGACGGTGAGCGAGCTCTTCGCCCCCTTGCAGCCCTCGAGATAGCGGCTGTCTTTCGTCGTGTCGTTGCAGAAATAGCTCCGCCCGGTGGCTGCGACATAGCCGGTGACGCCGTTGTGTTCGGTGCGGGCGTAAAGGATTCGGGCCTCCGCCTCCGGTTGCATCCCCTCGGCGAGGAGCGGCTCGAGGCGGCCGGTCTTCCGGTCGAGGAGGCGGATCTCGACGACGTCGAAGAGGAGCAGATCACGCGAATAATGGAGAATGTTGCTCTTGAGGAGGTCGATCCGCTCCTCGATCGTCATGTCGGCCAGTTCAGCCGGCGAGAGGTCGGCGAGCTTCTGGCCGGCCTGATGGATGGCGGCCCGCTTTTGCTGCTCGAGGATCGTGTGGGTGACGTCGCGAATGCTGACGACGACATGGTCGGCGGCGGGCCATTCGGTCGCTAGGGCGGGGGCGGTGGCCAGGAGCGGGGCGGCGTTGAGATGGAGGTAGCGGTTATCGGCGGTGCGGAGCGTGGCACCGGAAATCCGCCCCGAGGCGAGGGCGGCGTGGAACGGGCTGAACTCCGGGCCGAGGATCTCCGGGTTGTCCAGTGCGGCGAGAAACCCGAGCCCACCGAGATCCTCCCGGCCGCACCACTGTCGGAAGCGGGAGTTTGCCCAGCGGATCGTGTCGCTGGCGTCGAGGAGGACGACACCGTCGGGAAGGTTTTCCAGGATGCGCTGGGCTCGGACGCTCGTCACCAGCGCCCCTTCCGAGGAAACCAGTCCCCCCGTCAGAACGACGCCGGCCACTGGAGGGCCGCGGACAATGCGGGCAACGGCGGCGGCAAGCCCATCGACCGCCTCGACCATGGCCCCGGCTGGGACCGGTGCGTCCGGCGGCCGGGGCAGCAGAGTGGACGTCGCGCCGGCGGGGTCGCCGGTGGCCGGGGGAACGGCCGGCAGCGGGGCGGAGGGGGTGATCGCGGCCCCTTCCGCATCGCGGACGACAAGATAGCTGGGTGAATCACGCACCACCGGCCCTCCCTGGGGCGATCCCAAACCGCTTGGGCAGTATAAAAATGCTGGTCGCAGCCGCCAAATCCCATCGAGCGTTGCCGCCCAACTCCACAAATCTATACTCCCAACGGCATCCCTTCCTCCGTTTGGAGCAGCCGCGCGTGACCTTGCCGTCTTTTGTTTCCCGCCACCAGTTCATCATCTACCGGCTGTTCTCCCTCTCGGGGCTCATTCCGGTCGGTGCCTTTCTGGTCGTGCATCTGCTCACCAACGCCTCCGTTCTGGGGGGCGCCGCCTCCTTCCAGTCGCGGGTCGACATGATCCACTCCCTCGGGCCGCTCCTGGTTCCGGTGGAGTTCGCGTTGATCTTCCTTCCGATGCTGTTCCATGCCGCAGTCGGGTTCGCGATCATCGCCGGCGGGCTCCCCAACGTCGGCTCCTACCCCTACATGGGGAACGTCCGCTACACGCTCCAGCGGGCCACCGGAATGATCGCCTTTGCGTTTATCCTCTGGCACATCATCCAGCTCCACTGGATGGGGACGCCGCTCGGCGGCGGACGCTTCGACCCCCACCATGCGACGAGCTCGGCGGCGACGGTCGTGGCCCCGCTCGGCATCTCGCTCCTCTACGCGATCGGCGTTCTTTCCGCGGTTTTCCACCTCTCCAACGGCCTCTGGACGATTGGCATCACGTGGGGGCTGTGGACGAGCCCGGCGGCGATGCAGCGGGCGAATGTTGTGAGCATTGCCGTCGGCGTCGTGCTCGCCGCGGCGGGGCTGGGGGCGATCGGAGGGCTGCGGGCCACCGATGTCGCCGCGGCCCGGCAGATCGAGACCCGGATGGACGACTTCAAGCGGATGATGGAGGGACAGGCTCCTGGAGCCGCCGCCGGCGGGGATGGTGCCCCCGCATCAACGGTCACCTCTCCCGCTGCCGACGCCATCGATCTCCGCCCCCCGTCCGAGCCGTCCCCCCTCGTCGTTCCGGCCCCGTCCCCCAGTCTTCCAGGAAACTGATCCACCATGGCACAGCCCCGTGTCCTCGTTGTCGGCGGTGGTCTGGCCGGGCTCGCGGCTTCGATGCGCCTCGCCGAGCTCGGAGTCGAAGTCGACCTGATGAGCCTCGTCCCGGTGAAGCGGTCGCACAGCGTCTGCGCCCAGGGGGGGATCAACAGCGTCAACGCCCTCACCCGGCAGCAGGGGGACACCGAGTGGAAGCACCTCGATGACACCGTCTACGGCGGTGACTTCCTTCAGCACCAGCCGCCGGTCAAGGAGATGGCCGACTGGGGCCCGCGGATCATCGATCTCATGGACCGGCTCGGCGTGCCGTTCAACCGGACGCCGGAGGGATTCCGCGATCAGCGCCGCTTCGGTGGGACGCTCTACAAGCGGACCGCCTTCGCCGGGGCCACGACCGGCCAGCAACTCCTCTACGCTCTCGATGAGCAGGTGCGGCGGTTCGAGGTCGAGGGGAAGATCCGCAAGTACGAGTTCTGGGATTTTCTCGCCCCCGTCATCGACGACTCCGGGCGGTGCCGCGGTGCGGTCTGCCAGGACATGGTCTCGATGCAGTTCCGCTCGTTCGCCGCCGACGCGGTGATCCTCGCCACCGGCGGCTGCGGCCTCGTCTACGGCCGCTCGACGATGTCGATGGTCTGCACCGGCAGCGCGGTCAGCCGCGTGTACCAAGCCGGTGCGGCCTACGGAAATGGCGAGTTTATCCAAGTCCACCCCACGGCCATCCCGGGGGCCGACAAGCTCCGGCTGATGAGCGAAAGCGCCCGCGGTGAGGGGGGCCGGGTGTGGGTGCCGCGGACCCCGCAGGACCCGCGCGACCCGCGGACCATCCCCGAGGCGGAGCGATCTTACTTTCTCGAGGAACGCTATCCGAAGTACATGAACCTCGTCCCCCGCGACATCGCCACGCGGGAGATCTTTGACATCTGTACCACCGAAGGCCTGTCGATCGAGAAGGACCGGCTCTGCGTCTATCTCGACTTGACGCACATCCCCAAGGAGACACTCGACCGCAAGCTGGGGGGCATCCTCGATACCTACGAGAAGTTCCAGGGGGTCGACCCGCGCACCAACCCGATGAAGATCTTCCCGGCGGTGCACTACTCGATGGGAGGGCTGTGGGTCGACTACGAAAAGAGCCCCTCTGGGGGGATGCTCGAGGGCTCGCCGCGCAACCAGCAGACGAGCGTTCCCGGTCTCTACGCGATCGGGGAGTGCGACTACCAGTACCACGGCGCCAACCGGCTCGGGGCCAACTCGCTCCTTTCCTGCATCTTCAGTGGCTTGTTTTGTGCTGCCGGCGTCCAGGTTTCGGCCGGGGCGAAGCGGGCCCCGGCTACCGAGTCGCTCTACGCGTCGGCCCTGCGGCGCCAGGAGGAGCGACACGAGGCCTTGATCCAGCGGCCCGGCGGGGGCGAAAATCCCTACGGCATCCACCACGAACTGGGCGATCTCATGACCCGGGTGGCGACGGTCGTGCGCCGCAACGACCAACTGGCCTCGGCCTATGACGAGGTCTGTGCCCTCGAGGAGCGGTGGCGACGGTGTTCGCTCTCCGACACCGGCAACTGGACCAACCAGAATGTCGTGTTCACGAAGTCGCTCGGCGACATGTTCCCGCTGGCGAAGCTGATTCTGAAGGGGGCTCTCCTTCGGGACGAGTGCCGCGGAGCACACTACAAGCCCGACTTCGAGATGCCGGGGATCGCCGCAACCGACGCCGAGGGGAAGCGCCGCGAGGCGGAGCAGTGGTGCGACCGCTTCGAGGTCAACACGAACAAATGGCTCAAGTCGACGATCGCCAACCACGGCGCCGACGGCCATCCGCAGATCACGTACGAGGAGATCGACACCTCGCTCATCCCGCCGCGCCCCAGGCTCTACGGCCTGGTTGGGGGCGAGTTGATCGAGGAGGTGTGGAGGGAACGGCTGCGTGCCCGGAGCACCCCCGGCGGGCACCGGGCGACGGAGGGTCGGGAGGTTGAGGCGACCCGCTCCTGACAGGGGGGCCGGGGAGCCGGCGTGCACAGAGACGGTCCGACGCGACACACCGCTGATGGAGGCCCATCGACATGATCATGAAAACGAATGACCACGACCACGGCGGCCAGACCGCCGCCCGCACGATTCCGGTCCGGGTGCTGCGCCAAGACGCCCCCGGGCAGGAGAGCTACTGGGAACGTCACGACGTCCCCTGGGAGCCGAACATGAACGTTATCAGCGTCCTCCAGAAGGTCGCCGCGATAGCGCGCTCGCAGGATGGTCGGCCCGTGGCCCCCGTAGCCTGGGACTGCAACTGCCTCGAGGAGGTGTGTGGATCGTGCACGATGCTCATCAACGGGCGGACGCGGATGGCCTGTTCAGCCCTGGTCGACCGGGTCCTTGAGGAGCATCCCGACGGCATCGAATTGCGGCCGATGTCAAAGTTCCCGGTCGTTCGTGATCTGGTTGTCGATCGCCGACGCCTGTTCCATTCGCTCGAGCGGGTCAAGGCCTGGGTGCCGGTCGACGATTCCTTCGATCATGGGCCGGGGCCACGGATCTCTCCGGAGGAGCAGGAGGAGGCGTACCCGCTCTCCGAATGCATGAGCTGTGGGTGCTGCCTCGAGGCCTGCCCCCAATTTACGCGGATCGAGACGCCCCGACGCGAGGGGGAGACCGACGAGCAATTGGCGGCCCGGCGGACCGCGGCCTACGACCAGGGCTTCATCGGCGCCCACGCGATCAGCCAGGCGGTGCTGTTCAATAAGCATCCCACTGGTCGGATGATGGCCGACGAGCGGATGACCGCCCTGACGGCCCCGGGGGGGATCCAAATGTGCGGAAACGCTCAGAATTGCGTGGCCGTTTGCCCCAAGCACATCCCTCTCACCCGCTCGATCGCCCGGGCCGGCCGGTCGGCGACCCTGTGGGCCCTGAAGAAACTCTTCGATCGTTGAGCGGGGCTGGAAGTACCGAAGTTCCGGGCCGAAAGGGTCTCCGCAGGGGGCATCAGGCAGGCCCACCACCGTGGCAACGATTGCCTGCCCCCGCCAATCGTGGTAGTTTTCATTCACGGATGATTCCTCACCGGCCGGTCCGGCTGCGGAGAGGGGCGTCGTGAGCGGTTCAGGACAGAACCAGGAAGGACTACGAGTGGCTTTGGAATCCGGCCGCGGGGCCCGTGACGACCGGCGTTCCAGGGATTGGTCGCCAGAAGAGTGGGCTGCCCAGAGCTGTGGGAGCCCGTCATCTGCCAATTCCGACGGGATGAACCCCGTTGCCTTGCAGGCCGCCGCTATCGCCGGCGACTTCGCCAAGCTCGGTCTCGCCCCGGCGACACTGGCCGCCGTCGAGCGGGCCGGTTACACCGTCCCCACGCCGGTGCAGGCGGGGTTGATCCCGAGGGCCCTCAAGGGGATCGATGTCCTCGGTCAGGCCCGCACCGGCACCGGCAAGACCTGCGCGTTCGTCCTGCCGATCCTCGAGCGGGTGTCGCAGCCGTCGGAGCGTGGCGGCAGCGGGCCGAGGGCCCTCATCCTCGTCCCCACCCGCGAGCTCGCCGTGCAGGTCCGTGACGAGTTCGAAAAGCTCGCCCACGGCTCGAAGATCCACTGCGTGGCGATTTACGGCGGCAAGCCGATCCGCGGGCAGATCGACAAGCTGGCCAAGAATCCGGCGGTGGTCGTCGGCACCCCCGGCCGTGTCCTCGATCACATGAGTCGGGGGACGCTCGAGTTCTCCGGTCTGGAGATCGTTACGCTCGATGAGGCCGACCGGATGCTCGACATCGGGTTCCGCCCCGACATCGAGAAGATTCTCCGGCGCTGTCCTGACAGTCGCCAGACGCTCCTTCTCTCGGCGACCGTTCCGCCGCCGGTGGCCAAACTCGCCACCCGCTACATGCGCGATCCGGAGATCCTCGATTTCTCCATCGGCGATATCGCCGTCGAGACCATCGAGCAGTTCTATTTCACCGTCGATCCGACGCGGAAGTTCGATCTCCTCGAGAAACTCCTCGACCGCGAGCAGCCCCGCCAGGTGATCATCTTCTGCCGGACGAAGCGCGGCACCGACAAGGTTTTCGAGCGGCTCTCGCGGCGCCGGGCCCGTCATGGTGGCGAGGAGGAGATCGGCTGCATCCACGGCGACCTCGCGCAGAATGTCCGCGACCGTGTCATGAAGCAATTCCGTGAGGGGGCCGTGAAGGTCCTCGTTGCCACCGATGTGGTTGGCCGCGGCATCGACGTCACGGCCCTGTCGCACATCATCAACTACGACATCCCCGAGTTCTGTGATGACTACGTCCACCGCGTCGGGCGCACCGGGCGAATGGGGCGCGAAGGGGTGGCGTACACCTTCGTCGCCCCCGACGAGGGGCCGCAGTTGACCCGCATCGAAATGCGGATCGAGAAGCTCCTCCATCGGGATGAGATTCCCGGTTTTGAGGCCTTCGATCGGCGGGCGAAGGCGGCGCCGATCCAGCAGACCGGGCCGGGCGGCGCGTTCGTCGCCCCGGAGGGGCAGGAGGCTGCCCCGCCGGCCGAGCCTGAGCCGCCCAAGAAGCCGTCGTCGGCCGCACTCCTCGGCAAGGGACGTGGTCCGAAGCGGCATCGCCGGGCGCTGTAAGGCCCCCGGCACCTTCGCTCCAGACCGATCGGAGTCGCCAATGGCGCGCCAGACTGCTGGTGAATCCCCCGGAGGGGGACGGAAACCAACCGTGCCGAAGTCACCGCGGGGGGTGAAGCAGCGGCTTGAGAGTCTCGCCGATGCAGGGGTCCTCGATCTCCCCCGCGCCAACGCGGGTATCACGGACGCCGCCGCCGGGGCGATGGCGGATTCCCCCCCGATCTCCCGGGCTGCGGTCCCCCCGGCGGCCGTGACGCCGTCACGATCCGCGTCGCCTGGAGGAAAATCCGCTGGGGCACCCGCTGCCCAGCGGCTCGCCGCGCTCACCATCCTCCGCGCCGAGGTGGCCGGCTGCCGCGCCTGCGTCCACCTCGCCGAAGCCCGCACGAACACGGTCTTCGGCACTGGGAATCCAGCCGCAAGGCTCTGTTTTCTCGGTGAGGCTCCCGGCGCCGACGAGGATGCCTCGGGGGAGCCGTTCGTGGGGCGGGCCGGGCAACTGCTCACGAAAATCATCGAGGCCTGCACACTCACCCGTGATCAGGTCTACATCCTCAACGTTCTCAAGTGCCGCCCCCCCGAGAACCGCCGTCCGGAGCCGGAGGAGGTGGCCAACTGCCGGGGCTTCTTCGAGCGGCAGATCGCGGCAATCGCCCCGGAGTTCATCTGTTGCCTCGGGGCGTCGGCGGCCCAGTCACTTCTGCAGACCGAAGAGACGATCGGGAAACTCCGGGGGCGCTGGTTCGAGCATGGCGCCGCGACGGTGATCTGCACCTACCATCCCTCCTACCTGCTGCGCAACCCCGCCGCCAAGCGCGACGTGTGGGACGACATGCAGCGGCTGATGACAAGGATGGGAATCGACATGCCCCGGAAGGGCCCCGGCGGCTGATCTCCCCGCCCCCCGCGCGCCGGTTTTCCGGCAGATGCCCCGGGGATGACGGTTCGGCTCAAGATGCCGGTCGCGCCGGTCCGATGGATTAGGTGGGTCTTGGGAGGGAACAGCCGCTGCTGGCTGTCGTCGACGGGTTTCGGGCCGGCTTGCGGCCCGTCCGTCGGTCGGGATGTTGCCTGGGGAGGCGACGTCGCGACGATCCGTGCCGCTGGTCGGCGTTGCCGCCCGGTTGGCAGGATGGGAACCGGGCCGAACAGAGGTGATGCATGGATACTGTCAGCTCCACGGCCGCCCGCATGGGCCGGAGCAGGCATCGGGGCGCGGTCGCGGCGGCCGCTTTTTGTCTGCTTGCCACCGGTTGCACGATGTGCCCCGATCCATTCGATTACACCGGTCCGGTGCCCAACGGCGCGGTGTCGCAAAATGACTTCGCGGCACGGAGCAACAGCATCCTGCCGGTCCGGGCCACGCCCCTCCCCTGGCCGCCGATCGTCGAATCGGCTCCCCGTCGGCCGACGCCAGCCGAGCATGCGGAGGGGGACGAAGGGGCGATGGTCGCCACGGTCTCCCCACTCGATCCGGTCGATGATTCCGGTTTGGTCTCCGTCCTCGAAGCGTCGCTGACGGCGCCGGCCGAGGCCGGGAGCGCGGCGCTCGACGGCGCCCAGGAGCCGGCGGGTCAGCACGCCGACGACCCAGGAGCTATGGAGATCGGTTCCGCCGCACCGGCCCGGGCCCTCTGGCCGATCAGTTCGAGGCGGATGGCCCGCACCCCGTCGGCTGACGAAGCGCTGAAGGGCGTTTCCGCGGCCGACGAAGAGCCCCACGCCAGGGGCCCGGCGACGATCCTCGAGTCGCGCTTGCCCAAGGAGAGTCCGCGGATCCTGCTCCGCTGACATGGGGCCGACATGACCGGCAACGGCCGCGTTACTTTACCGGGTGGAGCCCCGGATCGGGCTGCCAGCCGTCGGGGACGATGGCGTCCTTGGGGACGATCGCCACGCCGTCCCGGACGGTGAAGGTGGTGCTGTCGCCGATCTCGTCCCAGCCGTAGTCGTTGACGATCCGGGTTCGTTTGCCGATGCGGACGTTCTTGTCGACGATCGCCCCCTCGATGATCGTCCCCTCGCCGATGCCCATCGGCGGCAGGCCGCGTACGGTGTTGGCAGCGATGTCGTCGGTGGTCTCGTAGTAGTCGCTGCCGAGCACGACCGAGTTGCGGATAACGACGTTGCGGCCGATCCGGCAGCGCAGCCCGATGACGCTGTTTTCGATCACCGCCCCCTGCTCGACAATGCACCCGTCGGAGACGAGGCTCGAGCGGATGCTCGCCCCGTCGATCCGTGACGGCGGAAGAAATCTGCCACGCGAGTAGATCGGGGCCTCGGCGCTGGCCAGTTCGAACGGCGGCGAACTGCCGGCGAGATCGAGATTGCACTGGAAGTAGGAACGGATCGTCCCGATGTCCTCCCAGTAGCCGTCGAACGGATGGAGAAACACCCGCTTCGTGCGGATCGCCGCGGGGAAGACCTCGCGGCCGAAGTCCTGGTAATCGGTCTTGCGGAGGAGGTCGAGGAGGCAGTCGCGGTCGAAGAGATAGATCCCCATGCTCGCCATCAGCGAGCGACCGCCGGCGGGGATCCCCTGGCGATCGATCCACCCCGGATCGGTGCGGACCATGTCGAGATCCGCCTTCGTCTGCGGCTTCTCGAGGAATCCCTCGACGCGCCCCTCGTCGTCGAGCCGCATGATCCCCAGGCCCGAGGCGGCCTCCTCGTGGACGGGGATCCCGGCGATCGTCACGTCGGCCTTCCGCGCCATGTGGGTGGCGAGCATGTCGGCGTAATTCATCCGGTAGAGCTGGTCACCGGAGAGGATCAAGACGTGGCGGATGTCCGGCTGCTGGAGATAGCGGATGTTCTGCCGGACGGCGTCGGCGGTGCCCTGGTACCAGCCGGAGTTGTCGAGCGTCTGTTGGGCGGCAAGGATCTCGACGAAGCCGCCGCTGAAGGGATCGAAGGTGTAGGTCCGGCGGATGTGGCGGTGGAGGCTGACGGAGTTGAACTGCGTCAGGACATAGATCCGCTGGACCCCGCTGTTGATGCAGTTGGAGAGGGGGACGTCGATGATCCGGTACTTCCCCGCCAGCGGCACGGCGGGCTTCGAACGGTCGCGGGTGAGGGGATAGAGCCGCGTCCCGCGGCCACCACCGAGGACCAAAGCCAGAACCCGCTGCACGCTCATGCTGAAAAACACCCTTCCCGGAGGTCGGTCGGACACCCGCCACCCGACCATGCTACGGCAACCGGTTCCCCCCGCCAATTCGGTTTTTGTTCAGGGGCGGTCGGCGTTTTCACCCATCGGGCCCGGGCAAAGCCCCGGCCGACGGCCTCCCTCTCCCCGATCAGCGAACGACGAAGTTCACCATCCGCCCCGGGACGGTGATCACCTTGACGATCTGCTTCCCGGCGAGGATCTCGGCGATCCGCGGATCGGCGGCGGCAGCGGCCTCGAGCGCCGGGATGTCGGCGTCGGCCGGGACGGTCACCCTGGCCCGCAGCTTCCCCCCGATCTGCACCGGGATCTCGACCGTATCGTCCTTGAGCCACCGCTCCTCCACCGCTGGCCAGACGGCGAGGGAGACCGGTGCCGGCTTCCCGAGCACCTCCCACAGCTCCTCGGCCAGATGGGGCGCGAAGGGGGCCAGCGCGACGACGAATGGCTCGAGAACCCCCCGCGGCTTCCGCTCGAGCGGCGTGAAATAGTTGACGAACTCCATCATTCGGGCGATCGCTGTGTTAAACGACAGCGCGGGGATGTCCTTCGTCACCTTGTCGAGCATCCGGTGGAGCTCGCGGAGCTGGTCGTCGGTCGGGGCGTCGTCGACGACCTGCGGCAAGAGGACGACCTCGTCGGCCCGATCGTCGACCACGAGCCGCCAGCAGCGGTCGAGAAACCCGCGGACACCACTGACGCCGTTGGTGCTCCATGGCTTCGTCGCCTCGAGCGGGCCCATGAACATCTCGTAGAGGCGGAGTGAGTCGGCGCCGTACTCCTTCACCACCGTGTCGGGGTTGACGACGTTGCCGCGGGCCTTCGACATCTTGTAGGCCCGGCTCTCGACGCGGATCTTCGGCCAGTCGCGGAGGACGAAGTGCTCCCCCTGCTTCTCCACCTGATCGGCAGGGAGCTTCGCCGCGACATCGTCGGCCCCGTGCTTCTCCGCCGACACCCAGCCCCCCTTCGGGCCCCGGTAGCCGGTGAACTCCATCTCCCCCAGGATCATCCCCTGGTTGACGAGCCTGCCGAACGGTTCGGGGAGGGAAACGTGGCCGCGGTCGTAAAGGACCTTGTGCCAAAAGCGGGCATAGAGGAGGTGGAGCACGGCGTGCTCCGCCCCGCCGATGTAGAGGTCGACCGGCATCCAGGCCCTCTCGATCGCCGGATCGACGAAGCAACGGTCGTTGCGCGGATCGAGGAACCGCAGGTAGTACCAGCAGGAGCCGGCCCACTGCGGCATCGTGTTGGTCTCACGGCGGTAATGTCTGCCGTCGCGCTCAATAAAAAGCCACTCGGCGGGGGATCGCGACAGTGGCGGATCGGGGGTGTCGCCCGGTTTGAAGTCGGTGAGGTGGGGAAGGTTGACCGGCAGATCTGCTTCGTCAACGGCGCGGATCGCGCCGGTCGGCTTCCTGTCGGGACCGAGCTCGTGGAGGATCGGGAACGGCTCCCCCCAGAACCGCTGCCGGCTGAAGAGCCAGTCGCGGAGCTTGTAGTTGACCGCCGGCCGGCCGACCCCGGCCGAGGCAAGGTCGTCCGACACCCTCGCAATGAACTCGCGAGTTTCCATACCGGTGTAAGGACCGGAGGCAATCGCCCGGCCGTCGCCGACAAAGATTTCGTTTGGTCCGGTTTGGGCGTGGAGGGGCTCCACGACCGTCTTGATCTCGAGGTCGAACGTCCTGGCAAACTCCCCGTCGCGGTCGTCGTGGGCCGGTACCGCCATGATCGCGCCGGTGCCGTAGGTCGCCAGGACGTAGTCAGCCACCCACACCGGCACCGGCTTGCCCGTGAGCGGATGGATGCAGTGCGAGCCGGTGAAGACGCCGGTCTTCTCCTTGGCAAGATCGGTGCGATCGAGATCGCTCTTCCGCGCGGCGGCTTCCCGGTAGATCCGGATCGCCTCCTGCTGGTGGGGCGTCGTCAGCGCGTCGACGAGCGGATGCTCCGGAGCGACGACGAGGTAGGTGACGCCGTAGAGCGTGTCGGGACGGGTCGTGTAGACGCGGAGGACATCCCCACCGGGCTGGAGGGGGAATCCCGCGGCGCTGCGAAGAGAATGCCAGGAGGCGAAGGCTGCATCAGCCTGGCTCTGGGGGGCAACAAGGAAGTCGACCTCGGCGCCGGTACTCCGCCCGATCCAGTCGGACTGGAGCTTCTTAATGCTCGCCGGCCAGTCGAGGGGCTCAAGCTCCTTCTCCAGTCGATCGGCGTAGGCGGTGATCCGCAGCATCCACTGGCGCAGCGGGATGCGGACGACCGGATGGCTGCCGCGCTCGCTCACCCCCCCGATCACCTCCTCGTTGGCGAGCACCGTGCCCAGGGCCGGGCACCAGTTGACCGGCGCCTCCGATTGGTAGGCGAGGCGGTGGAGATCGCGGTGGGCGGCGATGGCTACGTCCCCCCGGGCCGCGACGTCGGCGGGGATCGGCAGTTCGGCGATCGGGCGCCCCTTCTGCTGCCGGGGGTCGAACCAGGTGTCGAAGAGGACGAGAAAGATCCACTGCGTCCAGCGAACGTATTCCGGATCGGTGGTTGAGAGGACGCGGTTCCAGTCGTAGCTGAAGCCGAGCATCTTCAACTGGCGGGTGAAATTGGCGATGTTGCGCTCGGTGCTCTCCCGCGGCGGGGTGCCGGTGCGGATCGCATACTCCTCGGCGGGGAGCCCGAAGGCATCGAACCCCATCGGATGGATGACGCTCGTGCCCCTCATCCGCTCGAAGCGGGCGACGATGTCGGTGGCGGTGTAGCCCTCGGGGTGCCCGACGTGGAGCCCCTCACCGCTGGGGTAAGGGAACATGTCGAGGACGTACGTCTTCCGGGCCCCGGGGAGGCGGGGGGTCGCGAACGTGTCGTGCGTCTCCCACCAGGACTGCCATTTGGGCTCGATCCGGGCGGGTTGGTAGCGGGGCATGATGGATTCCGGGGGGGCGGCGCAGACAGGTGGCTTTCCTGCGAAAACTCCGCAGATTCTAATGGGGCGTGGGCTTCGAAACAGCCTGGCCCGAAAGCCCCGCCCCGGATCGATGCATGCAACCCCCGACAGCCTCCCCCGCGCCGTCCCCGGAGACCGAGGCCCCGACGTTCCTCGGCACCGGCCCCGATCCCCGCGGCGGCGCCGCGCTCCCCCGGGCCCTCGTCCGGGCCTGCCGGCTGGCAGGAGGGCGGCTGAAGGTGGCCGACTCGCTCGGCACGCGGCTCTCCGGCCGCGCCCTGCTGATCCGTATCCTCTGCGCCATGCGGGTCCTGGAGCGGGTCCTCGCCCCCGATGAGCAGGCTGTCGGCGTCATGCTGCCGCCGACGGCGGCGGCGGCGATCGTCAACGCGGCGCTGGTGTTCATGGGGCGCGTGGCGGTGAATCTGAATTACACCACGAGCCAGCAGACCCTCGACCTCTCGATCGAGCGGGCGGGGCTGCGGCATGTCCTCACGAGCCCGGCGTTCCTCGCCCGCGTCAAGCTCGCCGTCGGCAGCCGGCTCCTCGACGCGACGGAACTAAAAAGCCGCCTCACGACCTTCGATACCCTCGTCGCCGCGACGCAGGCGACTTGCCTACCGCTGGGGATCCTCGAGCGCGTGCTCGGGCTCAACCGGCTCCGGGCTGCGGACGTCCTCACCGTGATCTTCACCTCCGGGTCGACCGGCGATCCCAAGGGGGTGGTGCTCTCCGAGGAGAACGTCGCGTCGAATGTCCGCGCGATCGGGCAGATCATCCACGTGTCGTCGGCGGACGTCGTCCTCGGTGTCCTCCCCTTCTTCCATTCCTACGGCTACACGGCGACCTTCTGGGCGCCGCTGGTCCTCGATGCCGCTGTCGTCTACCACGCCAACCCCCTCGATGCCCAGGCGATCGGCGCCCTCGCCCGCGAGCACCACGCCACGATTCTGATGGCGACACCGACGTTCCTGCGAACGTACCTGCGCCGCACTCCCGCCGAGGATTTCTCGACCCTCGAGGTGGTGTTCGGATCGGCGGAGAAGCTGCCGCGGGAGGTGAGCGATGCGTTCGAGGCGAAGTTCGGCGTCCGGCCGAGCGAGGCCTACGGTGCGACCGAGATGTCGCCGCTCATCGCCGCCAACATCCCCCCGGCCCGGCATGTCCCCGGATCCCGCGCGGATGCCCGCGAGGGAACGGTCGGTCGGCCGATCCCCGGCTGCCGCGCCCGGGTTACGACGCGCGACGACGTCGCGCCGCTCCCGGTGGGGAGTGAGGGGATGCTGTGGATCACCGGGCCGAACGTCATGCAGGGCTACCTCGACCGCCCCGATCTCACCGCGCACGTCATCCACGATGGCTGGTACTGCACCGGCGACATCGCCAGGCTCGACGAGGACGGCTTCATCACGATCACCGGGCGCGAGAGCCGGTTCTCCAAGATCGGTGGCGAGATGGTGCCCCATCTCCCCGTCGAGGAGGCGGTCAATGCCGAGCTCGGGTCGGGGGATGGCGAGCTGATGGCCGTCGTGGCAGGGGTTCCCGACGCCCGGAAGGGGGAGCGGCTGGTCGTCCTCCATCTCAAGACCGGCCGCGACCCGTACGACATCTGCCGGGGGCTCGCCGCCCGCGGCCTCCCCAACCTCTGGATCCCCACCCCCGACAGCTTCGCCGAGGTGGAGGCGATCCCGGTGCTTGGATCGGGCAAGCTCGATCTGCGTTGGCTTGCCACGGAGGCCGGGGAACGGTTCCGGGCCGGCGGGGGGCCGTCATGAGCGAACCGTCTCCAGCCGACTGGATCAGGCCGCTCCTCGGTCGGGCCGACGACATGCGGGCCGAGGTCTGGCTGCGCTGCACGCCGGGGACGCTGGCGGATGCCACCGGCGGCGCGCCGGTCGTCGCCTCGGGGACGCTCGTCGGGCCGGAGTGCTCGACGGCCGCCACGATCCCCACGACGGTCGCACTGGTCGACCAGGGGGCAGTCGCGGGGCGGTCCGCGCTTGCCAGGGGGGTGTGCACCGAACCGGGCTTTTGGACACCAGAACTTCCGAATCTCTACCGGGCCGAGGTGACGCTCCGGCGTGGCGACGACGTGGTCGCCGCTGGCCGGCGGATGATCGGGCTGCGGCGGCTGGGGGTGAAGGGGCGGTCGTTCTCGCTCGATGGCCGGCGCTACGTTCCCCGCGGAGTCCCCGGGGAGGCCGATCGGGCGGGGCTCGAAGCGCTCCGGCAGCTGGCGGCCGTGGCCGTGGTCGGATTCCCCGCTGCGACCGGGCCGACCGCAGACGCCTCCGCGGTAACCCTCGGCGCGATGCTTGCCAGCGCCGACCGAATCGGGATGGCCGTTGTCATCCGGCTCGCACTGTCGCAGGGGGGGGCGGTCGATCCGGGCTGGCTCCAGGAGCGACTCGAAGCCTGGTCAGCCCATCCTGCGGCGTTCCTCGTCATCCTTCCCTCCGGCTCGGCCGACCTTGCCGTCGCTGTTGGCAGGCGCCGCGGTACGATGCTCCTCGGTATCGAGGTCGACGGCCTCGCGCCGCCGCCGCCACTGCCCGATCGCGGGCTCGACACGCTCGTCGTCAGGCTGCCGGAGGATGGCGTGCCGCACGAGGCCTGGCAACGTCCGCCCGCGCTCCCCCTCGTGGCCAATGCCTGGGGAAGCGATCCGCGACCAGCGGCCGAGGCCCGGGGAGCGTGCGACCGGCTCCAGGCGCGGTTGGCGGCGTGGGCCATCGCGGACCAGCGCGATCAGCCGTGGGACTGGGCCGGGTATCTCGTTACCTGAAGGGCCGTCGGGACGCGACCCTCCCGCAGATCACGCCATGTCTTTCGACGCCGATCGCTACTCCCGTCAGGTCCGGTTCGCGCCGATCGGCGTTCACGGCCAGGAACGGCTGGCTGCCGCGCACGTGGCGCTGGTCGGTTGCGGAGCGCTCGGAGGGGTCGTGGCGCTGGCGCTGGTCCGCGCCGGCATCGGCCGGATCCGGATCATCGATCGCGACGTGCCCGAGCTTTCGAATCTCCCCCGCCAGGTGCTCTTCGACGAGGCCGATGTCGCGGCCGGGCTCCCCAAGGCGGTGGCGGCGGCCAGCCATCTGCGGCGGATCAACGCCGCCTGCCGGATCGAGCCGATCGTCGCCGACCTCACCCCGGCCAGCGCCCCCCGGCTCCTCGGGGACGTCGACGTGATCGTCGACGGTACCGACAACTTCGAGGCCCGGTTTCTGATCAACGAGCTCGCCTGCCGGGAGGGGATTCCGTGGGTCCACGGCGGCGCGATCGGCGCCGAGGGGAGGGTGCTGGCGGTCCTGCCGGGGAGTTCGGCCTGTCTGCGGTGCCTCGTCCCCGATCCTCCCGCGCCGGGGGCCCTCCCCACCTGCGACACTGCCGGCGTCATCGGGCCGGTGGCGCTGGTCGTCGGTGCGGTGGAGGCGGCGGAGGTGATGAAGATCATCGTCGGCACCGATTCGCCCGTCGGCAATCGTCTTCTCGTCTGCGATCTGTGGGACAATCTTTGGCGCTCGGTCGATCTCGCACCGCTGGCCGTCGCCGGCTGCCCGACCTGCCGGGAGCACGACTTCCCCTGGCTCGAGGGGAGGGCCGGCACCCAGGCCACGGTGCTCTGCGGGCGCGACGCCGTCCAGGTCGCTCCCCCCCCGGGCCTCGTCGGGATTGATCTGGCGGCCTTTGCCGAGCGGATGGCCGCCGTGGGGCGCGTCGTCGCCAATCGGTGGATCGTCCGCGTCACGGTGGAAGAGGGGCTCGAGCTGGCGGTGTTCGCCGACGGCCGGACGATCGTCTCCGGAACGCGCGACGAGGCCCGGGCCCGTGGCCTCGTCGCCCGCTATGTGGGCAACTGACCGGCAAGCAACTGGAGGACCGGCGATTCAGCCCGCCGTGGCCGCTTCCATGATCCGCGCTTCGGTCGCCTCGGCGCGGGAGAACTCGGCTGTCAGCCGCCCCTCGGCGAGGACGAGGATCCGGTCGGCGAGCGTGAGGAGCTCCGGGAGCTCGCTCGAGGTGAGGATCACTCCCAGCCCCTGCCGGCAGAGGCCGTCGATGAGGGAGTAGAGCTCGGCTTTCGCGCCGACGTCGATGCCGCGGGTCGGGTCGTCGAGGAGGAGCACCTCGGGCTCTGTTAGCAGCCAGCGGCCGATGATGCACTTCTGCTGGTTGCCGCCGGAGAGCCCGGTGATCGCGGCGTGGAGACCGGGCGTCTTCACCCCCATTTCGCGGACCGGCCCCGCGGCGAGCTGCTCCTCGGCAGCGCGGCTGACCAATCCCAGCCGGAGCGCCTCGTGGAGCGAGCAGAGGCTGACGTTTCCGGCGACATCGAGATCAGGGAAGAGCCCGAGCCGCTTGCGATCCTCGGTGACCATCGCCACTCGGGCCGCACAGGCCTCGCGTGGATGGCGGAACCGGACCGGCTTGCCTTGGAGCTCGATCGTGCCGCTCCAGGTGTCTTCGCCGGCCCCGAAGAGGACCTCGAGGAGCTCGGTGCGCCCCGCCCCCATCAGGCCGGCGATGCCGACGATCTCGCCGGCGTGGAGATCGAACGAGATCTCCTTGAGCCGGTAGCCGCGGGGGTGCTCGGGCCAAGGAAGGCAGAGCCCGCGGACCTCGAGGAGCTTCTCTCCCCGCAGCCTGCTGCCGTGCAAGTCGTGGCCGGCGATGTCGCGCCCTACCATCCAGCCGGTAATCTCGCGGGGGGTGGTGGCCGTTGTGTCGACCGTCTTCACGTGCCGGCCGTCACGGAGGACGGTGATCCGGTCGGCGAGGCGGAAGACCTCGTCCATCTTGTGCGAGATGTAGAGAATCGTCGTCCCCTGGGCGACAAGCCGCTGGATTGTCCGCTCGAGCCGGGCCGACTCAGCTTCGGTGAGGGCGCTGGTCGGCTCGTCCATGACGACGATCGAGGCGTCGAGGGAGAGGGCCTTGGCGATCTCGACGAGCTGCTGGTCGCCGACGCGGAGATTGCCGGTGCGGTCGCCGGGATCGACGGCACAGTCGAGCTGGGAAAACAGCGCTGCGCACTCCTGGGCCATCGAACGGTCGTCGAGGAGGCCGAGCACGCCGCGTCGCTCGCGCCCGAGAAACACGTTCGCCGCCACCGGGAGATCCTCGACGAGGGCCAGCTCCTGATGGATGATCGCGATCCCGGCGCGCTCGGCGTCGCGGGTCCCTGTGAAGCGGGTGTCTCGGCCGTTGACCTCGAGCACGCCGGCGTCGGGCTGATAGACGCCGGAGAGGATCTTCATGAGCGTGCTCTTCCCCGCGCCATTCTCCCCGCAGATGGCATGGACCTCGCCAGCCCGCACCTCGAGGGTGACGTCGTCGAGGGCCACCACCCCCGGAAATCGCTTCGTGATGCCGAGCATCCGCACGGCGAACGGAGAGGTGGTCATCGGGGGCGCTGGCTCACTTCGCGGATCGGCGTGATTCCCACATGCGGAGAAGACCGAGGAGGCAAAGGGCTCCAATGCCGGTGGCGATGCCGGCGTCACGGCCGGCCGTCATCGCGGCGATCGCGCCGGCGAGGAGCGCGAGCGTGGGGATGGCGCAGAGGCCGAGCGCGCCGGGGAGAAGCCTGGTGCCCCCCTTCGCCAGGGCGCCGAGTTGGGAGAACGTCACGGCGATCACCACGACCACGCCGACGATCAGCCCCTCGTAGACGTCGGCCCCGGTTTTGATGATCTTCGACACCGCGTCGATCACGACGCGGAGAAAAATCGCTCCGAGCACCGTCCCGGGGACCGTTCCCACGCCCCCCGAGAGGGAGCAGCCGCCGACGACCGCTGCGGCGATCGCATTGAGCTCGTGCCCACGCCCCTGGTTGACCGGCGCCGCGACCGATTCGTTGGCGACATAAAACAGCCCCGCCAGCGCCGCCGTCATGGCGCCGAAGCAGTAGGCGAACCACTTCACGTTCTCGGTGCGGATCCCCGCCAGGCGAGCGGCCTGTTCGTTGCCGCCGAGGGCATGGATGTGCCGGCCGAGGACGGTGCGTGTCAGCAGCAGCCAGGTGAACAGGGCGAGGAGGGCGAATACCGTCACTGGGATCCAGACGTTGTCACGGATCACTTTAAAGATCGGATCGGAGACGTTGATCTGGGCGCTCTTGGTCCCCACCACGGCATGCGTGCAGCTCTCGCACAAGCCCCGGGCGAAGCTCCGCAGGCCCACGAGCGTGGCGAGGGTGGCGATGAACGGCGGCAAGCGCACCGCCGTGATCAGCCAGGTGTGGAGCGTGCCGACGAGAAACCCGGTCACGAGGGCGGCGAGCACCCCCACCCCGACCACCGCCGGCCCCACCGCCTTGAACGCCATGATCTCCTTCGGTGCCAGCGCCAGCATCGTCGTCGCCGCGATCGTCCCCGACAGCGCGATCATCGAGCCCGACGAGAGGTCGATCCCACCGGCGATGATCACGACCGTCGCCCCGAGGGCGAAGATCCCGAGGAGGGCCGTGTTGCGGAGGATGTCGGTGAGGCTCTGCCAGGGAAGGCGGAAGTAGCTGTGGTTGGAATCGACCAGGCCCGTAAGGAGAACCGCCAGCAATATCGCCGCCACGAGCGCCCACTCGGCGGGCCGCATTCCGAACCAGGTCGACCGGCGGAGGCGGAGCGCGGTCCCACCGGCCGGGGCGGCGGTCGCGACCTCGGCTGGGGGGGCGGATCGGGGGGGGGTCGGCGGCGTCATGCGAGCGGGGGAGCACGACCAGCCACCCGGGATGGATGGCCGGTCGATGGGGTGAGGTGGCCGGGGCGGGGCATAGGGCGTTTCAGGAGCTTGTCAGGCTGTATCGGGTGAGCCAGTCGCGGAACTCGGTCAGCGTCTTGAACTCGTGGGGGATGTCGGCCGGCATCTCCCCCTGCTTGATCGGTGAGCCTTTGTCGGGAACGATCAGCCGCAGGCCGGTGGTGAAGATATCGCCGTTTTCGGTGCCGAGGTTCGGGAACATCTCCTTGATGACGGCCTGGTCGTCGCCGAGCATGGCGACGAACAGCCGGACGGTCTGACTCCCCATCTCGAACGGATTCTGGACGACCATCGCGTCGATGAGGCCGTTGCCCATGTGCTCCAGCGCGATCGCCTGGGCATCGAAGGTGACGACGGTCGTCTTGGCACGGACATCGCGCTCCTTGACCACTTCGGCAATCGCCGGGGCGTCATAGGCCCAGATCCCCACCAGCGCCACGAGATCCTGGTGATTGACCAGCGCCGTGCGAACGTTGTCGCGGGCCTTCGCCCCCTCCATACCGTCGGGCATCCGGTCGAGCTCGGTGTAAGCGGAGCCGACCGCCTCCTTGAAGCCGTCCATCCGGGCCCGGGCGTTGTCGACATCGGTGAAGCCGGCGAACTGGACGTAGCCCCCGGAGGCAACGTTGCGGGCGGAGAGGATCTTTCCGGCGGCGGCCCCGAGGAGGCGGCCACCGACAACGTTGTCGGTGCCGATGTAGTAAGGGCGGGCGTCACGGAAGCGGGCCCGGTCGACGTCACTGTCGACGGTGATCACCTTGACCCCCTTCGCGGCGAGTTTCTTCATCTCCTCGACAATCGCGGCGTTGTCGGCCTGGATGACGGAGATCGCCACGCCGGCGATGTCGGACTGACTGGCGAACTGCCGGAGTTTCTCGATCTGCCCTTGGGCGGTGCCGTTGTTCTTCTCCATCACCGCCACGAGCCCCTTCGACTCGATGCCGAAGAGCTTCGCCCCTTCCTGGAGGCCGGCATTGCAGGCATCCCAAAACGGATCGTCGCCGTTGGTGAGAAAAATCAGCCGCTTCGTTGGGCCAGCGGCGGTGCCTTTGCCGGTCGCGTCTGCGCCCCCCTTCTTGGCTTCGGGCGAACACCCGACCGCCAAGCCGAGGAGGCATGCAAGAGAAAGCGTCAACTGCCGTCGCGAAATCATGATTTCCACCCTGGAGAGACGAAGCTTCAGAAACGGAGTGTGTCAATTGACGTTCGGGTTTTGTGGTGCAAAGCGGAGCGTTGCACCACTGAAGGCACCGGCCCCCCCACCTACCCGGCCGCGGCCGGCCTGCCACCCGGTTCAGTAACGTAACCCATTTTTCCGCACATGCACGAGGGGCTGCCCGGCCGATCCGGAATCCCCCCCCACGACCTCGGCGACGACGACGAGATGGTCCCCGGCGGCCGCCTGGCCGGTCCCCCGGCACTCGATCCAGCCCGCCGCCGCGGCGAGGGCCGCGGTGCCCCCGGGGGTGCGCAGGGTGTCGAGACCGGCGAACGGATCCTCGCCGGGATTCGCCGGCTTTCCGAACCTCGACAGGAGGCCGCGCTGGGATTCCCCGAGAATGTTGACGACAAACGGAATCCCCCGGTCGATGGCGGCGACGAGCTCCCGGGTCGGGGCCACCGCCACGGAGACCGTCGGGGGGGAGAATCCGGCTTGCATCACCCAACTGGCGAGCATCGTCCGATCGACCCCGTCGTGGCGCCAACTGATCACGAACAGTCCACTCGGAATCCGCCCCAGGGCCGTGGCGATCCCCTCGACCGCTGCCGGCGCCCCGGCGGGCTGAGGGGGCGACGGGGAGTCGGGGGGCGGGGCGGCGGGATCGGGCGACGTGGCCATGGGCATCTGCAGCGGGGGTAAAAAGGGCGACCCCGGTAGGGGATGGAATCGGGGCCGGCGCGCGACCCTGCGGCGGCGCGCGAAGCCTAAGAGACTCCTATCCTACCCGGTTTTCCGTAGCCGTGGGGGGGACCGACGGGCGGGCGGAATGCCACCCGAAGAACCGTTTTCAGGGTCGTGTCTCGGTCGATTGATGCCGATCTCTCTGGAGTCGAACTCCACCCGATCCGTACAGTCGGGCGGCGTGCCGGGCCCGACTGGCGGGATTCCGACCAGGCGAGCGGCGCGGCCGTCGTGGCCCCAGTGGCAGTCATGAAGCGTTCCCGATCTCTCCCCCGGCCTCCCCGCGGCGTCGCCCTCGCGATGCTGCTGCTGTGGGGCTGCGCCCTGGTGGTGGGAGTGGGTCGGAGCGTGAGCGCCCAGGCCCCGCCGTCTGCCCTCCGCCTGCCGCCGCCGGGCTCCGTCCTTCCGCCCGAGCCGTCACTGCCACGATCGCCGGGGCTCGAACTCGATCCGGGGGGCCTCGAGGGGACGACGTCCGGCCCGATCCCGGGGGGGTTGTCACAGCTGCTCCCCGGGATCGATCCACTCCCTTCGGTGGGAGCGGCCGGCCCGGTGGTCCTCGACATGCCCTACGAATCGCTGTCGCCGGCCTCGGAGGATGGCTACCTGATTCCAGGAGCCGCGTTCCCGGAGGGCTTCGACGATGTATGGGCGCCGCGGCCCTGGTTCTGGCAGTTGATGCCCAACAACCTCATCTACACCAGCTACCTCGCCGGTCCAAAGGAGCCCCGCTTCGGCACGGTTTTTTATGACGACACGACGCCCCCTCCCTACGCCACGACCGGCCAGGAGGGATGGCTGTGGGACTCGACGCTCGGGGGGAGGGTCTCGATCGTCCGTTACGGATCCGACCCGGTTCTCCATCCGCAGGGCTTCGAGGTCCAGATCGAAGGCGCTGCGTTCGTGCGACTCGATCCCCAAGACGACCGCGACCTGCGGTCGGCCGATTTCCGCGTCGGGGTCCCGGTCGTCTACGGCGTGGGGCGGTGGCAGACGAAGCTCGCTTACTACCACAATAGCGCCCACCTCGGCGACGAGTTCATGCTCAAGCATCCGACCTTCCCGCGGATCAACTATGTCCGCGACTGCATCGTGTGGGGCAATTCCTACTACCTCTCTGACTGGATGCGGCTCTACGGCGAGGTGGGCTGGGCGTTCTTCACCGCCGGTGGCGCCCAGCCGTGGGAATTGCAGGGGGGGGTCGAGTTGATCCAGGCGCGGCCCACGGGCGGCCAGGGGGCGCCGTTCCTCGCCGTCAACGGGTTCTCCCGCCAGGAGCTCGACTGGGGGGGGAATGTCTGCGTCCAGACCGGCTGGGCGTGGCGCGGGCGCCGCAGCGAGAAGCTCTATCGGATCGGCTTCGAGTATCTCTACGGCTCCGACCCCCAGTACCAGTTCGTCTATAAAAACCAAAACCGGGCCGGCATCGGGATGTGGTACGACTACTGATGTCGGTAAGACGGGCGCGAGCGACAACGGCTGGTCCGCGGGCTTTCCCCGTCGGTGCCCCGTGCCTCCCGGAGTTCCCCCCCAGTGCCGCTGTTGGCGATCGAGACGACCTGTGACGAGACCGCGGCGGCCGTCATCGACCGCTCGCGCGTCGTGCTCTCGAGCGTCGTCGCCAGCCAGGACGAGCTCCACGCCCGGTGGCGGGGGGTCGTTCCGGAGCTCGCCTCGCGGGCCCATGTCGAGCGGATCGTGCCGGTGATCGACGAGGCCTTGGCCCGTTCGGGGATCGCCAGGGCGGGCATCGAGGCCGTTGCCGTCGCCGTCCGGCCGGGGTTGGTCGGTTCGCTCCTGGTCGGTCTGTCGGCCGCCAAAGGGATCGCCGCGGTCCTCCGCTGCCCCCTCATCGGCTACGACCACATCGCCGCTCATCTCTACGCCTGCCGGCTGGCCCACGGCGAGCGGATGAAATACCCATGCGTTGGGCTCGTCGCCAGCGGCGGGCACACGTCGCTGTTCCATCTTCATTCGCCGCTCGATCTCGAGCGGCTCGGTGGAACGATCGACGATGCCGCCGGCGAAGCCTTCGACAAAGCGGCGGCGCTCCTCGGCCTCGGGTATCCCGGTGGGCCCGCCTTGGAGCGGGCAGCGGCCGGTGGGAATCCCGCGGCCCACCGCTTCCCGCGCCCGTTGTCGACCGATCGGGAGCGGCTCGACGTCAGTTTCAGCGGGCTGAAGACGGCCCTCCGCTACCGGGTCAGGCCCCCGGGCGCCCCCGACGACACGCCTCCGCCCACGGGGAGCGCCCGCGCCGACCTCGCAGCGTCGTTCCAGCTGGCCGTCGTCGAGACGATCCTCGCCAAGGTCGATCTGGCCCTCGCCCGGACCGGCTGCCGCGTCCTCGCGGTCGGGGGTGGAGTGACGGCCAACAGGAGCTTGCGCGAAGCCCTCGAGCGCCTCGGGAAAAAGCGCCGCGTCGATGTGCTGATTCCGCCGCGCGAGCTGTGCACCGACAACGCCGCCATGGGCGGGATCGCCTGGGAGCGGCTGGAACGGGGCGAGAACGACGGCCTCGAGCTCGACGTCCGCCCCGGCACAGACCGCAGCGCGTCCCGGGGGCGTTGATGCGTTGCTATGGGCCGCCTCGGCCCAAGCCACAAAAGGCCCAGGGGACGGCCAGTCAGGGCGATCGATCGAGTTCAGAACTTCGAAAACTGCTCGAACTCGTCGTACTGCCGGTGCTCGAGGTTCACAAAGCGTGTGAAGTCATTCTGCCAGAGGAGCTTGGCGTCGCCGATCGGGCCGTTGCGCTGTTTGGCGATGATGATTTCCGCCTGCCCCTTGACCCGTTCCCGGTCCTCGTCGTTCGTCGCGTAATACTCCTCACGATGGACAAACATCACAAGATCGGCGTCCTGTTCGATGGCCCCCGATTCACGGAGATGATTGAGCCGCGGTCGGTTGTCCCGCGACGCCTCCGCCTGCCGGTTGAGCTGGGCGAGGCAGAGCACCGGGATGTCGAGCTCGCGTGACATCATCTTCAGCCGCCGCGCGATCCGCGCCACCTGCTCCTGGCGGGGATCACGTGGGTTGTCCGGTTCGATGAGCTGGAGATAATCGATGACGATCAGCGACAGCCCGCCGCGGCGCTTTTGCCGGCGGGCGACGGCGGCGATCTCGGTCAGGGTCCGCCCCGGAGTGTCGTCGATGAGGAGCGGGGCAGCGCTGATCTCCGCCGACTTCTCCACGAGCCGGCGACGGTCCTCCTTGGAGATCGTGCCGTTGCGGAGCCGGTGACCGTTGACCCCCGCGACGGAACAGAGGAGGCGGTCTGCCAGCTCCATGGCCGCCATTTCCAGGCTCACGAACAGCACCGGATGGTGGTTGGTGATCGCCACGTGCTCGGAGATGTTCATCGCCATCGCCGTCTTCCCCATGCTCGGCCGGGCGGCGAGGATCACAAGCTCGGAGTTGTGGAGCCCGCCACAGAGGGCGTCGAGCTCCGTGAACCCGGTCTCCACCCCGCCGAGCGTTTGCTCGTGCTTCATGCGGGCATCCATCCGCTCGAGCACCTTGCCGAGCACCTCGTTGATCGGGGTCGCGTCGGCGGAGCTGCGGTCCTCGAGGATCGTGAAGATCTTCGATTCCGCTCGGGAGAGGAGCTCCTTCGGCTCGTCGGTCGAGTCGTAGGCATCGCGGAGGATGTCGGTGCCGGCGTCGATCAGTGACCGGAGGAGCGATTTGTCGCGGACGATCTGCGCGTAGTGCGTCGCATGGGCGGCGTGGGGCACCGACTGCACGATCTCCGCAATCGCCGCCACGCCGCCGATCCGTTCGAGATCCCCCTTCGATCGGAGCCGGTCGAGAACGATCGTCGTGTCGATCCGCTTGCCGCCGTCGTGGAGGTCGAGGAGGTGGCGGAAGAGGATCTGATGGGCCTCGTCGGCGAAATCCTCCGGCCGGAGCACGAGGGCAACGTCGTCGCAGGCATCCGGCTTCAAAAAGATGCTGCCGAGCACGCCGCGCTCGGCAGCGAGATCGACAGGACGCTCGCGCAGATCGGGGGGCGAGCCGGCCCCGTCGCCGCTGTCACGGGATCGCCGCCGCCCGCCGTCCCGCTGGCGGTCGCGCCCTTCGCCCGATCCCCCGTCGCCACTCCGACGCGCTGCCGCCATGCTCGAGCCTCCCGCCCCAGGGTTCGTTCCGTCAGTCGCCCCGCCGGTGTGCCATGGCGGGGGCCGTCCAGGGTGGCGGCCACTTCCGACCATGTGCCGGAAAACGTCCCGCTCCAGCGTGCCGACACACACGAGCGTGGGCAGGGCCGCGATGCGAACCCTGCCCACCGGATCGATCAGCCGCGTCAGACCGTCGGAAAGGCCGGCCGTCCCGAGTGGGAAGGGATCGTCACTTCGCCGTCGAGTCGCCGCTGGTCGGCACCACCCAGACCTTGAGATCCCCTTCGACCTCCGCGGCCAGACGGACGCGGACGGTGTAGAGGCCGACTTCCTTGAGCGGCCCCTGAAGGATGATGTTGTCGCTTGAGATGACGAGATCCTGCTGCTTGAGCGCCCGGGCGATCTCGACGGATGTGACCGAGCCGTAGAGATGCCCTTCGTCGTTGGCGTTGGCCTCGATGGTGACGCTCGTGCGGACGAGCTCCTCCAGCAGAGACCGGAGCCCGGCGAGACGTTCCCGGGCGATCTCCTCGAGCTTCGCCTTGTGCTTGGCCACCATCCGCTTGTGGTGCTCGGTGGCCACCGTCGCCAACCCCTGCGGGAGAAGGTAGTTGAAGGCGTAGCCGCGCTTCACTTCGACCACTTCCCCCTGCTTCCCGAGGTGCTCAACATGGTGAACAAGGAGGAGCTCGATGCCCCCCCGCTCCCCCTTCGGCAGTTGACCGGCATGGGATCCGGTCGCGTTGACGGTCTTGTTGCGGGAGAGGGCTGCGAAGGACTGTGCCATGATTCGTCTCGTGAAACGGGGCTCGGGCAGAAAGGGTACAAAACAGGGAAACAATACCGAACGGGAAAGACCGGCAGAGCACCCAGGGCGCTCCAGCCGGTCGAAGTGTGACACAAGCCGGATCAGAACGGAATGTCGTCATCGGATCCCCCGGGGGAGACCGCGTCCGGAGCCCGTCCGCCGCCGTCGCGACCGGCACCATCATACTCACTGTGGGAATAGTCGGGGGCGTCATCGGGCGTCGATTGCCGGGGGGCGTCGACCCGTTTCGGCCTCGGGGCCCCTTCGGCCCCACCCTTACCCCCTTCAGGGGCCCCTTGGCGGTTACCGAGGAGGACCAGCCGGTCCCCGACAACCCGCAGCTTGGAGTTCTTCTTGCCGTCCTTCTCCCAGGTGTCAAGTTTTAGCCGCCCCTCGATCATGATCGGAGAGCCCTTTGTCACGTATTCCCCGGCGATTTCGGCTTCCCGGCTCCAGAACGTGACATCGACAAAGGTCGTCTCCTCGATCCAATCGCCGTTGGGGCCCTTGCGCCGGCTGTTGACTGCCAAACCGATCTCCGTGACAGGAGTGCCGGTGGAGACGTAGCGGAGTTCCGGATCCCGAGTGACGTTCCCGAGGAGAATCACCTTGTTGAAACTGGCCATATTTCGCTCCTTGGACTGACGAGGGTGCTGGGGTGTAGTGGACCTTTGTTCACCATCGTACCCAGTCGTGAGGAGGTGTGCAAACACCCCCCCGGCCGTCAGGTGTAGCCGAGGATCCGAGACCATTCCTGCCGTTTCCCCCTGCCACTCCCAGCCGACGGCCGGGAGTGGATCGGGGATCGCCGAGCTTAGCGGGCGTCACTCCGCGGCCGCTGCCGCAGGTGTGGCCGCAGGGCCTGGACCTGGACCTGGGCCTGGACCTGGGCCTGGACCTGGACCTGGACCTGGACCTGGACGCTTGGTCGCTGCGGCCTCGTTCCCGGCCAGCGCATGCTGGACGAGTGCATCGGCGATCCGCGCATCAACCTTCAAAATCAGTTTCCGGATGATGTCGTCATTGATCTCGCACTGCCTCTCCAGAGGACTGACCCCAGTCCCCGGCATCTTGAAATAGGTGAGCCAGTAGACCCCCTTTTTGTGTCCATTGATCGGGTAGGCGAGCTTCCGCTCGTCCCACAGCCGGGCTGCCAGGATCGTGCCACCGTGCTGGGTGATCAGATCGGCGACCTGCTGCGTGATGGCAGCCGGATCGCGGGAATACTTTGTCGGATCGAGGATGAACATCCCTTCGTACACCACCATGTCGCTCGTCGCTCCTCTACTGGGGTCCGGCGCGGCCGGACCTAGTTGTTGTAAGTGCCTTGGATCTGTCGTGCGTAAAACTGGCCGGGACGTCCCGATGGATTGTGTTGTAGGGGGAGCATGGGGGCGGTGAAAAATCCCCCTGGAATCACTGCGGCGCGGGGGTTGTTGACGTCAGTTAAACCTGTTCATGGCCGATTCGATCCCCACACCAACCCACTCCTCCACGGCGTCCGCCGCCCGCTCCAGGAGCGTCGCCACCGTCGCTCGTTCACCCTTAGAAAACTTACCGAGCACAAAATCGGCTGAGGCCCACCCTGCCGGCAACGGTCCGACGCCGATTCTCAACCGCGGCACCGCGTTTGTCCCCAGTCTGGCAAGGATATCGGCAAGCCCTTTCTGACCGCCGCTCGAACCACTCCCCCGGATCCGGACGGTATCGGTGGGGAGTTGAAAGTCATCGCAGAGCACGAGGATGTCGGCAGTATCGATCTTGTAAAAGTCTTTGGCAGCCAACACGCTTGCGCCGCTCAAGTTCATCCAGGTCAGCGGCCAAAGCAGGAGGACCGGAACCCCACGAATCGACGTTTGGGCAAACTCCCCCTGAAAGCGAGCCCGACGCCCCGGGCCTCCAGCCCGCCGGGCGAGAACCTCAAGCACATCAAACCCGACGTTATGACGAGTTCCGTCGTACGCCCGCCCCGGGTTTCCCAAGCCGACGACCAGTTTCATGGCAGGACCGGACCAGCAGCGACCGTCACCGGATCCGAGCCAGCCCGACGCCTCACTTCAGCGGCGCTTCGGACACTCCAGGGGCCGCGATACCGCGGGCCGGGCTGGCCGATAGCCCGAAGCGATCGCCGTGCATCGATGGGCAACGGCCAAGGGCCGCAGCCATCTGCACGGATCGCTCTGACTGTACTGGCAGTTCTGTCTGTACGAACAGCTCTGACTGCGCGGACAGCTTCGGCAACCTCCGGACGCATCACCCTTCTCCGGCTGCGGCCTCACCCTCCTCGCCGGCTTTGCGGCCGATGATCTCCGGTTCCGCCGACCCGGCAGGAGTCGCGTCGTCGGCCTTGTGGATCGTGACGGTGCAGCTGACGGCAGTTTCGTCTCCGTCGGTCAAGATGCTGGCCCCGCTCGGGAGTTCGATGTCGTGCACCTTGATCATGCCGCCGATCTCGAGTTTGCCCACATGGATGTGGATCTTCTCGGGGACCATGTCGGGGGTGCACTCGATCTCGATCTCATGGAGCACCATGTTGACGGTGCCACCGCCGCGGTGGCCGGGGGCCTCGCCGCGGAGATCGAGGGGAACGCGAACCTTAATCCGCTCCGTCTTGTCGACCCGCACGAAATCGACGTGGAGCGGCTGGACGCCGAACGTATCCCACTGGAGATCCCGGAGCAGGGCGCTGGTGTTCACCGCGCCTTTGAGCTCGACAATGCGGCCGCCGTGGCGGATGACCGCTTCCAGCGCCTCACGCCGGGCGGCAAGGTCGACACACTTCTCTCCGTGCCCGTACAGAACGGCGGGGACGAACCCCTGGCGACGGAGTCGGCGGGACTCGCGGGTACCGGTGGCGGGACGGGCAACAACTTCGAGGGAATCGCTCATGACAGCTCCTTTTCGGCAAGCCCTAGATTGTGACAGACAGACTGGAATCCGCAAGCCGAACCATGAATCCGGGCGGTTTCCCCTTCATTCTCCCAGTGGCGGTCAATGGAAAAGGGTCTGCCGGGGCGTTCGGCCGGCAGCCTGGAGACCGGCCCCGACGGGGAGGTGTCGGATGGCCCGGGCCGGAACTACTGGAACATCATGCTCACCGATTCGTTGCGGTGGATGCGCTTGATCGCCTGGCCGAGCAGGCTGGCCACGGACAGGACCTTGATCGAGGGAAGCTGCTTCCCTGGGGAGAGGGGGATCGAGTCGGTGATGATGATCCCGGCGAAGGGAGCCGCCCGGAGCCGCTCGATCGCCGGGCCGACGAGCAGACCGTGGGATGCAACGGCGTAGATCAACCCGGCGCCGTGTTTCTGGAGCACCTCCGCGGCCGAGCAGATCGATCCCGCCGTGCTGATCATGTCGTCGAACATCAGGGCGATCTTCCCCTCGACGCTAGCGCCGATGATGTTTGTGCTCCGGGTCGTGTCGGCACTCAACCGGCGCTTGTCGACGATCGCCAGCGGCGCTCCCAGCCGCGAGGCATGGCCGCTGGCCCGCTTGATGCTCCCCTCGTCGGCGCTGACGACGACGATGTCCTCCTTGGGAAGCCCCATCGAGAGCACATGGCTGCTCAAAACAGGGGCCGCGTAGAGATGGTCGACCGGGCAGTCGAAGAATCCCTGGATCTGGGGGGCGTGGAGATCCATCGCCAGCACCCGGTCAGCCCCCGCCCGGGTGATCAGGTTGGCCACGAGCTTGGCGGTGATCGGCACCCGTCCCGAGTCTTTGCGGTCCTGCCGGGCATAGCCGAAGTAGGGGATGACTGCCGTGAGGCGGAAGGCGCTGGCCCGCTTGAAGCTGTCGATCATGACCAACAGCTCCATGAGGTGGTCATTCACCGGCGGACAAGTCGGTTGGACGATGAACACGTCCCGGCCCCGCACGTCCTCGTCGATTTTGCAGGAGATCTCCCCGTCGGGGAACCGGCCGATGGAAATCTTCCCCATCGGGAGGTTGAGGTACCGACAGATGTCCTGCGTGAGTGGGATGTTCGCCGGACCGCTGAAGATCTTGAGGTCGTTCATCGTGATCGGGGCCTGCAGGTGGTGAGGACATCGTCTGGCATCGTCGGGCCGCGGGCGGGGATGTTCAAGACGTGGCGGCGCTGCCGCCACGGCGCAGGGCCTCCGCCACCTCGGCGAGCTGCTCCGGCGTGTTGACCGAGAGCGTTTCGCTCGGATCGAGACAGGGGACGGCGTCGACGAGGCTTCCTTCGCCGAGGAGGATGCCGGGGCAGTCGGTGAGGTAGTACTCGCCGGAGGCGTTGGAGTTGTCGAGGCGGGAGAGGGCCCGAAGGAGGTCCTCGGCGGCAAACACGTAGGTGCTCATGTTCACCTCTCGGATCGCCCGCTCCTCCACCGAAGCATCCTTTTGCTCGACGATCCGAAGGAATCGCCCCGATGAATCCCGGACGATCCGCCCTAATCCCTGCGGGTCGACGGTGACCGCCGTGCCGACCAGGCAGGAGGCGTCGAGCTGGGCGAACCGTTCGAGCAGCGCGCGCACGCTCCCGGGCCGGAGCATCGGGGAGTCGCCGCAGACGATCACCACGGGGCGGCGCCGGTCGGCCGCGAGCCGGGCCTCGATCCCCTCCGCCGCGGCCGCCACGGCGTCGCCGGTGCCGCGCTGCTGCCGTTGGATCGCAAACGTCAGCCCGGGGACGTCGGCCAGGCACGCCTCGACCAGTTCGGCGCGGTGACCGACGACGACGATCACCTCACCGATGCCTGCCGCGCGGAGGGCGTCGACGACCCAGCGGACGAGCGGCTTCCCGGCCGCCTCATGAACGACCTTCGGCAGGTCGCTCCCCATCCGGGTGCCCTTGCCGGCAGCGAGCACCACGGCGATCGGACCTCGGGGGGGCAGTGGGCTCGTCATCGGCGGTTGACCGTTTGGGAGGGAGGAAGAAAAACGTTGGAAAAGGAAGGCGCGAAACGCGGCAGGGGCCCACTCGCGATCGGGGGCTTGGACAGATGGAAAATGTGATAGATTTCGGTCCGTCGGCGGGCTGATGGTGAAGCGGGGACGGTTGCGACAGGCCATCGATCGCGGGGTTGCGTCATGCCAAGCGGCGCCGCCCGGACGGCCGATCGAAGGCGGAGCCGTGCGACGTAACCCATAAACCGATGGGGAACCGATGGGGTGAACGCCCCTCTCCGCGGGTTGACAGACATCCACAGAAGACTACCGCATCAGGGGGCTGGTTTCATGTCGAGTCCGCGAATGGTGGCGATCATCGAGGCGCATGAGCGGAACGGCATCGTCCCGCACGCTCCGGCTGACATCGATGTCTCCGTGGGCCCACTGGCGGTCCGCTGCCGGACGCT
>CAMBFA010000013.1 GCA_945865325.1 Candidatus Kuenenia stuttgartensis
CGGGCCTTGAGCTCGACCAGCGCCGTGACATGCTTCCCCGACTCCGCCGCCGCGATCAGCGCCCGCGAGATCGGTGAATCGCCGGAGGTGCGGTAGAGCGTCTGCTTGATGGCGAGGACGCGGGGATCGGCGGCGGCGCGGGTGACGAACTCGACCACCGGGTCGAACGATTCATAGGGATGATGGAGGAGGATATCGTGCGAGGCGATCTCGGCGAACAGGTCGTCTCCGCGGCGCAAGCCGCGCGGCATCCGCGGCGTGAGCGGCGGATCGTGGAGGAGCGGGTAGCCGGGGAGCTTGTGGAGCTCCCACAGACAGGTGAGGTCGAGCGGACCCTCGATCCGGTAGACCTCGCCGTAGCTTTCGCCACGCCCGTCGTGGAGCTCCTCGTCCTCGATGATCGTCCGCGCCACCGAATCGTCGGCCGAACGCGCCGAGACCTCGATCCGCACCGCCTGCCCGCGCTGACGGGCCTTGAGCCGCTCCTCGATGAGCTTCAGCATGTCGTCTGACTCCTGCTCGAGGAGCTCGAGATCGCTGTCGCGCGTGATTCGGAAGGTCGTCCAAGAGAGAACGGTGAACCCACCGAAGAGCTGCGACAAGCGGGCCGCAACGAGATCCTCGAGGAGGACGAAGCGGTGCTGGCCGGGGATGTCACAGCCGACATTCACAAACCGCGGCAGCACCTGCGGCACCTGGACAACGGCAAACAGCCGCTTGGGCCCGAGCCCCTTCACCTGTTCGAGTTGGGCGCCGATGTAGAGCCCGCGGTTGTGGTAACGCGGCGAGGGATGGGCGGGATCGACGGCCATCGGCGTGAGGATTGGCAGCGCCCGCTCGGTGAAGAACCGGTCAACACGCGTTAACTGCTGCTCGTCAAGGTCGCCGTAGCGCACAAGCTTGAAGCCCTCGGCCACCATCGCCGGGGCGATACTCTCCGCGAGGCAACGGTATTGCCGGGCGACGAGATCCTGGGTGCGGTCAGCGATATGGCGGAGCTGTTCCAGCGGCCCGGTGCCGTCAGGGGCCGTGTCCTGCGGGGCGCTCTCGCCAAACGCCTGTTCGCGCACCCCCGACACGCGGACCATGAAAAACTCGTCGAGGTTCGAGCTGAAGATGGCGAGGAACTTCAGCCGTTCCATGAGCGGGTTGGCGGTATTCTCGGCCTCCTCGAGGACGCGGAGATTGAAGTCGAGCCAGCTCAACTCCCGGTTGATGAAGCAGTCGGGGGTGTCGGTGATGCCAGCCGGGTCGTCGGAGTTGGTCATGGTGGGAGGATTGCTCCGGTCTGGTGGCGTCGTCCGTTTGGAACGAAAAAAAAGTGATACACAATGATCCTGTCCGCCGAAAGGGTGGCGGCGTGACAGGCATGGATCCTGGCGCGAGTTTACCCACCCTGACCAATCGCTTCCCGATCCTCGCCCCATCCTCACAAAGACCGCTGCCCCACCGGAAACGGCCCGGGGCCCTGACGCCGATACCGATTGCCATGCCGCCAAACGCCCCTCCCGATCCGTCGTCGGAGCCTCCCGGGGAGGAAGCCCTTCATTCCCGGCCGGGAACTCGGGGGTGGTGCGTCGCCGAGGCCTGTCGACTCGAGGCGACCGCCCAGAAGCCGGGGAATGTCCACCCGGGGGCATCGTTTCCCGATCTCAACCATGCTGAGTTGGTCGCCGCCGGGCGGGCGATCGCGCCGGCGATCGAGGCCGCGCCGTCGCAGCCCCTGGGGCAAACGATCCTCGCGGCGGTGTCGGCGTCGCGCCGCGTGACGCGATCGAATGCCAATCTCGGCATCATCCTCGCCGTTGCACCGCTGGCGAGCGTGCCCGGTGCGGAGGCTGGCCGACCGTTCCGCCCCGACGCCGTCGCCGCGGTCCTTGCCCGGCTGACGCCGCGGGATGCCGCCGACACCTGGGAGGCGATCACGCTGGCGGCCCCGGGGGGGATGGGGCGGCGCGGCCGCTGGGATCTGGCGGAAGCGGCACCGGACGATCTTCTTGCGGCGATGGCCGCGGCAGCGCCCCACGACCGGATCGCCCGGCTGTGGACCGAAGGCTGGGGGCCGCTGGAGGAGGGATTGGTCGCCGATCTTCTCACGCAATTCGGCACGGGCCGGCCGCTCGGCGAGGGCATCGTGCGCGCCTTCCTGTTGCAGCTGGCCCGTGAGCCCGACACGCTCATCGCCCGCCGCCACGGCCCTGATGTTGCAGCGGAGGTTTCGCGCCGGGCTGCGGCGGTCGTCGGCCGACCGGGGGAATCGTGGCGGGAGGCCGCCGCGGACCTCGATCGATCGCTGCGGCACCCCCGGCGCATCAATCCCGGCACGACGGCCGACCTGTGCGCCGCCGCGCTGTACATTCTTCTCCGTGACGGACGACTCCCGATCGGCGACATGAGGCTCCGCGAAGCCGGCTCGGCGACAGGCCACGATCGACTTTCCCACAACGCGCGCGGGTGAACGCAGCATGGAACGCTTTTCTGTCCGGCTCCGTAAGGGGGTGCATGTTTTCTGCGCCGGGCATTTCATCACCCTCACCGACACCCTCTGCGAACCCCTTCATGGCCACAATTGGACCGTGGCGGTGGAGGTTGACGGCACCCCTGATGCCCACGGAATGGTGGTTGACTTTATCCTTCTGCGTGACACGCTCACCCGGATCATCGCCCGCCTCGACCACCGCATGCTCCTGCCGACCCGCAATCGATTCCTGGAGGTGAGCGAAGCGATCGGGCCGGGCGGGCTTCCCGAGATGACCGTTCGCTTCCAACAACGCCGCTGGGTGTTCCCCGCCGACGAGTGCGTCCTCCTGCCGCTGGCCAATACCACCGCCGAGTGGATCGCCGCGTGGATCGGCGACGAACTGACCGCGGCCCTGACGGCGGCACCCACGCCACTTCCCGGGAAGATCGTCGTCGCCGTCGACGAGTGCGCTGGGCAGGAGGGCGTGTGGGAGTGGACGGGCCCGTGATCGGCGCTGAGTCGCGTCAGCCGGCGATTCGCGGCGGCCGAATCATCCCTCTGCCACGACGAGCTTCGTTGCGGCCTCGGTCGAGACCGTGATGGTCTGCTCGCCGATCCTCACGCTCATCAAGCCGGCGTTGTCGGGGGGCCGTACGACCTCCCCCTCGACGCCGAGAACGAGCCCCGAGTCGGTGAGCGAGCGGAGGAATCCGGCCGACTGATCGAGGACGCGCGTCAGCCGGAACCGCCCGCCGGCCGCGCTGTCGGCCAGAACCCTCGCCGGGGGTTGCCCATCATCCGGATCGGCACCGTCGGCGGGGGGGATCGGGTCGCCGTGGGGATCGACATCGGGATGGCCGAGAAAGGCATCGATCCGATCGACGAGCAGATCGCTGACGGCGTGCTCGAGATGCTCGGCCTCGTCGTGGACCTCATCCCAACTCATGTCGAGCGTCCGCAGCAGGAACAACTCGAGGAGCCGGTGGCGACGGATGACGCGCAGCGCCAACACCCTTCCCGCCTTCGTCAGCGCCACTCCTTCATAGGGACGGTGCGTTGCCAGACGGGCCGCGTCGAGGGTCTTGAGCATGCTCGTCACCGTGCCCGGCGAGACCTCGAGCGCCGTGGCGACCTGACCGGTCGTCACCGGACTCCCCGACTGGGCGGTGGCGATGAGGTGGATCGTCTTCACATAGTTCTCGACGGTCAGGCTGGCCACGAGCGTGTTCCCGCTGGGAGAGAGGAAGGCCCGTCACGGGCCGCGCGGACGCCATCCTGACCGCGATCGACAGCCCCGGGATTGCCCGTCGCGACGACCGGCGACATTATGTCCGCTGCGACGTGCCTGCGGCTGAGAACGCAATCACGATCGTGATCAGGCACGACGACACCGGCCAAGGAATGGCCCTTCATCGAGGGCTGATTCCATGCCGACAGGACTGAACGCACGGGCCGCCGGGATCGTTGCGGCGGGGCTCGCCGACGCCGGGCGGCTGGGGGTGGTCGATCACCGGACCGGCGCCGGGGTGCAGATTGTCGACGCCGGGGTGAAGGCTGCCGGTGGCGACGAGGCCGGGCTGCTCCTCGCCCACGCGGCGCTGGCCGGGCTCGGCGAGGTGTGGCTGGAGGCGCGGGGCACGCCCCCCCTCCACCGTCGCATCCACCCCGCCTCCGATCCCTGGCAGGGGCGCTGTCCCTGGCCGATCGTCGCCGTGGAGAGCCTGGCGCCGATCGCCGCCTGCCTCGCCTCGCAGTACGCCGGGTGGAAGGTGTCGGAAGGGAAATACTTCGCCATGGCGAGCGGCCCGTTGCGGGCGGCGATCGGTCGCGAGGATCTGTATGACGACATCGGCCTTCGCGAGCGTGCCGACGTCGCGGTGGGCATCCTCGAATCATCAAAGCTTCCACCTGACGACGTCTGCCTGCGGCTGGCCACCGAGGCGGGCGTTCCCCCCGATCGCCTCCTCCTGCTCGTCGCGCGCACCGCGAGCTCCGCCGGGACGCTCCAAGTTGTCGCCCGGTCACTCGAAACCGCGCTCCACAAGCTCCACGATCTCCACTTCGACCTCTCCCGGATCCGCGCCGGCCTCGGCCGGGCGCCGTTGCCGCCGGTGCCCGCCCCGCCCGACGACCTCGAGGCGATCGGGCGCACCAACGACGCCATCCTTTATGGTGGCCAGGTGGTGCTTGAGGTGACCGGGCCCGACGCCGGCCTCGACGATGTTGCCGGCGCGATGGTTAGCGGGGCATCGGCCTCGCATGGCCGACCGTTCCGAGACTTGTTCGAGGCGGCGGGCTACGACTTCTACAAGCTCGATCCCGCCCTCTTCGCGCCGGCCGTCGTCGAACTGGTCAACCTCGACACCGGCGTCCGCCACCGGGCTGGCTCGATCATGGCGGATGTGGTGCGGACGTCGTTCGGCGGGGCGTGAGCCGGAGGCCGATGGAATGCGACTGGTGGTGATCGGTTCCCCGGGGGCCTGGCATGTCGGGCGGATCCGCGCGGTGGCGCTGGCGCGCGGCCACGATGTCTCGGTGGTGGAATGGCGTCAACTCGGGGCGTTCGTCGCGAGGGCTGGGGCGGGAGCGGAGCGGGCGACGTCGCTCCCCGAGCCATGCCGGACGGACATCTTCCTTCCCGACACGATCGACGCCGCCGACGCCGTCATCGTCCGCGGGATGCCAGCCGGCCGGCTCGAGGAGGTGATTCTGCGGATGGATCTCCTCGGCCGGCTCGCCGAGCGCGGCACGCCGGTGATCAACAGCCCCCGGGCCCTCGAGACGGCGATCGATAAATACCTCTCCCTGGCCCGGCTCGCGGCGGCCGGGATCCGGGTTCCGCGGACGATCGTGGCCCAAGACCCAGATGGCATCCGCCGCGCCTGGGAGACACTCGGCGGCGACGCCGTCGTGAAGCCACTGTTTGGGTCGTGCGGACGGGGGATCGAACGGATCGACTCCGAGGCGCTTCTCCGCCCGCTCCTGACCGCCGCCGCCGAAGCCCCGGAAGGGGCGGCCACCTACCTCCAGGAATACATTCCGCACGCCGGCTGGGACGCACGGATCCTGCTGGTCGGGGAGGAGGTGTTCTCGATCCGGCGCCGGTCGGCGACCGACTGGCGGACGAACCTCGCGCGGGGCGGGATCGGAGAGCCCTTCGAGCCCCCCCCGGGCTGGGTCGATCTCGCCCGCCGGACCTCGGCCCTTCTGGGGGTGGAGGTGGCCGGGGTCGATCTCGTTCCGGACGCCGGCGGGGATCCCCTCGTGCTCGAGGTGAACGCCGTCCCGGGATGGCGGGGACTTGCCTCGGTCACCGGCCTCGACCCGACCCCGGCCGTCGTCCGGTGGGCCGAGCGCAGAGCCCATCGCCATGCCCCACCGGCCTGAAGGCTGGACTTGAGCCCCTTTTCCTCGGCCTCACAACCAGGACAGTTGGGAAATGCGACTCAGGCGAGCTGCCTCTTTTTGTGGCATCTCATCCACTGCCTCTCCGATGCGCAGCGCTGCGCAGAAATGTCTCGGCCTCGGCCCATTTGGCGCAAGTCGTTTCCCTGCTGTCACTTGCTGCTGCGACTTGACCGCAGCGCCAGCATGACGTCACCGGTTGGCCCACGGAGGGCCCAGCCGGCCCGTCCGCGCGTTCCGCAGGGTCACCGAACATGGCAAGCAGGTCCGAAGCCCAGTCCACCGTCCCAGAGTCCATCGATCCCCAGGCGACTTCCGTTCTCCAGGTTGCCGAGCGGCTGCACGCCATGGGACCAGACTGGGTCGTCTTCTTCCGCGAGGTGCTGGGGGTCGAGGGGATCGTGCGCCGCTCCTTCCCCAGCGCCACGTCCCTCTCCCACTTCGAGTGCTCGCCGCACTACGCCCGGATCCGGGAGATGCTCGACGACCTCCGCAACCGGCAGCGCGAGCGCCCCACCAGCCGGGAGGCCCAGCGGGTGGTGACGGTGCGGATGCCCCGCTCCCTCCATGAATCGCTCAAGGCGGAGGCGGACGACATGCGCGTCAGCATCAACACCCTCTGCATCTCCAAACTGCTCAAGATCCTCGACGAGGACGATCGGAAGGACCTGGCGCCCGACCGGGGCGCCTCGGAAGAGATGGCCGGCTGATGGCCGGCCGGCGGGGAGCGGGGCCGGGGAGAGGGACGGGGCGGACCTGTAAGCCGGGTTTTGTTCCGCACCGCCGGAGGCGGCGCGGTGATGACCATTTCTCTAGGACGCCGGTTACCCGGCGCCTCTGGCAGCCGACCCGGGGGTGGGACGGAACGGGCCGTTCCGTGGCGACCTTGCGGCCGACTCCCCCCTGCTTGGCCTTGCTCCCGATGGGGTTTACCGAGCCGGACCGGTCACCCGGTCCGCTGGTGAGCTCTTACCTCACCGTTTCACCCTTACCGGCGAGTTTCCCCGCCGGCGGTCTGTTTTCTGTGGCACTTTCCCTGACCTCACGGCCGGTGGGCGTTACCCACCATCGCACCCTGCGGAGCCCGGACTTTCCTCCCGTCGGGGCGTTCCCATGCGGCAACCCTTCCGAGCGCCACGTGGACTCTCCCGACCGGCGGCCATCCGTTCCGCCCCGTTCCCTCTCCCGGGACCCGTCCCCCAACCATACCACCCCGGAGGGTCGGAGACTTTTTGACCATCCGTCCGGAGGGGCGTAGATTTTGGAGTCGTCGGCCCGCCCTGCGGCGCGAACCACCGCCGAAGAAGGAACGTATCCAGACCCATGTACGGCGAACTGATCCCCCAAGGGGGCGGAGATCCGATTCCGTTGTTCAAGCCGGTCCTCGTCGTGGGGCGGCGTGAAAGCGCGGACATCGTCCTCCGTTTCCCGAACGTGTCCGGATCCCATTGCGAGCTGACGCTCGTCGATGGCTATTGGTTCATCAAGGATCTCGCCAGCAGCAACGGCACGAAGGTCAACGGGGTGCGCGTCAGCGAGAAGCGGCTCGATCCGGGCGACAAGCTCACCGTGGCCCGCCACCACTTCGAAATCGCCTACGAGCCCTCGAAGAATGGCGCCGTGGCGGCGCCGGCAGACAGTGTCCCGGTGAATCTCTGGGGGAAGAGCCTCCTGGAGAGCGCGGGGCTCGAAACGCGCCGCAGCGCGCCCACCTTCTCCTCGGCCCCCGGGCCCGCCGCCCGCCGCCCCGACCCGCCCTCCGCGGGGAAGCGTGGGGATCGCCCCTGATCGGCTGCATGGCGAAACCCCGCAAGATACGGATCGACTTCCGCAAGAATCGCTCCGTCAGGCGGCGCGATGGCAACCTGACGCGATCGCTCGGTGACGATCCCGACGGCCTCGCCGACATGGCGACCTCCGAGCGCCTCTCCGGCAAGGGGGATCTCACGCGCAAGCGGACGGTCATCGAGCCGGGCACCGACGTCGCCATCGACAGCTGGCGCGGGCAGGTGCTCCATGTCCACGGGCTGGAGAGCTTCGTCCGCCGCGACGACGGCCATGTCGTCCGCTGCACCACCCGTCGGGTCCTGCGGACGATGGCAATCGACCAGCGGCATCCAGTGGTCGCCGGCGACCGGGTCACGGTGCGCCAGGCGGCGGTCACCGATCTCTCCGCCCACGCGCTCCCGACGACAGCCCCCGACGGCATCCGGCAGGACGCGACGATCCATTCCGTCGATCCGCGGCGCAACGAACTGGCGCGGAACAGCCGCGGACGCCGTCATGTGATCGTCGCCAATGTTGATCAGGTGGTGATCGTCGGCAGCGCCGCCCAGCCGCACCTCAAGCCGGGGCTCATCGACCGGATGCTCGTCGCCGCGGAGTGCGCCGGCATCCGCCCCTTGATCTGCCTCAACAAGGCCGATCTCGTCCCCACGGCCAGCCTCGTCCCGCTCGCGGGCGTCTACGCGCGGATGGGATACCGGGTCGTGCTCTGCTCGACCGTCACCGGAATGGGGCTCGAGCGGCTCCGCGCCGAGCTCCGCGGCGTCGTCAGTGCCATCGTCGGCCAGAGCGGCGTCGGCAAGTCGTCGCTGCTCAATCGGCTCGAGCCCGATCTCGCCCTCCCCGTCTCGGAGGTGAGCCGCGACAACGACAAAGGGCGCCACACGACGACGACGGCGCGGCTCATCCCCCACCGGCTCGGCGGGGCGTTCGTCGACACCCCGGGCGTTCGGCAGTTCCAGCTATGGGACATCGTGCCAGCCGAGGTGCCGGCGGCCTTCCGCGATCTCCGCCCCCTGGCCAATCTCTGCCGCTTCCCAGACTGCACCCACAGCCACGAAGCCGACTGCGCGGTGAAAGACGGGGTCGCCGATGGCCTCCTCGACACGCGCCGCTGGGAGAGCTGTTGCTACCTGGCCACCAACCTGGGTGAAGACCCCGAGGACGACCAATGACGACAACGGTCCGCAGCAAGAGTGTGCAGAGTGAACGGGCAGTCGTCGTCGGCGTGCTCCTTCACGCCCCTGTCGACGCCCACGACCCGCTCGATGAGATCCGTGGCCTAGCGGAATCAGCCGGGGCGGAGGTCGTCGCCGAGATGACGCAGCGGCGTGAGAGCCCCGATCAGACGACCTATCTCGGCAAGGGGAAGGTGACGGAACTGGCCGGGCTCGTCGCCCACCACGACGCCGACGTCGTGATCTTCGACAACGACCTCTCGCCGGCCCAGATCCGCAACCTCGAGGAGGAGTTGAAGACGAAGGTTCTTGACCGCTCCGAGGTGATCCTCGACATCTTCGCCGCGCGGGCCCGGACCTACGAGTCCCGCCTGGCGGTGGAGCTGGCGCAGCTGGAGTATTCGCTGCCGAGGCTCAAGCAGATGTGGACCCATCTGTCGCGTCTCAAGATGGGGATCGGCATGCGTGGGCCGGGCGAGAAACAGCTCGAGGTCGATCGCCGGCTCGTCGAGAAGCGGATCCACGATCTCCGCGCCGAAGTCGCCGAGATCCACGGCCGGAAAGAGCGGCAGGTGAAGGCCCGCCAGGACCACATGACCGTCTCCCTCGTCGGCTACACCAATGCCGGCAAGAGCACGCTGCTGAATCGGCTGACGGGCGCCGACGTCCTGGCGGCCGACAAGCTCTTCGCCACCCTCGATACGCGCACGCGCCGTTGGAAGCTCGACGGCTGGGGCCCGGTCCTCCTCTCCGACACCGTTGGCTTCATTCGCGATCTTCCCCACCGACTGATCGCCAGCTTCCGGGCGACGCTCGAGGAGACTCGCCAGGCCGATCTCCTCCTCCATGTCGCCGACGCCTCGAGCGATTTGGTCGACGCGCAGATCGCGGCCGTCCGCGGCGTGCTCGCCGATCTCGGCGTCGACGAGAAGGACACGCTCCTGGTGCTCAACAAGGTCGACGCCATCGCCGATCGCGAGCGCCTCGAAGCCCTCCTCGACCGCTACCCGCACGCCATCCGGATCTCGGCGCGGAGTGGACAGGGGATCGCAGACCTCCTCCGGGCGACAAGCGATTGCCTCGGCCGCAACTTCGGTGACGTCGACGTCCGCACCTCCGCCGGCAACGGCCGGCTCCTGGCCTGGCTGTCGGCGCATGGCGAGGTTCTCTCCCGCCACTTCGACGACCACTCCGTCACGGTCCACTGCCGGATCCCGGCGGCGATGCTCGGCCGCATCGACCCGGCCGAGGCCGATGTCACGCCCCACGCAGCGCCCACCGCTGCCACGCCGAATGCGACGTCGACGACCGAATCCTCCTGAGCCGTCTGTGAACAAGGTCCTCGATGGCCTTCGTCCGCATGAGACTCCCCCGAGGGCGCTCCCCGCCGATGCCGACTCTGGTCCCCTCCCCTGACGCCCTCCGCTCCCGTCCCGCGATCCTCCGGCCGCGCCGGTCGCTCACCGGCCTGCGCATCCTCCTCACCGGCGGATCGTCGGGGGTGGGGCGGAGCCTGGCAGTCGAGCTTTCGCGGCGCGGGGCCGCCGTCTTCGCCACGGCCCGTCGCGAGCCCCTCCTCGCCACGCTCGCCGCCGCGCATCCGATCGTGGTCCTCGCCGGAGACATCACCGACGACGCTTTCCGTCAGCAGCTCGTGGCCGCCGCGGTGAAAAGCCTCGGCGGCCTCGACGTCGTGATCGCAGCGGCGGGGAGTGGCGCGATCGGCCGGTTTGCCGAGGCCGATCCGGCCACGCTGCGGCGCGTGATGGAGATCGACTTCTTCGCCCCGGCGGAGCTCGTCCGGCTCGCGCTGCCGGTCTTGGCCCACGGTCGCGATCCGGCCGTCGTTCTCGTCGGCTCGATCCTCGGCCTCCACCCCATCCCCCTCCATGCCGACTACTGCGCCGCAAAGGCAGCCGTCCATTCCCTCGCCGGCACGCTCCGCGCTGAGCTCGCCCCCACCGGCATCGACGTGCTCCTCGCCACGCTCGGGCCGACGGCGTCGGAGTTCTGGGACAGCCTTCTGGTGGGCGATCGCCCCGCCTGGTCGCGCGGCCGGCAGCTCGACGCCGCCACCACCGCCCACGCGATCATCGCCGCGCTCCACCGCCGTCGGGCGACGGTCTATCCTGGTTGGTCGGCGAAGGGCTTCGCCCTCGCCGCCCGCTTCTGCCCGCGTCTCATCGACCGGATCGTCCGCCGCCGGATGGCGAAGGGGTGAGGGCCGCGGCAGCCGCCGGAAGCCGGCTTACGCCCCCTTCGCCCGCTCCAGTTCCATGCCGATGGCGAGAAGCTGCTCGGCGTCGAGGAGGGAGTCGTTGGCGGCGAACAGGCGGCGGATCGCTTCCTTGTGGATCTTCAGCTTCGTCCCACCGACGCCGAGGGCGCCGTAGACGACCCGGCCGCCGTCATCGCGGGCTTTGTCACCGGCCGCGATCCCGGCGATCCCCGCCGGCGGCACGGCGTTGAGATCGATAAGCACGCGTGCCCCGGTCGCCGCGGCCCTGCCCTGCTCGTCGAGGAGCGTGATGCCGGCCGCACCGCAGGCGACGACGAGCTCCGCTCTGGCCAGCGCCGCGGCGAGGTCTGGCTCGGTGCCAGTAGCCCCTCGGGCCTCGATCGGACGAAGCGTCGCTCCGGGCACCTCAGCCCGGACGCGCTCGCACACCGCGCCCGCCCGTTCGAGGGAGCGTGACACGAGCGTGACGGCGACGCCAAGGCCAGCCAGGAGCCGGGCCACCCGCTGCCCGACAGGACCGGTCCCCCCGAGCACCACTACCTCGATGCCCGCACCTGGACGGTCAAGGGGGAGATGACGGGCCGCGGCGACAACCGCGGCCGCCGCGGTCGTGTTGGCGCCGGAGGGATCGAGAAGGACGCTGACACGCACCGGGCCGAAGAACGTCTTCTTGATCTTCGCAAACACCCCCTCCGCCGCCGCCACATCGCTGCCGCCGACGAAAATCGCCGTCGAGGCGAGATCCGCGCCGCCGCGCGTGAACATCGCGCCATGGACGAGCGGCACGACCGTGTCGACCGTTACACCACCATGGCGGAGGAGGATGTCAGCCCCGGCATCGACCGCGACGACGGCGTCGAACGTGCTGGCTTGAGGATCGGTGTCGAGTTGGAGGAGGATCCGGGCGGGCATGGCGAGCGACTCCTTCGGAAACCCAATTGAGGCGAGAAGCAGGTGCAGAGAGAATCGAGCGGCAGCGACGGCCGCAGCCAAAACGACGCCGCCCGTGGCGCGGGAGACCGCGCCACGGGCGAACAGATCGATACCGATTCCAAACCAGGGCTCAGAAGCCGCGGAAGGGATGGACCTCGTCGCGCTTGGCGACCATCTCGGCGGCCGAAGGCTTGCCGTGCATGGCATTGGCGATCGCCATCTTCGTGGCGTTGTAGTTGTACGTGTAGATCTTCTTGTCGTCGGCGGCCTGCCAGTGGATGAAGACACCGCAGACGATGACGAGGTTTTCGGCATCCCGCTCGGGGATCACGCCGTCAGCCACGCTGTCGGCAACAGCCTTGGCGACCGCAGCCTGGGCGGGTCCGAACATCTGCACCGCCTGCTTCGCTCCCTTGATCGTGACCTTCGTGATCATGACCGTGGCCGGCTTGACGGCGACATTCGGCGTCAGCACCGCGAGGAGGTTGGAGTGACCCTCGCTCTGCCGGGCCAGCGCGTTGGCAAAGGCCGCACCCACCGGACCATCCTTGCTGCCGATCAGCAGATCGATGTGGGCGATCTCGTTGCCCTCACCGTCGAGTGCCTCACCAATAAACATCGACATCTCTATCTCCTCGTGAAGTGAATCCCCTTCCCTGACTGGGAAGGAGTGGACCAGATCCGGCGACTGAGCCCGGCTCCGGTATTTTCAAGTGCGGTCAGCGACGTGCCGGTCGTGCCCCTGAAGCCCGACTCGGATTCTCGGACCACCCGCGGGGAGTCCGAGCACGACCGACCGAGCAAGACACCGACCGCAGGCCCCCCCGACGCCCTTCCCGTAGGCAGGTCCGCTGGGATCGGGAGAATACCATGTCCCCCGACACCGGCAACAACGTCCCCTCCCGGAGCCCCGGATGCCGCCGGAACACGCCCTTCCTCCTCCACCTGGCCACGGGGCGGGGGAGAAAACTGGCCCGGGTCGTTGTGCGCTCTCAGCCCGAGCGTCGCTTCTGGTGCTCGGGGCCAGCGCCCGCGCTTGGGCGACGTCGGTGAGCCGCACGGGGCTCGTCGTCCGGGCCGCCGACCTGTTCGCCGACCGCGATCTGGTCGCGATCGCGGCCGCCGTCGCCATCCCGCCGGAGCGCTACCCCGAGGCGCTTGCCGAGGCGGCCGAGGGCTTCCCACCCGGTCCGTGGTGCTACACCGGCGCCCTCGAAAACCATCCCGGGCTTGTCGATGCGATCGCCGCCACGCGGCCGCTGGCCGGCAACGGTGGGGAGGCGATCCGGCGCGTCCGCGCGCCGCAGCATCTGGGGGCGGTGCTGGCCGATGCGGGGATCGGCTTTCCGCGGACGCTCGACAACCCGGCGGCCGTCCCGTGCGATGGCCGCTGGCTGCGGAAGCCGCGTGCCAGCGGCGGCGGACGGGGAATTGTTCCCTGGACACGCCCCGAGGGCGGCGGCGCAGCGTCGCCCCCGGTGCAGGGGTGCGTCTGGCAGGAGCTCTGCCCCGGGCTGCCGGTGGCCGGGGTGTTTGTCGTCACGAACCGCGGAGCGCGTCTGGTCGGTGCGAGTCGGCAGTTGATCGGTATCACGGCTTGGCAGGCCCATCCCTACGCCTACTGCGGATCGGTCGATGTCGACCCGCTGACCCTCCCCGGCCATCTCGGCGACCAGTGGGATCGGATCGGCGCGCTCCTGGCGGGATCGTTCGGCCTCTGCGGGGTCGTCGGCGTCGATGCGATCGTGACGCCGTCGGGCCGACTGGTCGTGATCGAGATCAATCCGCGACCGACCGCATCGATGGAATTGGTCGATCGCCGCACGGGGCTCGCGCTCGCCGCGGATCACCTCGCGGCCTGCGGGATCGTCACCGCTCCCCCCCGCCCCGCCCGCGCCGGGGGCCGCTGGGCCAAGGGCATTCTGCGGGCCGCGGCGACGCTCACCGTCGACGCGCAACTCGGCGATCGCTTCGACCTCCTCTCGGAGGCGTGGAGCCGCGCCGATGGCTGGCCGGCGCTCGCCGATCTCCCCCGCTGCGGCACCGTGGTGCCATCCGGTGCGCCGTGCATCACGCTGTTTGCGGTCGCCGACACCGGCCGCAAAGCGCGACAGCGCCTCGAACAACGGATGGAAACCGTCCGGCAGGCCATCGGGCGGCCCGGGCCGTGAAGCCCGCCGCCAACGCCCTCCCGGATCAGCCGGATCAGCCGGATCAGCCGGATCAGCCGGCCATCCGCCGCGGCATTGCGACCGTGGCAGCCTCGTGCGACTGGTACTGCATGAGGTAGGCGTCCTCGGTCGAGTCCTCGTAGAAGTCCTTGAGGACGGAGATCGCCCGGTAACCGAGCGACCGGAAGAAGAGCTGTGCGGGGAGATTCCGCTCGCGGACCTCGAGGAGGATCCGGTCGCGACGCTCGAGGCTCAATTTGGCGAACAGCTTCCCCATCATCTGCGTCCCGATCGCTAACCGCCGGTGGGAGCGGCGAACCGCGAAATTGAGGACTTGGAGGCGCGTCCGGTGGAGCTCGTAGATCATGAACGCGACGACGGAGTCCCCGACTTCGGCGACCATCCCGATGCAGTTCCGCTGCCGGAGACAACGGGTGAAGTCCTCGTCCGACCAGGGAAACTCGAAAGCCTCCTGCTCGATCGAAAGCACTTCGGGCATGTCGCGGCGGATCATCCAGCGCAGTTGAATCCGGAGTCGGTCGGCTTCCGTGGTCGCCACGTGTCGTCACTCCATCGAGTCGGGGGTCAAGGTGGGGGCGAACCGTAGCAACTGCACCCGGGCGAGCCAAGAGAACTCCCGCCACGAATGGAGCCCCCTTGTGGAGACCTGTTGGCGAAACCGTCTTGACCCTCATCCGGCGATCCTCCTACCCTCCCCCCGCCTTCGCCCGGACCCGGCGTCCGGAGCGGATGGAGGCGGCTGTCATGGACCGCCGGCTTTCGACATGACCCCGGGGATGACGGCGTGCCATGCAGACCACTCGACACTCCTCGCCCGCTCTGAGTCCCCCTCTCCGGGCGGCCGCCGACCGGTCCCGCCGACGGCCGGCGTTCCTGATCCTCACGGTGCTGTCCGCCCTCGTCGGCTGCGCCGGACCGGCGATCCGCAGCCAGAGCCCCGAGGTGGCAGCGCTGATCGGAATGGAATCCGATATTCGTCTTGTCGGCGACTATGCGGCGCCCTGGGGCACCCACCCGCAGCGCATCGAGCGGGCCGCGCTGGTCACCGGCCTTCCGGGGACGGGAAGCGATCCGCCGCCGGGCACCCAGCGGGCGCTCATCATGGCCGACATGCAGGCCCGCGGGGTCGCCGAGCCGAACAAACTCCTCGCCTCCCCGACGACCTCGCTCGTTTGGGTCCACGGCTATCTTCCCCCCGGCATCCGCAAGGGGGACCGCTTCGACGTCATGGTCGAGGTTCCGGCCGACAACGAGACGACGAGCCTCAACGCCGGCTGGTTAATGGAGACCCGTCTGGCGGAAATGGCGATCCTCGGGCAGCGAGTCCGTGACGGCCACGTGCTGGGGATCGCCGAGGGGCCACTCCTGGTCGATCCGGTGTCAGGGGGAACGCTCGACTCGAAGTCGAAGCTCCGCGCCCGCGTCCCCGGCGGAGGGGTCTCCCTGACGACGCGCTCGATCGGCCTGATCATCGCCCCGGAACACCGCTCAATCGCCCTCTCCAAGCGCGTCGGCGACACGATCAACCGCCGTTTTCACGCCGTCATCAAGGGAACGAAGCGCGGGGTCGCGACCCCGAAGACGGAACGCTTCATCGACCTCGAGATCGCGCCGGCCTACGAGCACAATCTCGGCCGCTACATCCGCGTCCTCCGGGCGATCGCGGTCGTCGAGCCGCCAGCCGGCCGGCACGCACGGATGGAGCTCCTCGCCCGGCAGCTCGCCGATCCGGTCACCGCCCCCTCCGCCGCGCTCAAGCTCGAGGCGATCGGCCGCGATGCCCTCCCGATCCTGAAGAGGGGGCTGGAGTCGTCCGACGCCGAGGTCCGCTTCGCCGCCGCCGAAGCGCTCGCCTATCTCGGCGAGTCCAACGCGGCCCCCCATCTCGCCGAGGCCGCCCTCCATCTCCGCAGCGCCCGCCCCGCGGCCCTCGCCGCCCTCCAGGTGCTCGACGATGCCAATGGAATCGACGCCCTCCAGTCGCTCCTCACCAGCTCGAGCGCCGAGACACGCTACGGGGCATTCCGTGCCCTCTGGAAGATCGACCCCACCGCGCCGCTCATCCGCGGCGAGCGCCTCGGCGATGCCTGCTCGCTCCATGTCGTCGATGTCGCCGGGCTGCCGCTGGTCCACTGCACGCGGAGCACCCGGCCGGAGATCGTTCTGTTTGGGACGGAGCACGCGATCGACTCCGGCCTCCGTGCCGAGGCGGGAAGCTCGATCGTTGTCGTGGTCGAGGCGGGCAGGGCGACGATCAACCGCTTCGTGGCCGGCGAGGCGGACCAGGTCGTCGAAGTCGACGCTCGGGTCGAGCCGGTCGCCCGGGCGATCATCCAGGTCGGCGGCACCTACCCCGACGTCGTTCAGTTTCTCCAGCAGGCCAGCGCCGGCCGCTGCCTCTCCAGCCGTCTCGCCTTCGACGCAGTGCCGAACGAATTCGACGGCCGGACCTCGATCCACGACGAGGCGTCGGCCCGCGACCGTGACGCCGGTGACGAAGCGGGCGACGAGCCGGTCGAGGAAGCAGCTGATCGCGATGCCGACACCGCCCGGCGCGGCCCGGGCCGGGGGGCCGACGTCGCTGCCGGGGAGGGCCACGCCGGCACCTCGTCATGACACGGCTTAAGGCGCTTGAACTCTTCGGCTTCAAGAGCTTCGCCGACCGGACACGCTTCGAGTTCCCCGACGGCATCACTGTCGTCGTCGGACCGAACGGCTCGGGGAAGTCGAACGTCGTCGATGCCATCAAATGGGTCCTCGGCGAGCAGTCGGTGCGCAGCCTCCGCGGCCGCGAGATGACCGACGTGATCTTCGCCGGATCGGTCTCCCGCAAGCCGCTCAACAGCGCCGAGACATCGCTCGTCTTCGACAACAGCGCCCGGCTCCTCCCCGTCGAGGCCGATGAGGTCCAGATCGGCCGCCGCGTCTATCGCAGCGGCGAGAGTGAGTATCTCATCAACGGCGAGGTCTGCCGGCTGCGCGACATCCGCGATCTCTTCAGCGGCACCGGCGCCGCCACCGAGGCCTACAGCGTCATCGAGCAAGGGCGCGTCGACGCCCTCCTCATGGCCTCCGGCAAGGATCGCCGCGCGGTTTTCGAGGAGGCGGCGGGGATCACGAAGTTCCGTGCCAGGCGTACCGAGTCGCTGCGGCGACTGGAGCGGGCCGAGCAGAACCGGCAGCGACTGGCCGACATCGTCGGCGAGGTGGCAGCACGCCTCGAGACGGTCCGCCACCAGGCCGCGCGGGCGCGCCGCTGGCGGCAGATGACCGACCGTCTGCGTCGGCTCCGGCTCGTCGCCGCCCGTCAGGATCTCGCCGAGGTCGACGGCGCGGTCGCCGCGGTGGAATCGACCCTGGCCCGGCTCCATGCCAACCTCGAGGCAACGGAGACTGCTGCCACCGAGGCGGCCGCCGAGGCTTCCGCCCGTGGGCTCGAGGATCAGGAACTGGTGCCGCAGGTGACGCAGTTGCGGGGCGTGGTCACCGCCGAACGGGAGCGGGCTGCCGCCGCAGAGGCCCGCCGCCAACCGCTCCTCGAGCGGATGGGGGAATGGGAGGGGGAACTGGCGCGGATCGACCAGGAAGGGCGCACCAGCGCCGCACTTCTTTGCAGCGCGGTCGACGCCGCCACCGCCGCCGCGACGAGCTCGTCGGCCCTCATCGCCGAGCGGGGGGCTCTCGAGGAACGGCTCACGGCATGCCAGCAAGCCGCTGCCGGATCGCATTCCGATGTCGAGCAGGCCCGCGCCCGCGTCGAACACCTCGCCACGCGGCTGGAAGACCTCGCTGCCCAGCGACAGCGCCTTCTCCTCGAGGCCGATCGGGCCGATGGCCGGCAGGAGGAAGCGCGCCGTCAGGCCGCCGATGCCCGTCTCCGCATCGACACCGCGCGGCGGCGGATGGACACCACCGCCGAGGCCCTCGCGGCCCGGGAGGGAAACCTCCAGGCCCTCGTCCAACGGCTCGAAGCCACCGGCCGCGATATCGGCGCCGCCGAGGAGAGCGTCCGCGAGCGCACCGTCGCGCTCGAATCGGGGTGGCGCGAACTGGCCGGTTGGCAAGCGAAACTCGAGGCCTGCCGGGAACGCCGTGGGCTTCTCGAGGAATTCGCCGGACGGCACGAGGGGGTGGCAGAGGCGGCCCGACGCCTCCTTGTCGCTGCGGCCGCCGACGCCGAGGGGAGCGCCGTCCGCGGGATCGTCGGTGAGATGATCGACGCGCCGATGGAATGGGCGAGCCTGGTTGATGTGGCGCTGGGAGTCACGGCGCAGGACATCGCCGTGACGTCGCTCGACCGCTTCGCCGGGTGGTTGCAGCCGTGGGCCGGCACGGAAGCAGGCAAAGGGGCGCTCGCCACCGGAGGGCGGATCGGCATCGTCGCCCCGGGCCCAATCCTCACCGCCGACGATCCCGATCTGGCGGCCGACGGGGGCGTCGTCGGTCGGCTCGACCGACTGATCGCCTCCGCCGCTGCCACCGCCGCCGACACGCCCGCTGCATGGCTCCTCGGCCAGACCTGGGTCGTGGCGACGTTCGACGATGCCCGCCGCTTGGCCGCGGCCCATTCGACGCTCCACTTCGTCGCCCGCGACGGTCAAAGCTGCCGGGGCGGCCGTTACGAAGTGGGGAGTGTCGCAGGGGCCATGGGGCTGGTCGCCCGTCGGGCCGAGCTCAAGTCCCTCAATCTGCGGCACGACGAGCTCGTGCGCCGCAGCGATGACCACGCCACAATGGTCGCCGACCTCCAAGCCGGACTCGCGGCGGCCGGTCAGGCGGTCCGCCAGCTGCAATCCCGCCGCCAGCACGACGCCGAGAGCGTGGCCGCCGCCAAGGGCGACGCCGCCCGCCTCGCCCGCGAGCAAGAGTCGGCCCGCGAGGCCCTCACCGCGGCGGAAGAGGCCGTCGCCGCCATGGAACATCGCTCCGGCGAGGCGGAGCGCCTCCGCGACGAGATCACCACCCGTCTGGTGGTCACCGAAGCGGACTTGGCCGAGCTCCGCCGCGAGCGGACGAGGATGGAGCAGTCGATCCTCGACATCGACCGCTCCCGCGGATCGCTCACCGAGGAGATCCACCGCCTGCGGATCGAGCTGGCCACGGGCCGGGAGCGGCTCGACCGGGCGGAGCACGACGCTGCCGCACGGGCCGCGCAGGTCGCGGAGCGCCGGGCGGCACGCCTCTTGATCCACGCCCGGCATGACGCGATCCGCGACCGGCTCCACACCACCGAGCTCGACGTCCTCCGGGCCGGGAGCCTGCTGGCGGAGGCGACCTGGGCCGCCGAACATGCGGAGGCCTCGCTCGGCTCCCTCGTGGCCCGCCAGGAGACGATCCGGGCCGCCGCGCTGGCCGCCATCGACACCGCGACCAGCACCCGCGCCGCCGCCGGCCGACTCGGCGACCAGATCCACGCCCGTGAGCTCGAAGCGGGCGAGGCGAGGCATCGGCGCGTGCGGATCGTGGAGCGGATCCGCGACGAATACGATATCGACATCGAGGCGGCGGGGAGCAGCGAATCAACGGAGGGCCCCGGGGCCACGGAGCCTATCGCCGAGGAGGAGATCCCCTCCGATCGGCCGGCGCTCGACGGCGCTATCGATGAGCTGAAGCGGAAGCTCGCCTCGATGACAACCGTCAATCTCGAGGCGCTCACCGAATCGGAGCAACTCGCCGAACGGCTGGCCGGACTCGAGGCCCAGCTTGCCGACGTCACCAACGCCAAGCTGGCGATCGAGCAGCTCATCGCCCGAATCGACGAAGATAGCCGCCGACTCCTCGCCGAGACGATCGAGACGGTCCGCGGTCACTTCCGGACCCTCTTTGAGCGCGTCTTCGGCGGCGGACAGGCCGACATCATCCTCGAGCCCGGGGTCGATGTCCTCGAGACGTCGGTGGAGATCGTCGCCCGTCCGCCCGGCAAGGAGCCGCGGAGCATCTCCCTCCTCTCCGGCGGTGAGAAGACGATGACGTGCGTCGCCCTCCTCTTGGCCATCTTCCGTTCCCGCCCCAGCCCCTTCTGCGTCCTCGATGAGGTCGACGCCGCCCTCGACGACGCCAACGTCGACCGGTTCGTGGGGGTGCTGCGGGAGTTCAAGAACACCCAGATCATCGTCGTCACCCACCGCAAGGCGACGATGGCCGCCGCCAACACGCTGTACGGCGTCACGATGGAGGAATCGGGGGTGTCGAAGCGGGTGTCGGTGCGGTTTGAGTCGACGGCGGCGACCGCTCCGGCTCCGCTGCGGGCCGCGGCGTGACGCCCCTCGGGAAACAGGGGCGGCGCCCTTGTTTTTCACGCTTCTGGAGGGGGCCGTTGCAGTCGGACCACCCGTTCCCACCGCTGCCGTCGCGAAGAACGGCTCAAGTCGCACCACGTGTCCATTCGATCTTTGCTTAGGTCGGTCATACCGCGGCCGCATTACCGGTTCGTCCGGAACGCGATCCGCGGGTTTGGAGCAGGGGGGGATACCTGCGAGTCGTGGCTTTCTCGAGGAGCGCCCGTGAAGGGTGTGCCTGCGGAGGAATGTCCTCTTCCAGCCCCCCCGCGCTTCATGCCGGCCATCGTGGGGCGCGACGACGCGGTCGTTCCCACGGCGACGGTTCCGCGTCGGGGGGGCTGTGTCCCGCGCTCTTTGGGAGCGGGCTGGCCAGAGACGTTCCGGACACAAAAAAAGTGCACATGGAGTTCACGTGATGAAGGTTTTCACGACAGGCCAGGTCGCCAAAATCTGCAAGGTAGCGCCGCGGACTGTGAGCAAGTGGTTCGATTCCGGTCGCCTTCGAGGCTACCGGATCCCGGGGAGTCAGGATCGCCGCATTCCCCGGGAGTATCTGATCAAGTTCCTCAAAGAACACGGCATGCCGCTGGGCGATCTCGAGGACGAGGCGATGGCGAAGGTTCTCCTCGTGGGGCAGGATCAGGTGCTCATCGAGAATCTGAAGAAGCAACTACCGCTCGAGCGGTCGTTCAAGATCCAGATTGCGGCCAGCGGTTTCGAGGCCGGCATCCAGGCCGAGAGCTTCCACCCCGATTGCATCGTGGTCGACTACTCGATCGGCCGGATCGACGCCCAGCAGATCTGCCAGAATCTGCGGCGTAATTCCGAGTACGCGGAGACGATCGTGATTGCCCTGCTCCCCGACGACGGGTCGCAGATCACGGTCGACCGGGCCCATGTCAACGAGAGCTTCAAGAAGCCGTTCGACGTGGCCCTTCTCGCCGAACGCCTCCGCACGCTGATCGGTGCCCGCAAGGAACTGGTCTAACTGCGGACTCGCGTCCGAACTCCATCACCGCAGGCCGGTGTGCCAAGGGGGGCACTCCGGCCTGCGGTCGTTTCGGTGCCGGCTGACCGTGGACAAACGCCCTCCGCAGCCTGCTTTTCCCTGGTATCCTCCCGGCATGGACACCCACCCGCTCCGCATGATCGACGTCGGCGACAAGCCGATCTCCCCCCGGACGGCCCGCGCCTCCGGCCGGCTCCTCGCTCATCCCGACACCGTGCGGCGGATCCGCGCGGGGGATCTCGAGAAGGGGGATGCCATCGCCGCCGCGCGACTGGCGGGGATCTTGGCCGCGAAGAAGACGGCCGAGATCGTGCCGCTGTGCCATCCACTCCCGCTCGACTCGGTCGCCGTGACCATCGACTTCGACGACCCGGAGGGGGTGTCGATCGGCGCCACCGTCCGCTCGACCGGCCGCACCGGGGTGGAGATGGAGGCCCTCGTGGCGGTCACCGCCGCCGCGCTGACCCTCTACGACATGACGAAGTCGATCGACCCGGGGATGACGATCGACCAGATCCGCCTCGACGAGAAGACCGGCGGCACGCGCGGCGACTGGCGGCGCGGCGAGGGACGGATCCGGCCGCAGCCTTAAAGGCCCCCGCCCCCCCGGCCGCACATCAGCGGCCGCGCGGCTCGACGACAGCCTCGGCCGGACGCTCGCCCACCGGGGCTCCGCCCGGGCCCGCAGCCCTTGGGGCCACGATCCCCTGCCCGCCAGCCATCATCCGCGCCGCGGCTCGGTCGCTGGCCGCGGCTCGGTCGCTGGCCGCGGCTCGGTCGCTGGCGAGGATCGGCTCGAGCTCGTCGACGAAATCTCGGGCATCCTTGAACTCCCGGTAAACGCTCGCGAAGCGCACATAGGCCACCTGGTCGACACCGCGGAGGAGCTCCATGACCCGCTCCCCGATCGCCCGGCTGGGGACCTCGCTTTCGTAGTTGTCATAGCACTCCGACTCGATCTCCGACACGAGGGCCTCGATGTCGTGCTCGGTGATCGGCCGTTTCCCGCAGGCGATATTCAGCCCGGAGCGGATCTTGTCGCGGTCGAAGGGCTCGCGGACGCCCCCTTTCTTGACCACGGAGAGGGCCTGACGTTCGACCCGCTCGTAGGTCGTGAACCGCCGCCGGCAGGAGAGGCATTCGCGCCGCCGACGAATATTGGCACCGTCATCGATCGACCGGGAATCGATGACCCGGTCGTTATCGACTCGGCAGAAGGGACAGCGCATCAGCAGAATCCTCCGTAACGGTCAGGCTGACTGCGTCGATTCACCGTCGACATCCCCGTCCGTCTCTCCACCCGCTGCCGGATCGGCTCCGCCCAGATTCCTCGCCGGTCCGGTGAGCTTCCAGTCACGGCGCTGGCGCGAGCTGGGGATGTCCATCGCCTTGCGGTATTTCGTCACCGTGCGGCGGGCGACCGTGATCCCCTGCTTCGCCAGCCCGATGACGAGATCGTCGTCGCTGAAGGGGGCATCCTTGGGCTCGGCCTGAATGATCTCCTGGAGCTTGATCCGCACTGCGTCCCAGGCCACTTCCTCGCCATCGGCACTGACGGTGCCACCGACAAAGAACCGCCGCAAGGCCCACAGGCCACGCGGCGTTTGCAGCCACTTGTCGTCGACGGCGCGGCTCACGGTCGTCACGTGCATCCCGATCCGGTCGGCGATCTGCTGCATCTTGAGCGGCTCGATCGCCTCCGGCCCGTCGGTGAGGAAGCGCGTCTGGTGGTCGACGATCGCCTGGGACGTCCGCAGGAGCGTGCTGCGGCGCTGCTCGATCGCCTCGATGAGCCACTGGGCCGAATTGATTTTCCGCTTGATGTACTCGCGCGTCTCCGGCGGCGTGGCCGGGTCGGAAAGCATCTCGCGGTACAGCGGGCTGATCCGCAGATTCGGCAGATCGACCTCCTCGAGGCGCACTTTCCAGGTACCGTCCTGCTGCAGCTCGACATGGACGTCGGGCTTGACCACCGGCACGTACGGAACCGTGAAGCGGGCCCCCGGCTTCGGCTGGAGCGAATGGAGATCGTGACGGAGCCCCTCGATCTCCTCGATCGTGAACCCGGTCTTCCTGGAGATCAGCGGCAGGCGATTGGCGCCGAGGTCCTCGAGGTGGTCTGAAACGAGCCTCCGGAGTTGGCGAGCGTGGGGTGTCTCGGGGCGGATCTGGAGGAGAAGGCATTCCCGCAAGTCGCGGGCCCCCACGCCGGCCGGCTCCATTCCCTGGACCACCGACAGCGCCGTGTGGAGCTGGCCGAGCTGGGCCTGCCAGAGGGGGGAATCGGGTGTGGCCTCGACGTCGACGAGGTCCTCCAGCGGCATCGGCAGGTAGCCGTTGGGATCGAGGTTGTAAATCACCTTCTCCGCGGCCTCCCGCACCTCCGGACCGAGCTCGTCGTTGGAAAGCTGCTCGTGGAGATGGTGGAAGAGCGTCTCGGGGCGCTCCTCCATGTTGGCCATCGCGTCGAGGTAGCGGTCGGAGGCCTCGTCGATCCGGGAGGCGGAAGGGCGGCTGCGGTCGTCGTCCGACTCGGGGTAGTCGCTCGACCAGTCGTAGGAGCGCTCGAAATCGGCCTGGTTGGCATGGTCCTGATCGACGACGAGCGGCCGTTCGGCGGCCGTCCGTTCAGGAGCCGGATCGGCGGCATCGACCGTCGTGGCGAGGGCGCGGGCTTCGCCTTCCGGGCTGTCCCCAACGGCGGCATCGCCAATTGAATCGTCGACCTCGAGGGTCTCGTTGTTCTGGATCTCCTGCTCGATCCGCTCCTCGAGCGCCATCGTCGGCAGCTGCAGGATCTCCATCGACTGGATCATGCGTGGCGCAAGCACCTGCTTCTGCGCCAACCGCATTTCCTGGCCGAACGACATCCGCATGGCACGCATCCTTCAACAGTCACCGCACCGGAATCCTTACCCCCGCCAGGATACCCGTTTCCAAGGGAAGCGTTCGGGAAGCTGCTGCCGCCCGAAATCAACACGCCCGCCCCCTCCCTGGCCCTTCACATCCGCCGCCGCCCGGCGAGCGCGTCGGTGAGCATGTCGCGGTTGGCTTGCTCGAGCGCCGCACCGACGGTCAGGCCGCGGGCCAGGCGGGTGATCTCGACAGCCAGGCCAGTGAGGCGCTGAACGACGATCAGCGCCGTTGCATCCCCCTCGACGTTCGGGGTGGTCGCCATGATCACCTCGCGCACCCCCCCCTGCTGGACGCGGGCCACGAGCTTGTCGATCGTGAGTGTCTCCGGGCCGGTCCCCTCCAACGGGGCCACCCGCCCCTGGAGAACGTGATACAGCCCCCGATAGGAACCGGTCTGCTCAAGGGCGAGGAGATCGCGGACCTGCTCGACGACGCACAGCGTCGTCCGGTCGCGGCGGGCATCGCGACAGATGCCACATTCCTCCCCCTCCGCGAGATTGAAGCAGGTGCGGCAGGGACGAAGATTCTCCTTGACGGCGCGGAGGGCGGCGGAGAACGCCAGCGCCTCTTCGCGCGGCATCCGCAGCACATGGTAAGCGAGTCGCTCCGCCGACTTCCGGCCGATGCCGGGGAGCTCGGCGAAGCAGTCGATGAGCGTGGCGATGACGCCGCGTTCTTCGGGCATGGGGGTTCCTCCGTGAAGCTGATCCGGGGTCAGCCGACGTCGTTGCCGTCGGCGGCGTGGTCGATTGTGTCATCATCGGGGAGCGGCGGCTCGCCAGCGCCAAGCTCGAGGGCCTCGACCGGCGTCGGCTCGACCACTGGAGCCCGAACGCGGCCTTGCTCCACCTTGCGGATCGCTGCGTCGAACAGGCTCCGGGCCTGCATGACGAGCGGATGATCGAGGGTCTCCCGGAGGAGCGCCGCCTGCGATCGCCCCGCAGCCGGCGGCGGCGCGGCCGGTTCGTCGGCCACACGCTCGGCCCCCCCTGCCGCGGACGATCCTCTGGCCAGTGGCTTCACGGCCACCTTCGGCTCTTGTCTGATACGGTGCCGCAGCGGCCGGCCAGCCCCCGCCGAGAGAGCCCGATTCAGGGCCGCAACCATCTCGGGCCTGGAGAGGAAGGCGACGGCGGTCGTCGCCTCGGCTGGAAAACTGACGTCGAGGACATCGTCGACCCATGCCACCCGGCCGGCCATGGCAACGAAATCGGCGGCCAACCCACCGACCGCCTCGCCGCACGCCTCCCAGGCCGCCAGCGGATCGCTCGGCAGCGCCGGCGGTGGCGGAGCCGGAGTGGTCTGCGTCGGCACTCGCTCGCCGGCCGCCGTGGGCAGCGCCTGGCGAGGCTGCGGCGGGGCGACTGGCTCGACCGCGACGGCGGGAGCATCAGCCCCGCCGGTCAGGTCGGTCGTTTTTTTTTGGCGCGTCTCCGCCGCCACCGGGGGATTCGCGATGGTGGGCCGGGGCAGCGCGGAAGGGGCCACCCGTGGCGGCGGTGGCGCCGTGGCGGCCTGCTGGGCAATCCGCTCCACGGCGGAGGCGAGTTGGTCGAGATCGTCCAGCCGCGCGAGGCGCACGACCGCCATCTCGGCGAGCACCCCGGCATGACCGCTCGTCCGCATCCGCGACAGCGACTGATCGAGGATCTGGAGCATCGCCAGGATTGTCTCGGTACCGAGCAGCCGGCCGGTGGCGGCCAGGTCGATCCCCACTCCATCCCCCTGGAGGAGCAGCGCCGGGCCGCAGCCGACACTCGCCACGAGGCAATCGCGGAGAGCCGCGAGAAGCTGCTCGAGGACGCCACCGGGATCGGCGCCGCCGGCGAGGCTCGCGTCGAGGGCAGCCAGCGCTGCGGCGGGATCGCGGCCGGCAATCGCCCCGACCAGCGCGCCGATCCGCTCCTCGCGGCCGGTGCCGATGACGGCATGGACATCGTCGACACTGATCGCGCCGGCGCTCGAACCGAGGAGTTGCTCGAGGAGCGACTGGCTGTCGCGCATGCTGCCGGCGGCACGGCGGGCGATCAATTCGAGGGCGCCGTCGGTGACCGTCGCCCCCTCGGCGGTGACGATCTGACCGAGGCGGCGGGCGATCGCCGGGGCATCGACGGTGACGAAGTCGAACCGCTGGCAGCGGGAGAGGATCGTGATCGGGAGCTTTTCTGGCTCGGTCGTGCAAAGGACGAACTTCACGTGCCCCGGCGGTTCCTCGAGGGTCTTCAACAGCGCGTTGAAGGCCTCCCGCGTGAGCATGTGGACTTCGTCAATGATGTAGATTTTGAATCGTCCGCGGGCGGGGCGGACGGCGACGTTTTGCCGCAGGGTGCGGATCTCGTCGATGCCGCGGTTGCTGGCGGCGTCGATCTCCACGACATCGACATCCTGCCCTGCGGAGATCGCGCTACAGTTGTCGCAGTGATTGCACGGCTCCGCCGCGGGCCCGGTCGCGCATTCGAGGGCCTTGGCGAAGATCCGCGCGGCGCTCGTCTTGCCCACACCGCGGGCGCCGGTGAAAAGATAGGCGTGGCCGATGCGCCTCGATTCGATCGCCCCGGAGAGACCGCGAGCAACGTGCTCTTGGCCGACCAGCTCGTCGAAGCGCTGCGGCCGGTAGCGGCGGGCGACGACCCGGTAGGCCTCCGCGGGAGCGCCGCCGAACGGGGTGGTGGAGTCAGCGGGTGCGGCCATGGGATCGGACGCCGATGAGAGGCCCTCCGCACAAAGGGACGACTGCTTATGGCTGCTGCGGTTAGGCCCTGACCAGATTCACAGGCCCCCATCGCAGGGGCCTCTCATCGGAGTCCGCTCCGGCCCTGCTATTGTGGCGTCGCGCCCCCAACCGGTCAAAGCCGGTCGATTTCCCGGCCCCGTTGGCCGACACTCGCCGCGCGAGCCTTGCCCCGGCAGCCGTCGCACGACGGCCTCTGGCCGGGAGACGGCTTCATCGGCCACACTGGGCCCCCATGGCAAGTCCGATGATGCAACAGTTCGAGGCGGCGAAGGCACGCTGCCCCGGGGCGCTGGTTCTGTTTCGGATGGGGGACTTCTACGAGCTGTTCGGCGACGACGCCCGTGAGGCCGCCACGCTCCTCGATCTCACACTCACCAGCCGCGACAAGGGGCCCGACGCCATGCCGATGGCCGGGTTTCCCTACCATCAGCTCGACCCGCAACTGGTCAAGCTTGTTGCCGCCGGCCGCCGCGTCGCCATCTGCGAACAGATCGACGACCCAAAAACAACGAAAGGACTTCTGCGCCGAGAAGTGACCCGGATCGTCACCCCCGGCATCGCCGCCGACGAAACCCTCCTCGACCCTGCCCGCCGCAACTGGCTCCTCGCCCTCGCACCCGGCCCTTCGCCCCGGCTCCAGCGCGACGACCGCGACGAAGCGACCGATGCCGCGGCCGGATCGATCCCCGTCGGCCTGGCCTGGATCGACGTCGCCGCCGGCACCTTCGAAGCCGCGGTCGTGCCCGCCGAGGATGTCCCCGATCTCGTGCTCCGCCTCGAGCCGGCCGAATGCTTGTGTGCCATGAAGGACCGCGGCGCCGTCGCAGCCCTCCTTCGGCCCACCGGCAGGTCAGGCGCCATCACCGCGCGCCCCGATTGGTGGTTTGAGGAGGGAAGCGCCCGCAGCGCGATCGATCGGGCCGTCGGGGGGGCGCGCCTCGAAGGGCTCGGCTTCGACCTCCCCGGTGATCTCCCCGGCATCGGCGCCGCCGGCGGGATCATTCATTACCTCGACGAGAACGAGCCGACGGCGATCGCGCGGATCACGACGCTCGCTGCCTGGCGACGCGGCGCGCGGATGGAGATCGACGAAGCCTCGCGGCGCAGCCTGGAGCTCGTCCGCACCACCGGCACCACCGGCAACCGGCGGAGCGGCTCCCTGGCCGGGGTCCTCGACCGCACCCGTTCGCCGATGGGAGCGCGCCTCCTTACCGACTGGCTCTCCGCGCCGCTGGTGGAGAAGGGGGCGATCGACGAACGCCTCGACGCCACCGCTGCGCTCGTCGCCCACCCCCCCCTTGCCGACCGGCTCGGCAGCCTGCTGACCGGGATCGGCGACATCGAGCGCCTCATCGGCCGCGTCATGTCGGGTCGCGCTGGCCCTCGTGACCTCGAACGGATCGGCCGGGCCACTGCCATCCTCCCCGAAGTGATCGCGACGCTCGCGTCCAGCCCCGGCCTCCTCGGCGAGCTGGCCGCCGGCCTCGATCCGCTCGACGATGTCTCGGCGCGGATCGGCGCGGCGCTCCGCGAAGGCTGCCCGGTGTTTGCCCGCGACGGCGGCTTCATCCGCCCGGGCTGCGATCCGAAGCTCGACGAGCTCGCCGAGATGGCCAGCGGCGGCAAGGCTTGGATCACGCGTTACCAGGCCGACGAGATCGCCCGGACCGGCATTCCATCGCTCAAAGTCGGCTTCAATCGGGTGTTCGGATTTTTCCTCGAGGTGGGGCGCAACCACGCCTCCAAGGTGCCCGCCGACTATATCCGCAAGCAGACGGTGAAAAACGCCGAGCGCTACACAACGCCGGAGCTCGACCAGCGCCAGCGGCAGGTGCTCGGGGCCGAGGACGAAGCCCTCCGCCGCGAGCTCGAGCTCCTCGAGGCGCTGCGAGTCTTCGTCGCTGCCCAGCGCGGGCGCCTTGACCGCGCGGCCGCGATCCTCGCCCAGATCGACGTCCTCGTAAGCCTCGCCGAGGTCGCGCGGTCGCGGGGCTGGGTCCGCCCCGAGATCAGCAGCGACGGCGTTCTGGGAATCGAAGCCGGGCGGCATCCGGTCCTCGAGGAGCTCCTCCCCGCCGGCACGCTCGTCGCCAACGATCTGTTTCTCGCTGCCCGCCTCTCCGAGGAGTCCCCCGGCACTGCCGGCTTCCCCTCGATGCTCCTCGTCACCGGCCCCAACATGGGCGGCAAGAGCACGTTCATCCGTCAGGCAGCGCTCCTGGTGGTGATGGCGCAGGCCGGAAGCTTTGTCCCCGCGCGCCGCGCCCGGATCGGCGTTGTCGACCGGCTCTTCGCCCGAATCGGCGCCGGCGACGACCTCGCCACAGGCGCCAGCACGTTCTTGGTTGAGATGGCCCAGACGGCGCGGATCCTCAACCGTTCCACGCCGCGGAGCCTCGTGATCCTCGACGAGGTCGGCCGCGGCACGAGTACGTTCGACGGCCTCGCCATCGCCCAGGCCGTCGTCGAATGGCTCCACGGTGTCCCCGGTTGCCGGACGCTGTTCGCCACGCACTACCTCCAGCTCGCCGCGCTGGACAAGCTCCCCGGCGTCGCCAACGTGCAGGTGCTCGTCAAGCAACACAACGACCAACTCGTGTTCCTCCATCAGGTCGCCCCCGGCGCTGCCGACAAGAGCTGGGGGGTCCACGTGGCCCGGCTCGCCGGTGTCCCCGCCGCCGTCGTCGAACGGGCCCGCGACCTCCTCCTCGCCTTCGAATCCTCGGCCGCCCCCCCCGCTGCCAAGCCGCGCCGCAAAGGGGAGACGGCGCAGAAGTCGCTCTTCGACTGACCGTCGTGCCGCACGTTGTCGATCGATCGCCATACCAGCGGTGCCCACCGCAACTTTTCCTTCAGCCGACAGTTCAATGGCCGGGGATCGGGGCGGCAGGGTGGCTGTCGGCGTTTCCGTTCCCCGCCAACGTTACGATCTTTTTTCCCCCCGTCTCTTCAGAGGGCTCCTCATGCACCGCACGATTCTCGCCGTCGCCAGTCTGGCGGCCGCGCTCCTGGCCGCGCTTCCGGTCTCCGAGGCCTCCGCCCAGCCCCCCGGCGGCCGCGGTCGCGGCATGGGGATGGGGGGGATGATGTCGCAGGCTTCGCTCCTCCGGCAGGAGGCCGTCCAGGCCGATCTCGGCCTCGCGGCTGATCTGAAGAAGAAGATCGCCGCCGAGCTTCCCGAACGGGCGCCCGGTGGCGGCGGTGGGGGCGGTAACCCTCGCGACATGACCGACGAGCAGCGGCAGAAATGGATGGAGGAGCGTCGGGCCCGCAATACCGAAGACGACAAAAAGATCGCCGGCCTCCTCGATGCCAAACAGCTCGCCCGCCTCAAGCAGATCCGCGTCCAGGCCCTCGGCGCCGGCGCCCTCATGGACGACACGCTGGCCAAGGAGCTCTCGATCACCGACGACCAAGTCGCGAAGTTCCAGTCGGCGATGCAGGAGATGCGTCAGGGGGGGGGCGGCGGCAACCCCGGCGAGATGCGAGCAAAGATGACCGCCAAGGCGATGGAGATCCTCTCGGCGGATCAGAAGGCGAAGCTCGAAGCGCTGAAGGGCCCCGCCTTCGACATCTCGAAGCTCCAGATGCGTGGACCGGGGGGGGGTGGCCGCCCCGGTGCCGGCACCTGATCAGACTCTTCGAGCGTTGTCTCCCGAACCATCATCGCCCCGGCGGGGAATCCCGCCGGGGCGGTTTTGTTAAGCCGGTGGGGGTTCTCAACACTGCTTGAGCTTCTCCTTCGCCATGCCGGCGGCGACGAGCTCGGGCTTCGGGAGGATGCCCCGCACGCCGGCGGTGTCAGCCTCGACCGTCACCGACACGCTCTTGTAGGCCGGCGTCCGCGAGAGCGGATCGGCCGCCTTCGGTACGAGGACGTTGCTCTCCGGGTAATACATCGCCACGCTCCCCGGCCGGATCTCTGGGAAGGCCGAGACATACACCCCGCGCATCTCGCCGACAGAGCTCCGAATCCGGCAGCGGGCCCCGGCGGTCAGCCCGTGGCGGGCGATGTCGTCGGGATGGATGAGAACGAGATCGCGCCGCGTCTGGTTGCGGTAGAGATCCTCCTCCTCGTAGACGACTGTGTTGAATTGCCCCTCGCTGCGGATCGTCATCAATTGGAGGGTGGTCGGCGCTGCCGGGAGCTCGTGGATGAAGAGCGTCGCCTTGCCGTCGGCGGTGGGAAACTTCGACGTTGAGATCGCCCGCCCGGGAATCGAAAACTCCTGCTTCGTCTCATGAATAGTGGCCATCGCCTCGAGCCCCGGCACGATGCGCGAGATCGCCTGCCGGATCGTGTTCGTGTGGGACATCTCGCGCCAAGTCAGCACCTGTCCGCCGCTCCCCGACACCGTCTCCCCGAGGACGCGGATGGCGAGGTCGGCGATGATCTCCACCTCCGACCGTGGCCCCACATGGCGGCGCTGTCCGCCGGCGGAGAGGCGGATATAGCTAAACATGCTCTCCTGCGTGGAGGGCTCCGGCTCTTCGTCGCGGGCGAGCACGGGGAGAATGATCGTCTCCTCGGCGCCCAGGCCGCTGGCATGGCCGGTGTTGAGCGTCGTGCTCATCGTCACCACCGTCTCGCACTTCGACAGCGCCCGCTTGGCATAGGCCGCGTCAGGGCTTGCCCCCCACAGGTTGCCCCCGAGGCAAAACGCCAGCCGCATCTTCCCCTCATCGGCCGCATCGAGGCACTCGAGCGTGTCGAAGCCCTTCATTGTCGGCAGCTTCACGCCAAAGGTCTCTTCGAGCCGGCGGAAGACCACCTCTTTGAGCTGCGGCGTTACGCCGACTGTCCCCAGCCCCTGAATGTTGGAATGCCCCCGGATCGGCTGCAGGCCGGCCCCCGGCTTGCCGATCATCCCGCGCACCAGCGCCAGGGCCGCGATCGCCTGCACCGTCGCCCCGCCATGGAGATGGTGCGTCACTCCCATGGTCCAGGCAAACACGGCTCGCTCGCTGGCGGCGTACTGCGCCGCGATGTCGTCGATCTGCTCCTTGGTCACCCCCGACTTCTCTACGATCTCGTCCCAGGAGAGCCCGTCGAGGCGGGCCGCCAGCTCCGGCCAGCCGTGCGTATGGGCGGCCAAGTAGGCCTCGTCGGTCTTCCCCAGCTCGCGGACGCGCTTGAGCAAACCATACATCAGCGCGAGGTCGCCGCCGACGTGCGGCTGCACGTAGGTGCTGGCGATCTTCGTCCCGAAGACGAGGCTCCAGGGATCGCTCGGCACCGAAAAGTTGACCAGCCCCGTCTCGACGATCGGGTTGATCACGACCACCTTCCCGCCGTTGCGGCGGACCTGCATGAAAGTCCGCATCATCCGCGGATGGTTGCTGGCCGGATTGCCCCCAATGAGAAACACGATGTCGGCACGCTCGAGATCCTCGAGCTTCACCGTCCCCGCCCCCGTTCCCAGCACGCTCGCCATCCCCACGCCGCTGGCCTGATGGCAGTAAAAGGAGCAGTTGTTGACGTGATTGGTGCCATACAGGCGGGCGAAGAGCTGGAGGAGGAAGCCCGCCTCATTGCTCGAGCGGCCGCTGAAATAGAAGAACGTCTCTTCGGGAGAGGAGCCTTTCATCCGCTTGGCGATCCGCCCCAGCGCGTCGTCCCAGCTGATCGGCTGGTAGTACTGCGCCCCCTTCTCGAGCACCACCGGCTCCACCAGCCGCCCCGAATGCTCCAGCTGGTAGGGGGAGAACTGCTGCAGCTGCGCAATGGAGTAAGTGGAGAAGAAGTCGCGCTTCACCCCCCCCTGCATGTCGGCCACCATCGCCTGGAACGACTTCTTGCAAACCTCGGGGAAATGCCCCGCCTCGTTCACCATTCCCCCTGACTGCCCTCCCATCCCCAGCGCGCAGGTCTTGCAAGCGTTTTTGGAGCGCATCGCCTGCCAGAGCTTCCACAAGCCCCCCGCCTCACGCGACTTCTTCAACGTGTAGAGGATCGCCCGCCAGCCACCACCCGTTTTCACCCGGCCCATGTTCAATTTCCTGCGGTGTGCAAGCATCAGCGTGAAGCCGGGCCGTCGATCCGGGCCGGGCAACCACACGCCAACAGTGCTTCAGGGTCCTGTAGTCCGTCAACGTTTGATTCAGAGCTTGCGACAGCCCACGACAATCACTTCCGAGCCGGCAGCACCTGGATCTCGACCCGGCGAAACTCGATCGGATGGCTCTCCGACTGGAGCGAGATCGTGCCCCCGTCGAGGAGGAGCTTGCCGTCACGCTTCGCGATCAGCCCCTTGGAATGCGGGTCGTTGGGATCGAGCTGCGCCCCTTCGTACTCGAGCACCGGCTCCCCGTTGACCAGATGCCGGATGACCTTGTCGCCGTCGACTTCCACCTCCACCGCCACCCACTGGTCGCCCCGGTAGGTCTGCGACTTCGAGGTCGTGCAGTGGGGGGTGAAGAGCTTGCCGTTCATGACGACGTTCGTGCCGGGGGTGCAGAGGTTCGCCGTCGTCCGCTCCCCCTCGGGGGCCCCTCCCAGAAACTGGACCTCGATCGACGCCGGGAAATCCTGGTCGAGCGTCATTCCCTTTGGGTCCTCACCATGGAGCATCACGCCGGAGTTGCGGATCGCCCAGCCCGGCCCCCCCGGGCACTGCTCGCCGGTGAAGCGGTAGTCGATCCGGAGCTTGTATCGGGAAAATGGCTCGGCGAAGAACAGGTGGCCGAACTTCTCCCCGAAGGTCGGATACTTGGCCGGGTCGTAGACGACCTTGAGGACGCCATCCTCGACGCGGAAGGTGTCGCCGTAGTTGTCGCCGAGGGCTTCGCCGCGGATCTTCGGCGTCCAGCCTGTCAGGTCCTTGCCGTTGAACAGCGGCCGCCAAGCCGGCTCCGCGGCGTGGGTGATGCCCGGGGCGACCGCCGCGGCCCCCGCTCCGAGCGCCAAGATCACCACCATCCAGCGGATGAGATTCACTCCCGCCATCCGGCGAAGCAGCGGAGACCGACACGAAGACGACATTTTCAGGCTCCAGACGAGACAAGAGCAACCGGGGCGCGAACCCCACGACCCACCCCATCAGCATACCCGGCCGCCGCAGGAACAGGGCACCGCCGCGGCCCCACGCCCCATCCGGGGCGTTCATGGCCCGAGGAGCGCCAGCGGTATGACGGCGACTCCGTCGGGGCGCCGGTAGGCCCGCGGGCCGGTCGAGAGAACGACCGTATCGACAACGTTTTCCTCAAGCTCCCGTTGCAGCCAGAGGAGATGCTTCACGTCGGCGTCGTCGACGGCCCCGCCGAGCTTCACTTCGATGGCCAGCACCCTCCCGTCGGCTCGCTCCACGATGAGGTCAATTTCCCGCTCGCCGCCAAAGGTTCGCAGGTGCCCAACGCGAGCCTCGGCTGCCTGGGCATAGACCCGCACGGACAACGCGGCGAGCGATTCGAAGAGTGCGCCCACGAGCGGACCCTTCCCGGGCTTAGAGGCACTCTCGCCCCCCAGAAGCGTCTCGGCCGTTGCTCCGAGGAGCCGCGCGGCCAGCGCCGGATCGGCGAGGTGGTGTTTGGAAGGATGGGTGAGCCTCGCCAGCGGGTTGCGGCTCGGGGCCCACGCCGGCACCGGATCGACAATCCAGAGGCGTTCGAGCACGTCGCGGTAGGGAGCCGTGGCTCCCTTGCTCGGTTTGACACCCTCGCCGCCGGTGGCGGCGTCCCGGATAGTCTCGTACGCAGCGGTGGTGGACGTCGCCGCTGCATAAGCGCGCAGCCACCGTCGGACGAGCTCCGGCCGGCGCACCCGCAGGCCCAGCTCCTCCAGATCAGCGTCCACAATCCGCGCCAGGTAGCCGTCCAGGTGGGTCCGGAGGGGACGGCCCGACAGTCCCCGAAACGCTGGGAATCCCGAGTTGACGATCTCATCGACATAGTCGCACAGACCGACGTCAGTGGATCCGTCGATGGCCGGCCGCCCCCCTGCCAAGAGCATGGCGAGGCTCACCGTGGCCTTCTCCCGGCGACGCTCGAAGAAGGAGAGCGGCCGCATCCGGAGCGTCACGATCCGGCCGGCCCCAGAATGGGTCGCTGCAGCGCCGGGCGTCGCGGAGCCGGTCAACAAAAAACTGCCTGGGTCGGCGCCGTCGTCGACCGCCCGTTTCACGGCATCCCACACTGGCGGGTACCGCTGCCACTGGTCGATGAGGACCGGCAGCGGGCCAGCCAGGGAGAGGTGCGGATCCGCGGCGACGACGGAACGCTGGGCAGGAACATCAAGACGCCGGACGGTGGCCGCAAACCGCGCGGCAGAGGCCGTTTTCCCGACCCCTTTGGGCCCCTCCAAGGCAATCGCAGGAACGGCAACGAGCAGCGCTGCCAGCTCGTCGTCCAAAACCCTTTCAATATAAGGCTTTTTCTCCATGAAAAGCCATTCTACCGCACTTTCTATCGTACCTCTAGTGGTCGTTTCATCGGGTTCCTAGTGGGCTTTTTCTCGGTTCTTCTTGGGGGGGAAGGGGGGGTTTTTCCGGGGGCCTGATTCGGCAGGCAGCCCCCCGCTCGGTCTTGCTCGAGCCACGGAAGTCCTGCCCCATCACCGCCGCGTCGGCGGGGCGAGGCTGACGGTGACGGTCTTCGTCTCGAGGTAGGGGTCGAGGCCCCGCTCCCCCAGTTCGCGGCCGAAGCCCGATTGCTTGAAGCCGCCGAACGGGGCGGCGGCGTCGAAGACGTCGTAGCAGTTCACCCACACCGTCCCCGCCCGGAGGCGGCGGGCGACGTCGTGCGCCCGGGCCACGTCGCGCGTCCACACCGCCGCGGCGAGGCCGAAGTCGGTGGCGTTGGCGCGGCGAACGAGCTCGTCGGTATCTTTGAAGCGGAGCACCGAAAGGACGGGGCCGAAGATCTCCTCGCGGGCGATCGACATCGTGTCGCTGACATTCGTAAACACCGTCGGCTCGATGAAGAAGCCCTTCGTGCCGTGCCGCTTCCCGCCGGTGGCACACGTCGCCCCCTCGCGCTTCCCCGCTTCGATGTAGCCGAGGATCTTGTCGAACTGCGCCTGGTCGACCTGCGGCCCCTGCTCGGTGTCGGGATGAAACGGATCACCGACGCGCCGCTGCCGCGACAGCTCCACGACGCGTTCCACGAAGGCGTCGTGGATCGAGTCCTCGACGAACAGCCGCGACCCGGCGCAGCAGCACTGCCCTTGATTGAGATGGATCCCCAGATGGGCCCCCGCCACGGCCGCATCGAGATCGGCATCGGCGAAGACGATGTTGGGGCTCTTTCCCCCGAGCTCAAACGTCAGCCGCTTGAGGCTCGTTGCCGCCTGCCGCATGATGATCCGCGCCGTCTCGCCGGAGCCGGTGAAGGCGATCTTGTCGATGCCCGGATGGTTGACCAGCGCCGCGCCGGCCGTCGGTCCGTAGCCGGGCACAACATTGATCACGCCGTCGGGGATCCCCGCTTTCTGCGCCAGCCGGGCCAGGCGCAGGCAGGTCAGCGGCGTCTGCTCGGCCGGCTTCATGACGATCGTGCAGCCGGCGGCCAACGCCGGCCCCCACTTCCAGGCCACCATCAGGATCGGGAAGTTCCACGGGATCACCTGCCCCACGACCCCCACCGGCTCGCGGCGCGTGTAGCAGTGGTAGTTGCCGTTGATCGGGATCGTCGCGCCCTGGATCTTGTCGGCCCAGCCGGCGTAGTAGCGGAGGCATTGCACAGCCAGCGGGATGTCGATGGCCCGTGCGTCGGCCACCGGCTTGCCGTTGTCGAGAGACTCCAGCGCCGCGAGGTCATCGATCTCGGCCTCGATCAGGTCGCACAGCCGGTGCATGAGCCGGCCGCGCTCGCGGGCATCCAGCCGCGGCCAGGGGCCGGCGTCGAAGGCGGCCCGGGCGGCCTTCACGGCCGCGTCGATGTCGGCGGCATCCCCTTCGGCAACGTCGGCGATCGGCTCTTCGGTGGCCGGATTGACGGTGGCGAAGGTCCGGCCGCTGCGGGCGGGAACCCACTGCCCGGCGATGAACAGCTGCGACTGGCGAATCCTCGCTGGCCCGGAGGGCCGATGAGCGGGGGGCGTGGCGGTGGCCATGGGTCGATCTCCTCCGGCTGGATTTCCTGGAAAGTTGCCCCCGTCAGGCTACCTGCTATAGGATCAGGGGGACAATATTCGGGGTGGCATGCGTCATGCTGCCGGTACAGGCTCTCCTCGGCCAGTGTGCCGGGGGAATCGTTTCCAGATCGAATCCAGATCGTTTCCAGGAGAATCAAACTGATGCGTAAAGCTTTCTTGATGGCGGTGGCGCTGGTGCTCGGCGTCGCCGTGACGGCTTCGGCCGAGGTGACCAGCGGCCCGCAGGCCGGTGATTCGGTCGGCGCGTTCACGGTGACAAAGGTCGCCGGCAACGCCGACGACGGTGTCGAGGCGGGCAAGAGCCTCTGCTACCGCTGCAAGATGGGCGCCCGCCCGGTGGTGATGGTGTTTGCCCGCACGGCCGACCCGAAGCTCGCCAAGCTGCTGAAGAAGATCGAGGAAGAGGTCGAGGAGCACCAGTCGGAGAAGCTCACGAGCTTCGTCAACATGATCGGTGGCGATGCCGAGAGCCTGAAGAAGGCGGCAGCCGAGTTCGTGAAGACGAACGATCTCAAGCGGATCGCTTTCGTTGTCCCCGATGACACGAAGAACGGCCCCGAGGACTTCAAGATCTCCTCCGACGCCGATCTGACGGTCGTCTGCTACAAGAACGGCAAGGTTCAGACCAACCACGCCTTCTCGAAGGGTCAGCTCGACGACGCCAGCATCGACGCGGTCGTGAAGGCCTCGTGCGCCCTGGTCGAGTGAGGCAGCTTTGCCTCGGCTGATCGATCGAGTCAGCCGCGAATCCAAGGACGGCCCGGGAGACCTTCTCCCGGGCCGTTTTTTTGCGCGCCAGGCCTGCCGCCCAGGCTTTTTTCCCACCCCTCCCCCCCATGACGCATCCCCGATCGGCGGGTATAGTTGGGACAGGTTCCCTCCGGGCGAGTTCCGGGGTGGGTTCCGCAGGGCAGCGTAGCTCAGTTGGTTAGAGCACCGGCTTCATAAGCCGGGTGTCGCCGGTTCAAGTCCGGCCGCTGCTAGTTTCAGGATAAAACGGTCTGTTTCCTGTCAGCCGGCCGGAGGAACGTCTCCGTCGTCGGGGAAAACGACAACAGCGATCCCATCACGAGGCCTGCCGCCAGGCCGCCGATGTGGCAGGCGTTGTCGATGTTCGGAATGAAAAAGCCGAGCGCTAGGTTGATCACGACCGTCAGGCCGATGCCGGTGGTCAAGTGACGGCGCACGACCGGGGGGAGGCGACCCCACGCGCGGATGCCCGTCGCCAGCAACACGCCGGCGAGCCCAAGCACGCCTCCGCTGGCGCCGATGCTCTGACGCGGTTCGGCGACCAAGCTGGCGACAGAACCGGCCACCCCGCAGCCCAGGAACAGGAGCACCATCCTTCCCGGCCCGAACAGATTGGCTACCTGCAATCCGAGGATCTGAAACAACAACACGTTCATGCCCAGATGCATGAAATTGGCATGGAGGAAGATCGGCGTCACGAGGCGCCAAATCTCCCCCGCGAAGATCCGCTCATTGACCTTGGCGAAGAGTTCCACGAGGCGCTCGTTGCCGATGGCCAGACCGACCAGCGATGGCCCGAGGAGCGCCAGCATGACGCCGACCATGGTCCATGTGACACGGTGATTCCCCCCCCCCAGGTGCGTTGCAAGGAGCCTGTCATCCCGGCCGGGGACCGCCTCCACCAGCGCGTCGGACCGGCCCAGCTGTTGCAGGCGCTGGCGCCGACGAACGGTTTGCACAAGCGGAACGACGAGATTCATCACAAGGACAACGATGATGAACAGGAGGACTTGGAACTCGCCGTTCTCCATTCCATCAGCCCACCATTTCCGCACACTCGAGCCGATGAAGATAAGAAAGGGCAGCCCGAAGAACATCGCTCCGATCGTGAGGGCGCGCCCATTGCGCCGCAACCAATACTCCTGCCGTTCGGCTAGGGCACGGGCAATCTCGGGAACGGCATGGAGGTCGATCGGATTGCCAGGTTGGAGGCCATCGATCTCGTCGATCGGCGAGAGTTTGTCGGTCGCGGCGAGCGTCACGAGGTCGGCGAGCGAGCCGACCTGATACACGATCTTCCCTCCGCGGATGACACGGATAGGGAGGGAAATCTCCGGGTTCGGACGGGCACCTTGGTCATCGGCCATGGCTGCTCCTCTCGTGAACTCCGACGCGGATGCGGAATCGCCGCCACCGTCTCGTAACCAATCGCCATTCATTTCGCGATGACGCGGTGATTTCCCCATCAC
>CAMBFA010000014.1 GCA_945865325.1 Candidatus Kuenenia stuttgartensis
AGCTGTGGATCCTGCCGGGTACTGATCGCCAAGGGAATGGAGAACTGCTCGCCGAAGGGGTTCCTCGAGGGGGCCCGGCTCGGCGTGTCGCTCGCGTACATCGGCAACGAGGAGACGATGCGGCTGGCCTGCCAGACCCGCGTCAACGGTGACATCACCGTCACCACCTGCCCGCCGACGAATCTGTTCGGTGACAATTTCTTCAGTTGATGGCTTTCGCGGCCCTGATCGATGGCCGGAAGGGGGGGCGCGGTGAAGGAAATCATCGCCGTCGTCAAGCCGTTCCTCGCCGAGCGCGTCCTCGAGGCCCTCAAACTTGCCCCACTCGAGGCCTGCACGGTCCGCGAAGTGAAGGGCTACGGCCGGCAGAAGAACTATCTCGATCGCTACGGCGACAGCGAGTATTCGCTCGCCTTCCTCCCCAAAGTCGAGATCCAGATGTGGGTCGACGACGCCCGCGTCGATGAGGTCATCGAGCGCGTGCTCGAGGTGGCCCGCACCGGCCGGATGGGGGATGGAAAGGTGTTCGTGATGCCCGTCATCGACTGCCTCCCGGGCTGAACGGTCGGGCCGGGCCCCTGGAATTGTGCCCAGGGGGGCTTGGAGCTCCGGCGCCGGTGGCCCCTTGTCGGCCGGGGGCGGCTCTTCCCATGGACGGCCCGTTTTCGCCCCTTATCCCCCTTTCGAAGCTGGTGTAGAGGCTGATCGGGCCACCGACTACACTCCGCTGGAGTTATCCCATCTTTCCCAGGCGTCAAATCCCATGCAGCGCAATCCCGTTTCCGCCCCCGCCCGTGGCCGTCGACTTGTTGCCCGGATGGGGGGGTGGCTCGTCGCCGGAGCGGCCGTGACAGCCGTCGCGGATGACGCGGCGAGCCGCCGTTTCGAGGAAATCGCTGGGGATGCAGCCAGGGCCGGAGGGAGCTTCCGGCCCGTCGGAGAGGCCTCACTCGATGCCGCAGCGAGCAACCTCCGCTCGGCGCTGGTGCCGCTCGATGCCCTGTTGGGGCGGAGCAAGAGCGGTGCCGACTGGCGCAAATATCTCGATTGGCCGGCGCTCGAGGGCCAGGCCTCGTCGGGGCAAGCGGCCGACCCGAGGGTTCTCCGTGACCTCGAGAAGAAACTCGGGAGCCCCGAGATGGGGCTCGACATGCCCCAGTTCGTCCGCGTCCGCAAGGCGGTGACGAAGTATGCGGAGCTGGCTGACGCTGCCCGCGGTGACGGGGCCAAGCAATTCAGCGACCGACTCGACAAGCTCTCTTCGGCCCTCCTGACGGCGAGCGCCTCGGGCCAGGCCGAGGCGCTGGCGCCGGTGGCGCCGATCCTCGAACGGCTTGTCGAGTCGGGGCAGGCGCCGGGCGTCGTGGCCGCCATTCGCGGGGCCAACTCCCGCCCCAACATCCACCTCGAGGTCGCCGAGGATCTCCTCGCCCCGGCCGTCAACCGCCCGGTCGATCAGGTGCAGCCGGTCGACGACGTCGTCCTCGGGACGCGAATCCGCGGCACGGGTCACACCACCGGCAATGTCCGCCTCGACTTCGTGCCATCAGGGGAGAAGGCGGTCTTCGACATCATCCTCGGGGCCACGAACATCTCCCACACCCGGGGAACGCAGGGGCCGGTCACGGTCAACAGCCGCGGCGTCACCGCGATCGATGCCCGGCGGCGGATCTTCCTCGATGAGTTCAATGTCGCCGCCGCGCCGGTCGAGGCCTCGGCCGACACCAACTCGACCGTCACCGGCATGGGGATCAACGCCCGCTTCGGCAAGCGGCTCATCCGCCGGATCGCCACCAAGAAGATCGCCGAGAGCAAGGCGCAGGCCGAGTCGATCGCCGAGGGGAAGGCCCGCGACCGGATCCGCCACCAGTTCGGCGAACAGACCGAGCCGGCGGTCGCCCAGATGCGCGATCAGTTCCAGCAGAAGGTGCGCGGGCCGCTCCAGGCCCGAGGGCTCTATCCCGAATCGTTCCACATGCACACCACCGACCGCCACCTGCGGATCGTGGCCCGGAAGTCACTTGCCGGCCAGTTGGCCGCGTTCTCGAGCCCGCCGGCCGCCAGCGCCGACAACATCATCACCGCGCAGATCCACGAGTCGGCGGTCAACAACATTCTCGAGGAGAAGCTCGGCGGGAAGGTCGTCACGCAGGATGACGTCACCCGAATCGCCAAGGAGCAGAATCTGAAGATGCCCGACTCGCTCGGCAGCGATCCCGACGCCGAGCAGAAGACCTGGGCGATCACGTTCGCCAAATACCGCCCGGTGACGGTGGCCACCAGCGAGAGCCGTGTCAAGGTGACCGTCCGCGGTGACAAGTTCGTCTCCGGCGAGCGGAGCTTCCCCGGCATGGACATCGCCGCGGTTTACGCTGTAGGGCAGGGGCCAAAGGGGCCGGTCCTCGTCCGCGAGGGGAACGTGCAGATCAGTCCGCCCGGATTTAAGTCGGGCGATCGGAAGCTGACGATGGCCGAGACCTCGCTCCGCCGCATCCTCCAGAAGCGGTTCGACAAGGTCTTCAAGGATGCGATCGAGATCGAGCCGCTGCCGCTTCAGGGGGAGCTTGCGAGCATCGGCCCGCTGCCGATGAACCAACTCGAGTCGCGCAAGGACGGCTGGCTCGTGGCGGGCTGGCGGAAGGGGCCGGCCGGCGGCGGCGTCCCGACGGAGGTGGTGTTGAGCGAGCGGTTTGTCGACAGCGCCGCCGACACTGGCAAGGCGATGTTCCGCCGCGTCGCGGCCAGGGTCGCCGAGCGGATCGACACCGCGGCGGAGTGAGCGTGTTCGGTGAAAGACTCGAACACCTGCCCCAAGTGTCAATCACGTGACATCATCGTCGTCTCGATGCGAAAGACGGTGAGCACGATCATCCCCATCGCCTTCACGATGGCAGGCTGTGTCAATCTGGCCCGACACGTGTGCGGAGTGTGTGGATTCACGGAAGAGTGGATCCACGACAAGAACGACATCGACAGGCTGCGCGCCAACTTCGCCGCGAAACCGACGCCGTGAGCGGGAAAGAATCGGCGCAGCGACGTCGTCCTGCCGGCGGGAGGCGGTCGACTGTACGGACGTACCTGTCTTTGGTACACTCGAAATGTCACCCGAGTCTTTAGGCGCCCACCATTCTCCAGGTGCACCGATGACATTCACCGCCGTCTACATGGCCGTGCCCGAGGGCTACATCGGATTCGTCGAAGAGATTCCCGGCGCGAACAGTCAGGGCGAGACGCTCGACGAGGTTCGCGAGAATCTCCGCGAAGCCGTTCAACTCGTTCTGGATGCGAATCGCGAGTTGACGGAGCAGGCCTTGGAGGGCAGGGACGTGGAACGAGAGCCCTTCGAAATGGCTTCCTGATGAAGCGAGTCGATTTGATTCGTCATCTTGAAGCCTGCGGCTGCGCCTTTCTTCGCGAAGGTGGGCGGCACACCGTCTATGTGAATCGAACCGCCGGGAAAGTATCGACGATTCCGCGACATCGCGAGATCAACGACTTCATGGCAAAGAAGATCTGCCGTGAACTGGAAATCGCCTGGCCGGGTGATCCGAAGAAACCGGGGCCGGGGGAATCGGACGACGCGACTTACACGCACTGAAGCCTGTTGAGGCGGCGTTCTTCGCCCCGACGATCGCTCGCAAACTGCCATCGGACCGAGGTGAGTCATGGACCTCGCTGCCGCGGAAGCCCGGCTGGGGATCACGCTCCCGGAGCGGCATCGTCAGGCGTTGCTGAATCCGCATGATCCAGTCCACGAATGGTGTGACTTCCTGGTGCCAGGATCACCGCACAGACTATTGCGATGGGTGGAGGTGAACGAACTCCTGCACGCTGCAGATTCGCTGTCTCGCTGGCCTTCGTTCCTGGTGGCATTCGCTTCGAATGGGTGTGGTGACTATTTCGCCTACGATCTGCGCTCCGAGCCGTCCGGTGTGGTCTACGTCGATCCGGATTACACGATCGAGGAGAACCTCACCGCCGAGGACCGGTTGGTGTACGGTTCCTTCGAGGAGTGGTACGAATCACGCCGTCGCCACCGAAACTCCTGAAAGACTGCCGGCCGGGGACATTGGGAGTGCCCCCTCCGGACTGTCGAAGACGGCGCATTGGGCGGGGGCCGATGATCGCGACGTTCACTGGGGCCTGACGCGCGAACCGCGCCGCCTTGCCTCGACGTCGGTCACCGCACCGGCTTGGGGTCGTCGATTGGTGCTGGCACAACCTTCTCGTAGGGCCGCAGCCAGATCGAGCGGAATTGGAGTGGGTTGCCGTGGTCCTGGAGCGACAGCGGGAGGGCGTCGGCGTGCTGCTCATAACGCGGCGGATCGGCCCAGCTCGTCGTGCCGAGGATCATCGTGTCGGCGTGGATCGCCACGCCGTTGTGGAGCACGCTCACGCGGCCGGGCTTCTCGAGTGACCCGTCGGCGGCGAAGCGGGGTCGGGTAAAGAAGATGTCGTAGGTCTGCCATTCTCCGGGAGCACGGCAGGCGTTCACCGCTGGCGGCTGCTGCTTGTAGAGCGAGCCGCACTGGCCGTCGGGATAGGTGAGGGGGCCGTCGGTGCCGTCCTCAAAGGAATCGAGGATCTGGATCTCGTACTTCCCCATGAAGTAGACCCCCGAATTGCCACGCCCCTGCCCGGCCCCGGCGGCCGGCTGCGGCGTCCGAAACTCGACGTGCACCTGGCAATCACCGAAATCATCCTTTGTGGTGATCGTGGCGCCGCCGACGGTGGCAATCCCGTCGGTCACAGCCCACTTCTCGCCGCCGTGCCAGGCGTCGAGGTTCTTGCCGCCGAAGAGGACGATCGCATCGGCGGGAACCGGCGCCGGCTGCTCCGGGGCGGGGCCCGGATTCACCACCCGCGGCCGCGGCCAGGAAATCGCCGACTTCCACTCGCTGCTGGGGAACTTCTTTCCAAGGAGGTAATCGTGGCGGGAGCGGAGGGATTCGGTGATCCGCCGGGCTTTGGCCTCGGCGGCGCCGATCGACAGGCCAGGGGCGATGCCGGGGCGGAGATGGCCGGCGGCGGAGAGGTAGGCGTCGCGGAGGAGCGTCATCCGCTCGTGGCACTCCGGGAGGAAGTTCGCAAACCATTCCGGCTTCTCTTCAGCAGCCGTCTTCGCATCGCCCAAAGCCGCGAGCACGCCGCGGCAGATCGCCCACTGGCCGGCGTCGTCGGGATGGACCGCGTCGGGGATGAAGGTGTAGGCCGGATCGGCCGCACGCTTGGCGTCGAGGAGGGCCTTCATCGGCGTGTGGGTGTCGATCACCGTCCAGCCATCGGCCCGCTTCGAGAGAAGCCAGGTCGAGTATTCCTGGAGCACCCCCTCGTAGTCGGCGTCGCCGGCGGGGTGATTCGTGCCGGGGCGGCCGTCGTAGACCGGCGGCGTGAGATGGATGATTTTCGCGCCTGTCTTCTCCACCTCCTCGTGGAGCTTTTGCACCCCGGCCTTGTAGGCGGCGAAACGGGTTCCGTCGAGCGGCAGATAGATGCCGCAGTTCATCCCGTAGCAGGCGATGACGAGATCGGGCTTCACAACCGAGAGGACGCGCGCCAGGCGCTCATGAACATCGGGGCGGGGGAATTGGCCACCGGCATGACCCTCCTCGGAGAGCCCCGAGCAGGTCTCGCTCGGGAGCCCGACGGCGATCACGTCGCCCGTCAGCCCCTTGGCCTCCATCCAAGCCGAAAGCGCCGAGACCCAACGGCCGTCGTAGGTGATGCTGTCGCCGAGGATGCAGACCCGCTTCGCTGCCGCGAGCATTTCGAGCGGGCCGGCCGCAGCCTCCGCTGCTGGCTCGGCGCCCCGGGCCACCGCGACCGGGGCGATACCGGGAAGGGCCAAGGCAAGAAGCAACGCGGCAACCGGGGCGCGGGAGCCCCCACGGATCGAAGCAAACATAGAATCCCCCCCGGAAAAAGACCGCTTCCCACAGGTGGCAAGCGGCGGATGACGTAGCAATTCCCCGCCGGCCCTGCCGCACCGGACGGGCGGCAGGGCCTGAGGGGCTTGGACCGTTCGACTATTTCGCCTCGGGCGTCGCCCCTTCGCGGATCGCGAACAGGTGGCCCTTGTTGGCGATGTAGAGCGTGCCGCCGGCGACGATCGGCGTCGAGTAGACGCTGTTGCCCATGTTGACCTCGGCGAGGAGATTCTTCTCCGGCGAGAGCTCGAAGATGGAGATGTCGCCATCTTCGTCGCCAACGTAGATCTTGCCGTCGGCGATCATCGGCGAGCCCCAGCTCGCCGCCAGCATGTCGTGCGTCCAGTGTGGCTTGCCGGTTTTCACGTCGACGCAGTGAACGAGCCCGCTGAAGTCGGGGATCACGAGCAGGCCGTCCTTGATGGCGACGGTGCCGCAGGTGCGGTGCATCGTCTCGTCGAAGTCGAGCTTGCCGTTGCCGTTGGCGTCGAAGCCGGGGTAGTGCCAGACCGCGGCCGAGTTGGGATTCGGCCGGGCCACCTCTCCCTGCTCCTTGATGATCGCCTGATTGCGGCGGTGGGGGAGGGGCTTGGAGGGATCGGCGACGTTGACGGCGAGCTCTGGGCTCGTGTCGCCGCGCTTCGTCGGGTCGATGCACCACAGGTGGCCGACCCCCTCACCGTGCTCCGGATCCTCGCCGACGGCCACGTAAACCAGCCCATCATGGATGACCGGCGTGCCGATGACATGGTTGCGATCGGCCCGGCCGCCGAGGACGTACTTCGATTCCTTCGGATTGGCATCGAACTGCCAGAGGAGCTTCGCCTTGCCGTTGTCACCGCGGGCGTCGAAGCCATACACCCAGCCATCGCCACCGCCGAAGATCACCTGCGGGACGTCGTCGATGACGGCGTAGGACGGGCTCGACCACTGGCCGTGGAGGACGTTGGCCCCCGGCGACCCGTCGGCCCACAGCACCTTGCCATCACGCTTGTCGACGCACAGGAAGCTCGGGGCGGCGGCGTTGGGGAGATTGAGGTGCCCCTCGTCGACGCCGTTGCTCGTATTGACGAAGAGGAGATCGCCGACGGCAGTGACGCTGCAGGAACACATGTTGTGCTGCGAGACACCGAGCTCCTTCATCATGTCGAGGACCCAGACAGTGTCCGATTCATCGGAGCCCTGGACCTTCTCGCCGGTGAAGGGGCCGTCGTTCTCGCCGTCGCGGAAGCCCTCCGTGTCGAGGCATTTCACCTCGCCGCGGCTGGTGACGTACCAGAGGCGATCCCCCTCGACGTACGGCGAGCAGCAAATCCCCTGGAGCGGCCAGTCGTGGACGCGGCCGGTAGGGAGCTTCTCACTCGAATCCTGCCAGAGGAAGCTGCCGTCGTTGGTGTCGAAGGCAAGGAGACAGCCGAGATCGACGCTCGATGGATAGCGCCCGATCCAGCCCTTGCCGTTGTTGGTGCCGACGTAGGCCTTCCCTCCGGCGACGACCGGATTGCCGTAGCTCTGGCTGCCGAGCTGGGCCACCCAGGCAATGTTCCGGCTTGTCTCCGGCTTCCAGGCGCCCGTTTCCGCATCGAACTGGCCCGGATCCCAGTCGATGGGCAGAGGCCCAGATTCGGGCGTGTTGTTGCGCGAGGCGGATCCGCCCCATTGATTCCAGTTGCCATCATCAGCCAACGCAGGCGCGACGGCGAGCACGCCCGCCACGGCGAGCGAGCGAGCCACGGCGAGCGAGCCACGGGACTGGAGAACACTTCGGGGTGAAAGACGGGGTCGGGACATCATGGCTACTTGTTCCCTGGGGTGACGGGGGAGACCGACACGTTGTCGATGAAGATTTCGGAGTCCTTCGACTGGCCGAAGAAACCGGGGCTCCCTTGGAGGTTGCCGCCGGCATGCACGCCTTCGATCGTCCATTCGGTAGGTTCGGCCTCGCTGCGGGGCCAGACCTTGCCACGCACAATCGCCCCCTCGGGGGACGTGCGGGCTTCGAGGACGAGCGTGTACCACTTCCCCGCCTCCCAGGCGAAGGGGACGGTCTTGGAGAAGTGGGTGGCGACCTGCGGGGGCCAAGTGCGGAGTTGGAGTTGCTGGCTTGCCCCCATCAGATCGAGCGTGTAACGCTGGGCGATGATCCCCATGTCGGGCATCCGTGCCTTCTCGAGCGCCGCCGGATTACCGAACGCCTTGGCGAAAGCTTCGGCATCGCTGCCGGCCGGCTTGGCCGCATTGCCGGCGGTCGGCGTGGCCGGGTCACCCGGCTTGCCGACCCCCGATTCCGCGGCGCGGAAGTCGGCCTGAACGCGGTAGTCGTGGAGATCGATCGGGCCGATCCAGCCCTGCGACCGCGTTCCCTTGGGGATCGTCGTGATCTTCACGAGCACCTTGCTGCCGTCGACCTCGCGGACGACATGCCGGTGCCGCATCCCGATCCAGGGAAGCGGGGGCTCCCCCTTCACGACACCCGTCTTTTGATCCTTGTCGAGCGTGATCTCCTCGAAGTCGAACGTCCACGGCAGCGGCGGCATCGAGCGGATCCGCGCCTTGCCCGCGAGCTTGCCAACCTTGGCCGTGACGATCGCGGCGGCGTGCTTGCCGGCCGGCGCCTTGTAAGTGCCGTCGGCCGCCACCGCGCCGGCGGTCGCGGTGAACTCGGCCGGCGATTCCTTGACGAACCTTCCGGCGGCATCAAAGAGGCGGGCCTTGAGTTTGACGGTGCCACCGGCCGCCACCTGGGCCTCGGCCGGGACGATCTGCAGCCAGGCCGGTTCGCCGGGCTTGCCGGCCGTGGCGGCGGCGACCTTCGCGGCGACGGTCTCGACGGCCCCGTCACCCCCCTTGGCGTCGGGCTTGCCGATGCAGATCAGCCGTTCGCCGGTCGTCAGATAGATCCGACCATTCCAGGCGATCGGAGAGGCGGTGACTTCGTCAGCCTCCGGGAGCCGCATCCGGTTGACGAACTTCAGACCATCGGCCGTCGGGGCGAGAACGTGCCAGCCGCCGGTTGAGCAGACATAGAGCTTGCCATCGGCGACCAAGGGGCTGCCGCGGACGATCGTGCCGAGGAGTTTCTGTGGCTTGCCGACCGGTTCGCCGGTGGTCTTGTCGAAGACGAAGACCTTGGCGCCGTCGTCGATGAAATAGATCCGTTCCCCGAGGATCACCGGCATCGCCCGGCCGTCCATCACCCCCTTCTTCTGCCACTTCACGGCCACAGCCGTGATGTCGGTGTTGGACGCCGGGGGACCGGCCGGAGGCCCTGGGGGGGCGGCAGCCGCCGGGGGAGCCGCGGCGGCGGGCGCTGCGGGCGGAATGGCCGTGCCGTCGAAGGCCGTCACCGAACCCATCGTCGTGTTGTCGAGATTTTCCTCGGCCTGCGACATGTAGATCGTCGTGCCCTCGACGAGCGGCGGCACGTTGAGGCCGCGGCGGGAGAGCTTGAAATTCCAGACGGCTTTGCCGGTGCGCGGATGGAAGTTCCACACGCTCCCGTCGCTCGAGCCGAAAACGAGCGCCGCCTGGCCGCCGAAATCGGCGATCGACGGGGTGGAGTAGGTGGTGTCTTCGGGAAGCTCCTTGGTGCCGTTCATCCACCGCACCTCGCCGGTCTTCGCGTCCAGCCCGAGGAAGCGATGAGCGGGGCGAGCCGTGTCGCCCCAGCCGGTGACGACGGCGCTGGCGATGACGAGGTCTTCAAACACCACCGGGATATTTGTGCGACCGCCGTAGGTGGAGAGGAAGCCGAACTCCTCATGGAGGGAGCGGTTCCACTTCGTCTTGCCGGTGACGGCATCGATCGCCGAAAAGGCGCCGCAGACTCCGTGGACGAAGATCGTCTTCGTCGCCGGATCGGCGACCACCGCCGACCAGCCGACACGCTCCGAAGGGACGTCGGAGAGGTAGACGTTGAAGACATTCTCCCAGATCTTCGCGCCGGTGACGGCATCGAGGCAGACGACCTTCTCCGCTTCTTCGGGCGTGCCCGGCTTGTGGCGGACAAGCGTGTAGAGCCGGCCATCGAGGATCACCGGTGTCGAGATCCCCCCCGCCTCCTCGCTTGTCCAGAGGACGTTGGTCCCCTTCTCGGGGTCGAAGGAGTCGACGTAGCCGGTGCCGGCGGCATGCCGGTCGGTGTTCGGACCGCGCCAATCGGGCCACTGGTCGCCCCGCGCCCCGCCGACAGCGAAGAGGAGGAGGCCGAGGAGCGGAAGCATGGCCCGGAAGCTCGGGCTCAGGAAGGGGCGGCCGGTGAAACGTGTCATGGGGAATGCGTCATGAGGGGAGCGGGAAATGTGCGACGGCATGTCGGGAAGGGACTCGATGGTCAGTCTGCGGAGGCGGGACGCCCTCCGGGCCTGGTTGTTCAGTTGCCGATCCCCTTCGATTTGGCGTCGGCGGGGAGCTGCGGATCGACGATGGCGCGGGCGCCGCGCCCTTGGGTGAGACGGTCCTGCGCATCGAGACGGATGCTCTCGATATCGGGCTCCCACCACTTCAGTTGGGTCGCCTTTTCCGGCACCGTGAAGGGGCGCACCACCCGAATCCCGACCCCGAGGGCGGGGTCCTCGGTATACCACCAGGGGCTCTTGGGGAGGTTCGGATCGACGTCCTTCCAGGCCACGTCCTCGGAGCCACGGCGAGCGGCCGTGCGGCAGCGGTCAGGCTCGTCGTAGTAGGAGCCGCCGCGGACGACCCGCTGCTGGAGCTTCGTCGGCCATTGGATCGCGTCGGCTTCAGAAACCGGTTGCGGAAGGGCCGCCTGCCGGGTGTATCCCCCGGCGACGAGCTGGTCGACGACCCATTCCCCGACATTGCCATGCATGTCGTGGATCCCCCATGCATTGGGCGCCTTGCTGCCGACTGGATGGGTGGTCTCGTCGGAGTTGTCGGCGATCCAGGCATGGTCGCCGAGCGTGGCGGGATCACTGCCGCAGGACCACGGGGTGAGGCTGCCGGCGCGGCAGGCATATTCCCATTCCGCTTCGCTGGGGAGCCGGTAGAAGCGGGCCGTAAGGAGGCTGACCCACTTCGTGTACTGGCGGGCAGAATACTGGGTCATCGTCGCCGCCGGCAGCTCCGGCTCCTCGCCGTGGGTGAACGTCGTCGTCGGGTCGTAGAGGTTTGAAGGGGCCGTGACAGCGTCGGCGAGGTTCGCGGCGGTGACCGTCGGCCGAATCCGCGCCGATTCGACCGCCTTGAAGAGGTCACAGGCGGCCATGAAGCCCTTGTATTCTCCCCAGGTCACCTCGTGGACGCCGATCCAGAACGGCTCGATCGCGACCTCGAACTGGGGCCCTTCGTCGTCGCTCCGCCCCTCTTCCCCCTCCGGACTCCCCATCCGATAGGCCGCTGCGGGCACCGGAATCATCCGGAAGGTGACGTCGCTGCCGGGGATCGTCTCGGCATACGGCACCATCCAGCCGCCGCTCACCTGGACGACCGGCCCTGCGACTTCCGGCTTGGCGTTGCCGGCGACGAATCCGGGGATCTCCTCGGCGTGGATCGCGGACAGGTTTCCGGCCAGGACGGGGAGAAGACCCGTACCGACGAGCGAGACGACAGTCAGACACATCCGGCAGAGCGCTGCCGACACGAGGGTGGGGCGGCCTTCAGGCATGATGGAGGAATAGAATCCAGAGGTTCGGGATGGAGTGTTTCAGTGTAGCCTGGGGACACCCCGGCCGGAAAACCGTCGGGAACACCCCCGTTCCAAGTCGATCCGGAGCTTGTTCTGCCGTGCCCGCCCCAAAACCGACGCAACCTGGTGCCGGGAAGTCAAAATCAGCCGGCAAAGCCGGAGGGGGCAAGGGGGCTGCTAAAGCGGGAGGCAAGGACGAGAAGCCAGCCGAACGGGTCGTGGCGGAGAACCGCAAGGCGCGGCATGAGTACGAGATTATCGACACCCTCGAGTGCGGCATCGCCTTGGTGGGGAGCGAGGTGAAGAGCCTTCGTGCCGGCAGGATGTCCCTCGACGAGGCCTACGGGCGGGTCGAGGGGGACGAGGCCTGGCTCCTCGGCTGCGACATCCCCGAATACGAGAAGGCGAATCAGCTCAACCACAAACCGAAGCGCCAGCGGAAGCTCCTCCTCCATCGGCGCGAGATCAGGAAATTCGCCGGGCAGGCCTTCGAGAAGGGGCTGACGCTCGTGCCGCTGAAGATGTACTTCACCAACGGCCGCGTGAAAGTCCTGATGGGGATCGGCCGGGGGCGGAAGCTCCACGACAAGCGGCAGAAACTGAAGGACGATTCGGCCCGCCGCGACATCGAGCAGGGGCTCAAGGCCCGCCGCGGCGATTGAGGCCGCGGAAACCCGGGAAAAGCAACCGCGGGCAAACCACCAATCGGCCAGAGCACCAGCTAGCCAGACCACCAACCAGCGCGGCCGTTGCGACAAACGGTTGCCCGTTTATCGCGACGGCCGCGGGGTGGAGAGGCCGATGCAGGTCAATGCTGGCCGACCCCACAGCGAGCCGTGAGGCGGTGGCCTTGGTCTTCAGCGACTGTTGCCAGCGCCGACGAGGAGTGAGGCCGAGGTTTCGGTTGAGTCCTCCGGGTGCCACAGCGGCATGCCGCGTTGGATCCGCTCGGCGAGGATGTCGAGCTTTTGCCTCGAGCCAGCGGGGGCGCTGGTGGGTGTGAACTCGGACGTCGACTGCGGCTCGAAGTTTTCGTCGTGACCGTACAGCTCGATGATTTCAAAAACGTTGCGAATCCGGGCCATCGGAACGACACAACTCCTACTGGGAATGGAAGGTTTCACCCGCTGGTGCCACGGACACTCCGCGGACTCGGGTGAGATGGGGGCGGGGGGCGGGACGCGGGGGGATCGAAAGGCAGATCGTCGGGGCACTGAATCAGCGAAGCAAGAGGCAGGTCGATCAGCAGGTCGTGAACAGCAAACCAAAGTTAGGCGATCGGGCCGGACTGACTGCCATGGCGGTCGGCCCGAGGACCTTCCAGCACCAGAAGCAGCACCAGAAGCCGGTTGCGAATCCCGTCGATCCGACCGGCTCGACACCCGGCATCGATCGCAACAACCCGCCCCGCAGGGATCGCGTTTCCCGCTGCGGGAGAGGCCCGGGTCAAACCAACGCCGTCATTATGGAGCGACGCTCGCACGAGTCAAACAATTCTTCGCGCACGTTCAGGTTTTTTCAGCCCCCGCGGGATTCCGCGGACGAGACGCACGGATTGCGGTGACGTTGCGGTCGATCGACCGGGAGCGGATCGTCGCTTGCGCTGGACAAGTTGGACAAGCCAGACAACCGTCAGCTCAACCTCAGCCCACAAGCCAACCTTCAACCCTGCGCGTCGTGGGCGCGACACCACGCGAGCTTCTCCGCCGTGGTGGTCGGTCGGGCGCCGTCGGTGGAGGGTTTCTTCGCGGCAGCGGCAGGCTTAGCGATCGGTGCTTGAGGCGTGATCTCGCTCGACGGCTCCGCAGCTTCCGGCCCGGGCGGAGCCTTGGCAGCGCGAGCGCGGGCGAGAATCTCCGCCGTTGAAGGCTTGGCGCTAGGCGTCGCATTGGCAGCTTCATCACCGGCAGGCTTCACCGCGGCGGCGCCCCCCTTGGCACGGGCGGCAGCGAGGATGTCGGCGGTCGAGGGCTTGCCAGCTGCGGCGGGCTTTGCCGCGGCGGCAGGCGCTGCGCCCCCGGCGGCCTTGGCACGGGCCGCGGCGAGGATGTCGGCGGTCGAGGGCTTGCCAGCTGCGGCGGGCTTTGCCGCTGGCTTCTCGGCTCCGGCCGGCTTCGGAGCTGCCGGGGCCTTGGCCGCGGGCGCCGCCTTCTGTTCCTTTGATTGGGCCGGTTTCGGTTCCGGCTTCGGAACGATCTTCAGGCAGGCCGGATCTATGTCGTACCAGGCGGTGTTGTTGAACTGGTCGAACTCGACGAGACAGCGGCCGTTCATGTTGACCGTCCTCACGATCCCCGTGGTCCGGGAAAAGCGGGCCAACTCGGGCGCGGGGGAGCTCACGACGACGTACTTGTCGGTCCACTCGGTCTTGAGGCTCTCGATGACGTCGAACATGAAAGGTTCCAGGCTGCTCCGGGGCTCGCCGCGGGCACCGACCAGGCTGCCAGCAGACTCCCGCGAAGCTGCTTCTTCAGGGGGGGACGGGAATGGTGCCGCTGTGGGGATCCGATCCCGCCGGCCACCAGGGTCGCACGTCACGAATGTGACCGATCGACCGTCGGGATTCAAGCCAAGCCCGGGGGCTTAGGCGCCGAGCCGGGCACCGGTCAGCGGTTCGATGCCGTGTGGGCCGATGCGGTACGACCACTCGACCGTCCGAGGGAGGGGAGGGACAGCGAGCGGGAGCGGTTCCACCCGGAGGATCGTCGCGGCCGGTCCATCCGATCGGTACGTGGAACCGAGCCAGTCCGGGGGCTCTTGGATCCGGGCGGCGATGTCGAAGCGGATCGAACCGGGAGCCGCTGGATCGGCGGCCACACTCGCGGAGAAGTGGGAGCGGCCGGCCAGCCCCAACCCCATCACGGCGATGCCCCCCGCGATGGGATGGGTGTGGAGCTCGGCGAACACCGGTGAAGCGGGCCAGCGGACGTCGCCGCCGGGGTGGGGGCCTTCGAAGGAATGCCACCCCGCTGTCCCCCTCCCCAGACCGCCATCGAAACGGACGACATGGGCCCAGCGGTCGCCCTGCCAATCAAACCGCACGAGGGCCCCGCCGAAGGCGAGGATGACCGGTGGGCGGGGTTTGGCCGACCGGGATGACGACGACATGGAGGCGGGGTTGGCGGGGGAGCACGGCAGGAAGAACCGATCGATTATAGCCGGCGGCGCGGGGATGCTGGATGAGGGCGCCGATCCGCGGCAGACTAGCCTTCGGTACCGCAGTCCCTCCGTCTCCTCAAGCGCCATCGATGGAACCACGCCGCTCGATCGGTTGGCCGATTCTCCTGGGTGTGGTGCTCATCGGGTCGATCCTCGCGCTCGGGGTGGGCTGGGTTCTCGTCAGTATCGCCGCGGCGTTCGGTTCGGGGAACGCCGCCTTCTATTGGGTGATCCTCGGCGTCGGCGTCGCCCTCCTCGTGCTCCTCCTCATCGGCGTCGTCGTCTACCTCTTCCTGACAGTGAAGGCGATCGCCCTCTCCCAGCGGCAGAGCAACTTCATCGACAGCGTGACCCACGAACTGAAGAGCCCGCTGGCATCGCTCAAGCTCTACCTCCAGACGCTCAATCGCCGCCAGGTGTCGCCCGAGCAGCAGGCCGATTTCCACCGCTTCATGCTCAAGGACGTCGAGCGTCTCGACACCCTCATCGATCATCTCCTCGATGCTGCCAAGACGCAGAAGCGGCCACGATGGGACGAAAAGTCATGCGAGCTCGAGCCGATCCTGCGGGCGGCACGGGACGGCGCGGCAGTGCGCTACGGCGTCGCGCCGGAACGGATCCGGATCGTGCCTGTGCCCGACGGCGCGATCCCGCAGGTCCGCGGCCGGTCGGCCGATCTCGAGATCGTGTTCCGGAATCTTGTCGACAACGCCGTCAAGTACTCGCTTCCCGACCCGGAGGTCGAAATAGGGGTGGATTGGAAGGAGGGCCGTCAGCTGATCGTGCGCGTCAGCGACAACGGCCCCGGCATCCCGCCGGCCGATCGGACGCAGATCTTCGGACGCTTCGTCCGGCTGGGGAACGAACTGGAACGATCGACGCCGGGAACAGGCCTGGGGCTGTACCTCGTGAAGTCGATCGTCGCCCAGCTGCGCGGCCGGGTCAGCGTCAGCGGCCGCCCCGGCCGGCGGGGGACCGTCATGGAGGTCAGGCTCCCGGCCGCCTAGGCTCCCCTGCGGCGGCGGCACTCGACCCTTTTCCGAGCCGCCCCCTGCCGGTCTAATCGCCGCATGAGCACACCCCACCACGCTTTGCCCCCGACGGTTCCCGTTGCTGATCCGATCCCGCTGCGGCGGCTGCTCGTCAGTGTCTTCGACAAGGCGGGCCTCGATCAGCTCGCCACCGCGTTGAAATCGGCTCGGATCGAGGTCGTCAGCACCGGCGGCACGGCTCGAGCCCTCGAGGCGCACGGCGTGGAGGTCACCGACGTCGCCGCAGTCACCGGTTTCCCCGAGATCCTTGACGGCCGGGTGAAAACGCTCCATCCCAACATCTTCGCCGGGCTTCTCTATCGCCGCGACCGCCCCGATGACATCGACATCGTGGCCCGCCACGGCATCGGGCCGATCGATGCCGTGATCGTCAATCTCTATCCCTTCGAGGCGATCGTCGCGCAGCCCGACTGCCGGCCGGCCGATGCCATCGAGCTGATCGACATCGGCGGCCCGAGCCTCGTTCGGGCGGCAGCCAAGAACCATGCCTTTGCTGCGGTGGTCACCGGGCCCGATCAGTATCCCGACCTCATCGCGATGATCGCCCGGGGCGGCTCAACGATCGTCGAGAGGCGCCTGCTCGCGGCCCGGGCCTTCGAGCGGACCGCCGCCTACGACACGGCGATCGCCGCCTGGATGGCCCGGCATGCCGGGCTCGTCGCCGAGCCCGCGCCCCGGGCCCTGCCTCCTGCGACCGGCACCCCCGATGCCGCTCCGCTCCCCGCCCGTTTCTCCCTCGATCTCCAGGAACGCCTCGCGCTGCGCTACGGCGAGAATCCGCACCAATCGGCGGCGCTCTACGCCCCGGCCGGCGCGCGCGTCGGCCTCGCCGGGCTCAAGCAGCTCTGCGGGAAGGAGCTCTCCTACAACAACCTCCTCGATCTCGACGGCGCCACGCGCCTCGCCGGGCTCCTCGAGCCCCCCGCCGCGATCGTCGTCAAGCACACCAATCCCTGCGGCGCCGCCACGGCGTCGACGATCGACGGAGCCCTCGCCACCGCCATGGCGGCCGACCCAACGAGCGCCTTCGGCTCGATCGTGGCGGTGAATCGGCGATTCGACCGGGCCTGCGCCGAGCTCCTCCTCCAGCCCGGGTTATTCGTCGAGGTGATCGCCGCGCCGGCGTTCGATCCGGCGGCGGTGGAGCTGCTGACGACGAAGCCGACCTGGAAGGCGAGTGTCCGCCTCGTCGAGGTGCCGGCCGGCGACCCCTGGGAGCCGACGCACGGCCTCGAGCTGCGGAGCGTCGCCGGCGCGATCCTCGCCCAGCGCCCCGACGATTGCTGCGACGATCCCGCGACCTGGAAGGTGGTGACGAAAAAGGCGCCGTCCCCGGAGCTCACGCCGGTCCTCGACTTCGCCTTCACCGTCGTCAGGCGGTTGACGAGCAACGCCATCGCCGTCTGCCAAGGGCCGAGCCTCGTCGGCGCCGGCATCGGTCAGACCAGCCGCGTCGACGCCACCCGAATCGCCTTGGAGAAGGCGGGGAGCCGGGCCCGCGGCGGCGTCCTTGCGTCTGACGCGTTCTTCCCGTTTGCGGACTCGATCCCGCTCATCGCCCGGGCCGGGATTGCGGCGATCGTCCAGCCCGGCGGTTCGAAGCGCGACGCCGAGGTGATCGCCGCCGCCGACGAGGCGGGAATCCCGATGGTATTCACCGCCCGCCGGCACTTCCGCCATTGATCCCGCGGGGCCATCGCCCAGCGCCCCCGTCGTCCATACTCCGGTGTGATTCCCATCTTGGTCCCCGTCTTGGTTCCCGCCATGGCCACCATCCTCGAGCGGATCGTCGAACGGAAGCGCCGTGAGGTCGCTGCCGCCGAGGCGCTGGAGTCGACGGCGAGCCTGCGCCGGCGTCTGGCCGAGGCGCCCCCCGTGCGCGACTTCTTCGCCGCCGTCTCCCGCCCCGGGGCGATCCGACTGATCGCCGAGTTCAAGCGCCGCAGCCCATCGGCGGGGGAGATCCGCCCCGGCGCGACCGTCGAGGAGGTGGTGCGGGCCTACGAGCGCGGCGGCGCTTCGGCCCTCTCGGTCCTCACCGACGGAGAGGGGTTCGGCGGGGCGCTGGCCGATCTCGTCGCGGCCCGGCAGGCGGTGGCGCTGCCGGTACTGCGGAAGGAGTTCGTCATCGACCGTCGCCAGGTGATCGAGGCGCGGGTCCACGGCGCCGACGCCGTCCTCCTCATCGCCGAGTGTCTCGACGACTGCCTCCTCCGCAGCCTGTACGCCGAGATCCTCGATCTCGGTATGACGCCGCTGGTGGAGCTCCACGACGAGCGCCAGCTCGAGAGGGTCCTCGATCTCGGCGCCACGCTCGTGGGGATCAACAACCGCGATCTCCGCACGATGACAACCGATCTCGGGCATGTCCTCTCGCTCCACTCCCGCCTTCCCGAGCGCTGCACGCTCGTCGCCGAGAGCGGGATCGGCAGCCGTGGAGATGTCCGCCGGCTCGAGGCGGCCGGGATCGGGGCGATGCTCGTCGGCGAGTCGCTGCTCAAGCAACCCGACCCGGGGGCCGCCGCCGCGGCGCTGCTGGCCGACGACTGACGCGTCGTGGCGGCCGGTGTTGGCGGGGGCAATGACGAGCCCCACGCGACGCTCACCTCACCTCGTCGTCCTCCGCGGACGTCGGCTTCGATTCCGCTGGCTTGCTCCGGCGGACGAAACGGTATCCCATTCCGCGCACGGAGAGGAAATGGACCGGCTTGGAGGGATCCCCCTCGAATGACTTCCGCAGGTTGAGCATGAAGGTGTCGATCGTCCGTGTCGCCGGTGGGCGTGCCATCCCCCAGACACGTTCGAGGAGCTCGTGGCGGGTGACGACCTTTCCCTCGTGATCGACGAGGTAACGGAGAAGTTTCATCTCCAGGTTCGTCAGCCGTACCGGGCCTCCCAGGGCCCGTGCCTCCCAGGTGTCGAAGTTCACCTCCGACTCGCCGAAACGGTAGATGGCCGGCAGGGTGGGCGACGGTGCCGCGGGCGTGCCGACGGCAGCCTCGACCGGGCCGATCGCGGGAGGTGGAGCCGCCACCTGACGCGTCGCCATTCCGCGCCGGGAGATCAGACTCCGCACGATCGAGATTAACTCGTCGAGATCGAAGGGCTTTTGGAGATAGACATCGGTGCCGGCATCGAAGCCACGGATCCGATCCTCGACGAGCGTCCGGGCGGTGAGCATGACCACCGGGACGTCGTTCCCCTGCCGGCGCACGGCCTCGCAGACGGCATAGCCGCTCATTCCGGGGAGCATGACGTCGAGGATGACCAGATCAAACGGCGCTGATGCGGTGGCCAGCGCCGCCAGGGCCGATTGGCCGTCGGCGGCGGTCTCGACCCCAAAGCCCTCGGCTTCGAGGTTGAACTTGATGCCGATGGCGAGGTGGTCTTCGTCCTCGACGACGAGAATGCGCGGCATGGGGCGGGCCCGGGGAAGGGAAGGAACCGCACCATTCTACCCGGCTCGTCCCGCGTCAGCGGGCCATCACTTCCCGGCCGCGGACAGCCCTCGCGTAGCCCCGCGTCGTGAACCACTCCCAGGCGTCCGACACCGTCTCGTCGAGCGACCGGAAGGCATAGCCGAGCTCACTTTGAGCGCGGCGGCAGGAGAAGTTGTGGGGAAGCATCGACATTCGCGTCGCCGCCGAATTGACCTGCCGTTCGCGGCGCGTGAAGAGGCTTGCCAGGTCGCCGGCGAGTCCGGCCAACCGCACGATCCCCCGTGGAGCGATCCCGAGCGGCTGCATCCGCCCTGCGATCCGCGCGAACACTCGCCAGGCATCGAGATAGCTCATCGAGTGGCCGCCGAGGATGTAGCGACGGCCGCTCCGCCCACGGGTCACCGCGGCGAGGATCCCGCCGGCGACGTCGCGGACATCGACGAAATCGTTCGCGCCGGGGGGGGCGAAGAGCCCCTTGCCGGCACCGACCTCGAGGAGCATCCGGCCGCTCGACGGCTTCCAGTCCCAGGGGCCGAGCATGTAGACCGGATTGACGATCACGGCGTCGAGCCCGCGGGCGATCTCGTCGTGCACCCCGCGCTCGGCGTCCCGCTTCGTGACGACGTAGGGGCACTCTGGCATCACCCCCGGTGGCGTCTCCTCGTCGGCAGGCGCCCCGTCGGCCCGCAGTCCGATCGCATCGACGCTCGAAACGTGGATGAATCGGGCGCCGGCCCGACGGGCGGCGGCGGCCACGACCCGCGTCCCCTCGACATTCGCGGCGGCCATCTCGGCGTGGTGCCGCCAGCCGCAGTGGACCATCGCGGCGGAATGGATCACGACCCGGGCCCCGTCGACGGCCGCCTGCACCGCCCCCTCGTCCCCGAGGGATCCGTGGATGGTCTCGACGGGGAGGCCGGCGAGGCAGTGCTGCGAGGCCTGCCGCGACCGGACGAACGCCCGCACCGATTCGCCTCGCGAGACGAGCATCCGCACGACATTGTTACCGACCAGCCCGGTCGCCCCCGTCACGAGGAAGTCGACCGGGGCGGGGCGACGCTGGGGGGAGATTGGCTCGACGGAGCGAGCGGTGGCGGCCTGGGGGGCGGGCATGATCATGGGAGAACGTCACTGAAAGCCAGTGGATCACGGGCTCGTGCGGTTGGTCCATCCACCGCACCTTCCTCATGGTAGTTCGGAAAAAAACCATGCCGACTTCGGTGCCCGGCGGTGGTGCTGACGTTGACGGATGGGAGGCCTCCCCCCGAAGATGCCCGCCCGCGTTGGGCTCGGGAGATCGGAGGCACCGATTTCCGTCCGTGCTCCGTTCCCCGGGGGCACCGTCGCCCCCGACCGGCCGATTTCCCGACAGTCCAGGCTCCCGAAAGGCATGGAGGACCCGTGGCGGAACTGACCATCCGGCCTGTGGACACCCGGTCCGAACAGAAGCGCTTCATCCGCCTTCCCTGGCGGATCTACCGCGACGATCCCTGTTGGATGCCCCCCCTGGTGATGTCCCAGGAGGAGCTGCTGAACTTCCGCCCCCATCCCTTCTACGAGCGGTCGAGGGCCCGCAGCTTCATTGCCTCACGCGGTGGGGTCGACGTCGGGAGAATCACCGGCATCGTCAATGCCGGGCATGTCGAGCGGTATGGGGAGAATCGGGGGTTTTTCGGTTTTTTTGAATGCGACGACGACGCCGCGGCGGCCCGTGGCCTGTTCGGGGCGGCCCGCGACTGGCTCCACGCTCAGGGGATGACCTCGATCCGCGGCCCGGCCAACCCGTCGCTCAACTACGAGTGCGGCCTCCTCATCGAGGGCTTCGACACCCCCCCCTTCTTCATGATGACCCACAACCGCCCGTGGTACGGCCGGCTCGTCGAGGAGAACGGCTTCGGCAAGATCGAGGACATGTACGCCTTCTGGGGTGAGACCGGGATGCTGTCATCGCTCGATTCGAAGCTCGGCTCGATGATCCAGGGGGTGAAAGAACGCTTCGGGGTCACGGTCCGTCCTCTCGACCGGAGCCGCTTCGACGAAGAGGTGCGGATGTTCCTCGACATCTACAACGCGAGCCTCGGTGGCACCTGGGGCTTCGTGCCGCTGTCTTCAGGCGAGGTGAAGCACATGGCCGAGAGCCTCAAACACCTCATCGTGCCGGAGTTGGCGATGGTGGCCGAGGTCGGTGGCAAGCCGATCGGCACCGTCTTCTGCCTCCTCGACTACAACCCGCGGATCAAGGCGATCAACGGCCGGCTCTTCCCCTTCGGTTTCGTCCGCCTCCTCTGGAACAAGAAGGGGATCAAGCGGATGCGGGCGATCAGCACGAACGTCGTGCCGGAGTACCAGGCCTGGGGCGTGGGGCTCGTGCTCATGGGGGCGCTGGTCAAACCGGTCATCGATTGGGGGATGAAGGAAGTGGAGTTTTCCTGGGTCCTCGAGTCGAATCACCTCTCCAAGCGGACGCTCGAACGGGGAGGGGCGCTCGTCACGAAGAAATACCGGATATACCAGGACGACCCGCCGGCCCCGGCCGCTTGACGCCGTCAGGTTCCCTGCCCCGCCCCGTCACCACGATCGGCAGCGGAGGGGGGCTCCGGAAGCGGCGCGGTGCCGTAGGCTTCGCTTGGCACCGGCCCGAGATCGTCGACCTCGTGGCGGAGTCGATCGAGCTCCGCCCGGAGCTCCCGGAGCGTGTCGGCATACGCCGGATCGTCGTGGAAGCTGCGGGTCTCGGTCGGGTCGACCGCGCGGTCGAGGAGCTCCCACTCGTCGAGATCCCCCTCGTAGTGAACGAGCTTGTGGCGCTCGGTGATCACCCCTCGATGGGGGCGGACATGGTGCGGCTCGGGGAACTCGTAGTAGTGGTAATAGAGGCTCTTCCGCCATGGCGCGTCGGGATCCCCGGCCAGGAGTGGCTGGAGGGGACGGCCCTGCATGTCGGGCGGCACGGGAAGTCCGGCGAGGGCAAGAAACGTCGGCGCGAAGTCGATCAGCGACACGATCCGGTCGCAGTGGCTCCCGGGCTGGGTCAGCCCCGGCCAGCGAACGATCAGCGGCGTCCGTACCGACTCTTCAAAGATCCAGCGCTTGTCGAACCAGCCGTGTTCGCCAAGGAAAAAGCCCTGATCGCTCGAGAGAACGACGACGGTCTCGTCGGCGATTCCCTCCCGGTCGAGCTCGTCGAGGAGCCGGCCGACGCTCTCGTCGATCGCCTTCACGCACGCCAGGTAGTCGTGCATGTAGCGCTGGTAGCGCCAGCGAACGAGATCCCTCCCGGCCGGAGCTGCCGCGCGGAAAGCCTCGTTCCGCGGCTCATAATGAGCGTTCCAGGCAACAAGGTCGTCGCCATCGATCCCCGGCGGGACCACGAACTTTGCATCGAGTGGGGTGAAGGTGCGATCGAGCCCCATGTCATGCTCGCGGACGGCCGTGCTTCGGCCTGTGAAATCGTCGAACAGCGTCGGGGGCTCCGGATGGGAGCGATCCCCGTCCCAGCCGAGGTGCCGAATCGCCGGCGACCACTCGCGGTGTGGCGCCTTGTGCTGCGTCATGAGGAGGAACGGCCGGTTCTGGTCCCGTTGCCGCAGCCACTCGATCGAACGATCGGTGATCAGATCGGTGACATACCCGCGCTCGACCTGTTTCCCCGCGGCCGTGATCATCGGCGGGTTGTAGTAGATCCCCTGGCCCGAGAGGATCTGCCAGTGGTCGAAGCCGGTCGGAGCGCTCCCCAGATGCCACTTGCCAATCACCGCCGTCTGCCAGCCGGCCTCCTGCAGCATCTTGGGGAAGGTCGGCTGGGCCGCGTCGAACCGGCAGTTGGCGTTGTTATAGAAGCCGTTTTTGTGGGAGTACTTGCCGGTGAGGATCGTGGCTCGGCTCGGCCCACAGATCGAGTTGGTGACCAGGCAGCGGTCGAACCGCATCCCCTCGCGGGCGAGCCGGTCGATGTTCGGCGTCTCGAGGAGGTGCCGCGACTCGCCATAGGTCGACAACGCCTGGCAGGTCAGATCGTCGGCGAAGATGAAGAGGATGTTGGGGGGGAGGGTGGTCGCCCCCCCCGCGACCGTGAACGCCTCGATCGAGAACGCGGCCAAAAGGAGGAGGAGCGCGACCGACCGGAGTCGGGCAGCAAGGAGGCAGATGGCGGCCATGGTAGGGGGGGTTCCCGGGGGAAAGATCTCTGGAGTTTACGGTGGATGGCCGAATCGAGGCCGCCCGATCCCACCACGCTCCGGAGGACGTGGGCCCACCCCCCATCGATTCCGCGGGACTGCGATGGGAGAGGCGGGGAAGGTTGGGTAAACTCGAAAGGTTCAGCCGCGGATTCCATCGGACAACGGCCACATGACCGCCGGTAACACATCACTTATCCTCGGAATTAATCGAGAGGAAGCGGCATTCCCCGAGGAGCCGCTGTGGCGGCGTTTAGCGGAACTGGCGGCCGTCGCCCTCCTCGCCCTAGCGGCGATGTTCGGGCCGCTGGCGCTGGGGGGAACCCATCCGCTCGGCAAGCTGGGAATCAACCTTCTCGTCGGCGCGGCGACCATTCTCTGGGCCGTGACGGCCCCCCGCTCAGGATGGTTGGCCTGGTTGCCGATCACCGTGGCCGGAGGGGCGATCTTCCAGCTCATTCCCCTCCCCGCGCCGCTCCTGGCCCTCGTCGCGCCGTTCTCGGCCGATCGCTGGGGAGCGGTGACCGACGGGGAGCCGTTGCGGTGGGGCACGATTTCCATCGACCCGGGCGCCACGGCGGCGGCGATCCGGCAGGTGTTCCTCGGGCTCTCGGCCGCCGTCGTGACGATGGATCTTTGCCGCCGTCCGCTGCGGCGCCTCGTGCTCTGCACGGCGATCGCCTTGGCCGGCCTGATGGTGTGGGGATTGGGGATCGTCTATCCGATGAACGACGATCACGTGGTGCTCGGCCGGCATGATCTGAAGGGACCGGAGGAGAACGTCTCCTGGTGCACGACCGTCCTCCCGCCGGTGCGCACCGCCGGGTTCATTGAGTATTCACAGTCGGGGCCGGTGCGTGTCGGGGACGAGCAGTACTACCTGCCGCGCTGGCAGATCGGCGACGGGATGGGGTCGTACGTTGTCAGCAACCATTTTGCGGCCGGGATGTACCTGACGCTGCCGCTGTTCCTCGCCCTCTGCCGGCAACTTCTGCGCGGGCCGATCTGGTCGTGGGCGGGGGGGACGCTCGCGCTGGTCGTCTTCGCCGGGGCATTCTGGACCGTCGGCATGGTGGCCCATTCCCGGGCCGGGGCCGGCGCGATCATGGTCGCCACGGCCGTGTTCATGGCCCTCACCACGCAGGAGCGTTGGGGGCGGTGGGGGTGGGGGGGGATCTCGCTGATGGCCCTCGTCTCGCTGACCGGATTCTTCACGATCTTTTTCTTCCGGCTCACGCACCTGGCGAATCTGCTCCCCGACCTGGTTCGCGGTCCGCTGTTGAACTTTTTCAACGATCCCCGCATCGGACTCAACAAGATGTCGGCGCGGGCCTTTGCCGCCGGGCCCTGGTTCGGCAGCGGGCTCGGCACCTGGGGCTACGTCCAGCCGACGTACGGCAAAGGGAACCCGTCGGTCTTCTATGCCCACAACGATTACGCGCAGATCCTCGTGGAGACGGGGTTGGTCGGCGGGCTGGTGATGGGGGGGCTGTTGGCGGTGTTGATCGCCGCGTTCGTGCGGACCTGGATGGCCGACCAGGACGAGCGGATGCTTGCGGCCGGGGCATGGTCGTCGCTGGCGGCGCTGGCCCTCCATTCCTTCTTCGATTGGAACATGCACGTCCCCGCCAATGCCCTCCTCGCCTGCCTGGTGGCCGGCATCGCCCTCTCCACGACAGCGTCGTTTCCCACCGGGTGTCAACTCGGGCAGCGGCATCGGGACGGTCATCCCCCCGATCCGGCGGTGGGGGCCGGCACCGTGCCTTGGTCACCGCGGCGCGGGATCGTCGCCGTGCTCATGGTCGGAGCCTGTCTGGTGACGATGCTCCTGACGGTCCGCGACTACGGCACTGAAGCGGTCGCTCGACGGCTCCGTTATGCCCTTTACGACATCCGCACCGCACAGACCGAGGATGCCAGGGCCCTGGCGATCGGACGTCTCCAATGGGGCATCATCAATGCCAGCCGCGCCCACCGCAGGCATCCGACCGACTCCGAATTGCCGATTCTCGCTGGCCAAGCGGTGCTCCATATCGAGGCCTGCGACGAAGGGCTCGAGGGGGAAGATGCAGCGACCTGGTTCCAGCGGGCGCGGGCCTGCAATCCGGTCTGCTGGGGGCTGCCGCAGCCGCTGCCGGGCCGGTGACCATCCGTCGGCCGGTCCCCTTCAGGAACCGGGCCGGGCCGGGCCAGGGCGGTCACCGCGCCGCTCGCCGCCACCGCCGGAGCGGGGCCGCTGCTCCCCCGGCCGCCGCGGCCGATAGCCGACGCTGCCGCGGCGTCGCTGCTCCCGTTTGCCCCCTGCGGCCGCGGGGCCACCCCGGATGTGGTCGCCGGAGGTCTGCTCCTCAAAGGCCCGGTTGGCATCCTGGCGGCGGCGATCGAGGGCCTCGCGGGGAGGCGCGGCGGGAATCAGGCAGTCGCAGCCGGTGCCGATGAGGTCACGCCGCCCGGCCTCCTCGAGGGCCTGCTTCACCTCGAACCAGTTCTCCGGCTTGAAAAACTGGAGCAGGGCCCGCTGAGTGCGTCGGTTGCGCATCCCCTTGGCGACCTTCACCGGCTTGCCGGTCATCGGGTCGAGGCCAGTGTGGTACATGCAGGCGGCGATGTCGAACGGGCTGGGGATGAAGTCCTGCACCTGATCGGGCTTGTAGCCGTTCTGCTTGAGGAACACCGCCAGTTCGATCATCTCGGCGATGTCGCTGCCGGGGTGGCTGGCGATGAAGTAGGGAACGGTGTACTGCTTCTTGCCAACGCGGCGGCTAGCCTCCCGGAAGGCCTCGTCGAACTTCACGAAATCGTCCGCCCCGGGCTTCTTCATGAGGTCGAGGACCTCGGCGTTGACATGCTCGGGGGCCACCTTGAGATGCCCGCCGACATGGTGGGCAGCGAGCTCCTCGAGGTAGGCCGGATCACGCCGGGCGAGGTCCATCCGCACCCCCGAGGCGACGAGCACCCTTTTCACCCCCGGGACATCGCGGGCCTCACGCATCAGGGAACGGAGGGGCCCGTGGTCGGTGCCGAGGAGCTTGCAGACGGTGGGGTGGACGCAGGAGAGCCGCCGGCACTTCGCCTCGACCTCCGGCCGCGTGCAGCGCATCTGGTACATGTTCGCGGTCGGGCCGCCGATGTCGGAGACCGTCCCCTTGAAACCGGGCTGGGTGGCGAGGAGGCGGATCTCGGAAAGGACCGACTCCTGCGAACGGCTCTGGATGATGCGCCCTTCGTGCGCCGTGATCGAGCAGAATGTACAGCCGCCGAAACAGCCGCGCATGATCTGAACGCTGTGCTGGACCACCTCGAAGGCCGGGATCCTCGCAGCGCCGTAGGACGGGTGGGGGAGGCGGGTGAAGGGGAGCCCGTAGACGCGGTCCATCTCCGCCTGTTCCAGGGGCAGAGCGGGCGGATTTATGACGATCGATTCCCGGCCGTGCCGCTGCACGAGCCGGCGGGCATTGTGCGGGTTGGTCTCGAGGTGGGAAATCCTGGTCATCGTGCAGAAGGCGATCGGGTCGCCGGCCACGGCCTCGAAAGTTGGCAGCTCGAGGGTGTCGGCCGCCGTTGGCGGGGCTTCGCTCGCCCCGAGGCGGTAGGCGACACCGCGGAGATCGCGCAGGTCGCGGATCGCCTCGCCGGCCGCGAGGCGCCGGGCGACCTCGAGGACTGTCCGCTCCCCCATCCCGAAGACAACGAGGTCGGCCTTGGAATCGAGGAGGATGGAGCGCCGGACCGTGTCGCTCCAGTAGTCGTAGTGGGCCAATCGGCGCAGCGAGGCCTCCACGCCGCCGGCCACCACCGGCACCCCGGGGAACGCCTCCCGCGACCGCTGGCAGTAGGCGAGCGTTGCCCGGTCGGGGCGGCGGCCGATCCGTCCGTCAGGGGAATAGGCGTCGTCGTTGCGGACCTTCCGATTGGCGGTGGAGTGGTTGATCATCGAGTCCATGTTGCCCGCCGAGATCCCGAAGAACAGCCGCGGGCGACCGAACTCGCGCCACGGTTCGCAGCTGTTCCAGTCGGGTTGTGCGAGCACGGCCACACGCCATCCAGCGGCCTCGAGCAGCCGCCCGATGAGGCCGTTGGCGAAGCTCGGGTGGTCGACGTAGGCATCCCCCGTGACGAGGACGACATCAATCGAATCCCAGCCCCGTTCCTCCATCTCCGCCCGGCTCATTGGCAGCGGGGGAGGGCAGGGACGGCCAGGATCTCGGCTCCCTGCCGGGGGGAGGGCGAGGGGCAGGGGAGCGCAGGGCAGGGGAGCGGAGGGCAGCATGGGGGCCAAGAGGGAGCGGAGAGGGGGCACGGGACTTGCGTGGACGACCCTCAATCTTACCCTGCTCCCCCCGCCCCGAGCACAGGGTGCCTTGGGGGGGCCGAGCGGAAGGTTCGCACAGGCTCGCCCGGGGCGCAGTGGTATAGTCTCGGTGCTCCCGTAAGAGGTTTCTCCGGTGACTTTGCCCTTCTTCTCAAGCCCGTGCCGCCGCGCTTGCGCCGTCGCCTTGCCGGCGTGGGTCGCGATCGTGCTGGCGTTTGTCGCCCCGCCCGGATTCGCGACGGATCCGTCAGCCGAAGTCATCCGCGAGTGGATCGACCAGCTCGGTGCCGAGCAGTTTGCCGACCGGGAGGCCGCCAGCCGGTCGCTCGCGGCGGCCGGTCCCGCTGCGCTCGGGCCCCTCGCCGACGCCGCCCGCGGGGGGGATCTCGAGGTGGCCAGTCGGGCCATCGAAGTCATCCGCGGCTACCTCGACCCGCCGGCCGGGGAGGAGGAGACCACCGCAATGTCGGCCGACGGGGATGCCCGGGTGGCGCCCCTCCTGCCGTTTCCCGCTGCGGTCGCCGCGGCACTCGAAGCGGAGAGGCTCCTCGAGGCCCTGGCGGAGGGCCCTCCCGGTCCGGTACCGCAGGTCGCCGCCACAACCCTCGAATACCATCAACTCGGGATGCACGAGGCCGCCCACGAGCGCCTTGAGGCGCTCGGTGCGAAGCTCAAGCAAGACTATCTCTCGATGTCCACCGGGCGCCGCGGCCTGGAGGTGATCCTCGACACCCAGTGGAAAGGGAGCGCCGAGGACCTGCGTCTTCTCCCCCGGCTCCGCAACCTGCGGCAGGTCGCGATCCATGGCCGGAAGGTCGATGAGGCGACCCTAGCCCTCCTCGGCCGCCTCCGCGGGCTCGAAACCATCCAGCTCTACGCGACCGGCGTCAGCGACGAGGCCGTCGCGGTCCTGGCTGCCCGATTCCCCCAAGCAGAGATTGACGTCCGCAAGGGGGGGAAGCTCGGGGTCGGAGGCCAGCGGATGGTCGGCCCATGTCAGATCACGCAGGTGGTGGCCGGCTCCGCGGCCGACCGCGCCGGCCTGCAGATCGGCGATGTCGTTCTGTCGATGGATGGCGTGCCGGTGAAGAACTTCGAGGGGCTGACCGACTTCGTCGCGCTTCACGGCCCCGGGGACTCGATCGAGATGGAGATCGAGCGGGCCGTGGCGGGCAAGGTTCCGCAGCGGTTCACCGCCAAGGTCGTCCTCGACGGTTGGAATTGATCGCCCCCAAGAAAAAGGGGATAGAAGGAACGCATGTCCGAGGAGCACATTGACGTCCGGTGGCACCAGCACGCCGTCAGTCGGGAGGACCGGGAGCGGTCGGCGGGGCACCGGGGATGCGTGCTCTGGTTCACGGGGCTGTCGGGCTGCGGCAAGAGCACGCTCGCCAATGCGGTTGATCGCCGCCTCTATGCCCGTGGCTTGAGGAGTTTCGTCCTCGACGGGGATAACGTCCGCCTCGGGCTCAATGCCGCCCCCGCGCTCCTCCGCCAGCGCCATGAGGAGGCTTTCGCCACTCGCTTCGGGCTCGGCTTCGGCCCTGCCGACCGAGAGGAGAACATCCGCCGGATCGGTGCCGTCGCCGATCTCTTCGCGCAGGCCGGGATCATCGCCCTGACGGCGTTCATCAGCCCCTACCGCCGCGACCGGGATGCCGTGCGGGCGATGCTCCAGCCGGGCGACTTCGTGGAGATCCATGTCGAGGCGCCGCTTGCCGTCTGCGAGGCCCGTGATCCCAAGGGGCTTTACAAGAAGGCACGGGCGGGGGAGATCAGGGGATTCACCGGGATCGACGATCCCTACGAGGCCCCCCTCGCCGCTGAATTGGTGGTCGACTCCGCGGCCCGCCCGCCCGAGGTCCTCGCTGGGGAGGTGCTCCGCTGGCTCGAGCAGGCCGGCAAGATTCCCCGGTCATGACCGGGCGGATCAAGTCCGCGGGCCGATGAGATCGACGAAGTTGCCGTCCGGATCGCGGGCGATCGTCAGGTCCATCTTCCCGGGCACGAGGGCTTCCGGGAGCAGGACGGGGATCTTGGCGATCGGCTTGACGCCGATCTTCGCCAGTCGTTTCAGCGCTTGGGTCAACGGCGAAACAACGAGGCCCCCGGTGGCAGGGTGTGCCACCGGGGGTCTCGATACCCATGGCTCAACATTTTTCCGCCACGGTCGCCGGCGGAGGGGAGCGTCGAGCTTTACCCAGGCTGTTGGATCGAGTCCAAGGCTGATCAGTCGAGGAACCCGGAAAGCTCCTCGCTCCGGGCCGGAGCCTGGAGCTTGCGGACCGCCTTGGCCTCGATCTGCCGGATCCGCTCGCGCGTCACCTTGAAAATGTGGCCCACTTCCTCAAGGGTGTAACTGTAGCCGTCCCCCAAGCCGTAGCGGAGTTTGATGATCTCCCGCTCCCGATAGGAGAGGCTCTTGAGGACCTTGGCGATCCGGTTGCGGAGCATCTCCTGGGCGGCCCCGACGGCCGGGTTTTCCGCCCCGGTGTCGGGGAGAAGGTCGCCGAAGTGGCTGTCCTCGCTGTTGCCGACGGGGCGATCGAGGCTGATTGGGTAGCGGCTCATCGCCGACACGCGCCGCGTCTCATCGACGGGCGTGCCTGCGCGAGCGGCGATCTCCTCGATCGTCGGCTCGCGCCCGTACTCCTGGAGGAGTTGGCGGGCGACATTGCGGACCCTCGACATCGTCTCAACCATGTGCACCGGGATGCGGATCGTCCGGCTCTGGTCGGCCACCGCCCGGGTGATCGCCTGCCGGATCCACCACGTCGCGTAGGTGCAGAACTTGAACCCGCGGCGGTATTCGAACTTGTCGACCGCCCGCATCAGACCGGCATTCCCCTCCTGGATGAGATCGAGGAATGAGAGCCCGCGGTTGCGGTACTTCTTGGCGATCGACACGACGAGCCGGAGATTCCCCTCCGACAGACCGCGCTTCGCCTTCTGGTAGTGGGCGTAGATCTGCTTGATCTCACTGATCCGCCGCTTGAGGCTCTTCGGAGTCTCCTGGCAGGCCTTGAGGATCATCCGATATTCATCGACGAGTTTCTGACGACCGGCCGGCGGTTGCTTGCTCTTCTTGTGAGCGTCGATTTTCAGCCGCAGTTCCTTGATGCGGCGGACGAACTCCTCAAGCGTCGGGATCATCGCCTCGATCCGCTGCGTCCGCAGGCCGAGCTCTTCGACCAGCCGCACGCACCGGCGACGACGGCGACCGAGCCGGGCCCACGCCTCGCGGCGCTCCAACATCTTCCGCTTCTTCGAGAGGGCGATCCGGTAGTCGGACTTGTTCTGCTTGAGGAGAACGTCGAGCGTCCGGAGGTTGTGGGGGAGACGGCCGAGGATCTGATCCTTCTCCAGACGGTCGGTCACCGACACCTGGACGGTGCGGTCAAAGGGAAGCTCGCCACGGTGGACGCGCGACAGCACCTTGAAGGACTGCTGGCAGACATACTCGCACTCGAGAAGCTTCGCCCGGAACGCCGCCCGGGTCGTCTCGATCTGCCGGGCCAGCCAGATCTCCTGGGCGCGGGTGAGGAGGGGGATCTCTCCCATCTGCGTCAGATACATCCGAACCGGATCATCGGACCAATTCTCCCCCTGATCGATGAGGACATCCTCGGTTTCACCGGACGCCTCGGTCTCCGACTCGACCTCGCCGTCGATGTCGCCGTCGGCAAGCCCTCCGGCATCGTCATCGGCGAGCATGTCGGCGTCGGCATCCTCGGCATCGACGACCTTGACCGACAGGTCCTCGACATCCTGGGGATTGGAGACGACATCGTCTTCGAGTTCGTCCAGCAGCGAGTCGTACAAGGTGGGAGCTCCTTCGGGGAACGGATTCACTGGGCGGGTTCAATCGGACCGGTCAACCGCAGGGAGAGGCGTCGCGCCGGCGCTCCCAACTGGCCCAGCGACGACCGCATCCCGCGGTCGCCAGGTGCAGCAGCCAAAGTGCATCATTCGGAACGCCGACAGTGTGATTCAAGGGGAGGGCAAGTCCAGTGGCCCGAATCCTCCTTCGGGAAAGGCCATCAACGGGTGGTGAGCGGGGGACAACGCCTAGGCAACGAAGATGCGAACAAGGGAAAACCGAAACGGACTGCGGACGGGGAACGGGCCGCCCGGGACCATCGCCGTCAGGCTCGACTGACGGAAGAGGCTCGAGGCGTATCAGCGGTCCGAAATGCCATCCGACAACCCGGGCCGGCAGATCGAACAGCCCAGCCGCTTCCTTTTCCCCCCCGAACCAACGGGCTCCAACCCGTTGCAAGCGGGATGGACCAGCCGAACTCGAAGAGGCACACCCGAAGCCGATCGGATGGGAAACGCTGACCTGGATCGATCGGAGCCGACAGGCAGGCCATGTGACTGGCAAGCCTGGGTAAGGACGCCGATGGCCCATCGCGCTCTGGTGCGAGCCGCCGATGTGGTGCCATGCCCGGCGTCCGGAAGGCACAGGATTATGGCGCTGTCGGGGGCGGAAGGCCAACTTTTTTTCCCCTTCTTTTCACGAATGTTCGAGGATTCGCCCGGCAAATGGTAAAAAAATCCTGGCACGGCGTTTCTGCGGCCACTGGAGCCTGTTCCCGATGACTTCCTTTCTCCTTCCCTGCGCGTGCGGTGTGGACATTCCGGTCAGCTCCTCCCAGGCAGGTGGGCTGGCGACATGTCCCGCCTGCGGCCGCCAGGAGCCTGTCCCGCGGTTGCGGGATCTGGGGAGGTTGCGCGTGGTGGCGGAGGTGGCGGGGGCCCGCACCCCCGCAAGCTGGACAGGGTGGCACAGTTTCCTCCTGGCCGGCAGCCTGCTGGCCGCGACGGCCGGTCTGCTGTCGGTGTCGTTCACGCCCCCGGAGGTCGATTTTTTCGACGACGCCACGATCAAGTCGTCGGCCATGAAAGCGCCGACCGACGAGGTCTACACGGCTTGGGCCACCCGCCTCGTCCACGCATCGATCGATCGGCCGCCGACGGAGATTGAGGCGAAATCGAGGGGCCGATCGGACTACTACCACTCCCTGCAAAACGGTCTCCGCACCGCGGCCGCCGTGGGAGCCCTGCTGGCGTTGGTTGGTGTCGTCGGTGTCCTGTCGAAGCGAAAGGTCAACGGTCGATGAGGGGCGCCTTCATCACCCGGACCGGACCGGCCGACGTGATCGAGGTGGGCAGCCTCCCCGACCCGGTGCCCGGCCCGCGCGAAGCGCTCGTGCGCGTGAGGGCCTGTGCTGTCAATCCGATCGACACCTACGTCCGCGCCGGCGCCGTGGCGTTTCCGCTCCCTGTGCCGTTCATCGTGGGCTGCGATCTCGCCGGGGAGGTGGTCGCCGTGGGGGCGGAGGTCGGGGCCCTCCGGCCCGGGATGAGGGTCTGGGGCTCCAACCAGGGGCTGCTCGGGCGCCAAGGGACGTTCGCGGAACTGGCGGCGATCGACGAGCGATGGCTCTACCCCACCCCTGATTCGGTGAGCGACCGCGACGCTGCGGCGGCGGCCCTCGTCTCGATCACGGCCCACCTCGGGCTGGTCACCCATGCCAACCTCCGCCCGGGGGAGATGCTCTTCGTCAACGGCGCGTCGGGGGGCGTGGGGAGCGCCGCAGTCCAGGTGGCGAGGGCGCTGGGGGCCCGCGTGATCGGCACCGCCGGCACCGCGGAGAAGCGGGCGCGAACCGGGAGCCTGGGGGCCGAGGCGGTGTTCGACTACCGGCGCGACGACCTCGTCGAAGTGGCCCGGGCAGCGGCGCCGGAAGGGATCGATGTCTACTGGGAGACCCAGCGCGAGCCGCTGTTCGACCGGGCGGTCGGCCTGCTCGCCGACGGAGGGAGGATCGTCCTCATGGCCGGGCGCGATGCGCGCACGCCGTTCCCCGTCGGGCCGTTCTATCTCAAGGGATGTCGGATGGTCGGGTTTGCGATGTTCAAGGCAGATTGGCGTCTCCAGGCGGCAGCGGCCATCGACATCAACCGCTGGATGGCGGAGGGGCGTCTGCGGGTGCCGATCGCCCGGGTGCTCCCGCTCGAGCAGACCGCGCTGGCGCACACGCTTCAGGAATCGGCGACGGTGGCGCGGACCGGGGTGCTCGACGGCAAGCTCGTCATTGAGCCCTGACGAGCGAGTGAACCATCAAGCGGATGGCCGACAGGGAGGCGAGATGAGGCATCAATCAGGACCAGATCGCCTGCCGACGGCCCGCCGTCGATGGCTTATCGCGGTGGTCGCAGCCGCCGCTGCCCTCGGCGGCTTGGCATCATCGATCCCTGCTTCCGCGCAGGCACCGAAGCCGCCGGTGGTCCGGTCGCCGGGGGGGATCCGCACCGGGATCTTCGGCCTCGAGGCGAAGGGAAACCGCTTTGTTTATGTCTTCGACCGCTCGGCGAGCATGGGGGAGCCAGACGGTCGGCCGCTGACCGCTGCCAAGCGGGAATTGATTCGCAGTTTCGACGAACTTGGCGACGTGCAGCAGTTTTACGTCATCTTCTACAACGATCGGCTGCACGTCTTCTCTCCGGCCGGGAATCGGGGAAGGCTCGTGTTTGCCACCGAGGACAACCGTCGCGCCGCACGGCGCTTCGTCGACTCGGTGCGGGCCGACGGCGGGACGCGGCACGCCGAAGCCCTCGCTGCTGCCTTCCGGCTTTCTCCCGATGTCGTCTTTCTCCTCACCGATGCCGACGCCAAGGACGATCTCACGGACGCGGAGCTCGAACGGCTCTCCCGGCTCGGCAGCGGGAGCCGCTGCATGGTCGTCCAGTTCGGCGACGAGTCACGGCGCAGCCCGCGGCTGGCCGACCTCGCTGCCCGGTGTGGCGGTCGCTACCGGATCGTTCCCCTCAACGGCCAGCCGGAGCGTGGCGGCGAGGCTGATGACGATGCCGGGGTGAACGCCGACGATCAGTTGGGGCGGTAGCCCTTGGTGAACACCTGGGCCCGCGTGGGGCGCGGGGCAGGGGGCGTGGCTCGGGAGCGTGCCTCGGGAGCGGGAGCCCGCGACGCCTGGGTTGACGTCGTCGAGCCGGTGGCATCGCCGGCAGGGAGCATCCGCGGGGTCGCGTCGGCGGGCGCGGGAGCCGCAACGGTCCCCTCCCCAAACGCCGCGGCCGCCGAAGCCACACGGCCCGACAGGCTGTCGGCGGCGGGCCGCTCCTCGACATGGCCGGCGCCCTCGTCTCTCAAGGCGGAACGATCGGGCACCGAGAGCGCCTGGACGACCGACGGCCGTGGCCGCAGCGCGGTCCGCAACGGGTTCGGAGGCGTGTCGCCGCGTTCCGCCCGCGGCGACCGGATTTCAATCGGAGCCGGTGCCTCGAGCGCCGGGGTGGCGGTCGCGAGGATCGTGGTGACCGCGTCGACGGCGGGGAGCGCGAGGGGATCGAGGTCGGGGCTCGGCGCGCCGATCGACGCCGTCGGCGTGGCCGGGGGAGCCAGGGTAGGAGTGCCCGTGAACAGGGTCGGCGGCGCCGTTTCCGGGGAGGCCGGAGGAGCCAGGGTAGGAGTGCCCGTCGCCAGGGTCGGCGGCGCCGTTTCCGGGGCCGCCGGGGCGTGCTGATCCGCGGCGATGAGGCCCGGGTTGCCGGTCGTGAGCGTTTTGGCGGCGGGCACGGGGATCGCGGCGGTGGCCGTGGCGAACGTCGTCGAGACCGTCGTCACGGTAGTCAGCGGGGGCACCGCGACGGAGGTCAGCGGCGGGGCGGGCGCCGTGGAGGGCGTTGCCCACAGATCGCGTTCCGATTCGCGGACGGAGGGGGCCGGCGGTGCCGCGACCGCAAGGGGACGGGCGATTGCCTCCCCGCCGCTGTCGACGCGACCGAGCTGAATGGCGAGGATCGGCTGCCCCTCTCGGAGCGGATGACGGACGACGAGATTGTCGAGCTCGTCGGTGACGCGCATGGCCGTCGAGGGGACCATCGCTTTCGGCCAATCGCGCAGGCCCACGTCCCAGACCGTCACCGGAGACCCCGCCGGCAGGGGGCGGAGGGCGACGAGGATCGACTCGCTCTCCACCTGCGGCTTGGCCTGCGCCAGATGCGAGTCGAGGGCGCTGTTGAGGCCAAACGCCGCCGCGGCACCGGCCACGATCGCGGCGCCGAACACCGTATAGGCCTGGGGACGGTGTGCTTTGGCAGGGGCCGACGTCTTGGTCATGGAGATTCCATCCCTGCGGAAGGCTCCGCGTTTCAACCGGGCGATCCCCGGACAACGACAGAACACGCCCCTTACGATCGGCAGCATCGGTCTCCGCGCCCCAAACCGCTCGTCGGCGCAGTAGCGTCTTACGGGACCGGCGCAGCTTGCCGGGGCGATCTGCCAGGGGTGCGGCCGCACCGGCCGCCCAGCTTGCCCCAATGGCGCCGGCCGCTCACTCCAATGTGGTGGCGGTTATGGGCGGGTAGCTGGTGGCATCGATGGCCGAGCCCGGTGTGTCGGTGGCCGGCTTCGAGATGAACATCGGATCGACGCCCGGGGCGAGCGGCCGGAGTGCGAGCATGCGGGTCTCGGCGCGCCCCTGGGTGCGGGGGCGGAAGAGGGCGTCGCCGACCGAGGCTCCCGGATCGCCAGCGGGGCCGACGATGAGGAGGCCATCGGCGGGGACCGTCACCTCGCACCGCAGCGGATCGAGGACCCGTTTCCGTTGGCTCGTCTCGACCCGGAACGCGCCATCCTCCCCGACGAATGACCGCTCCATCGGGCCGTGGCGGATCACCGGCACGAGATCGACGCGGACACGACCATCCGCCCCGGGCCAGGCCTTGAGCATGAACTGGGGGACGGCGTCGGTGTAGTTGCCGCCGCGGAGACCGTCCTCCTCCTGCTCAAGGACGACCAGATTGGGGATCGGCTTCAGCGCCACCAATTCGCTTTCGCGGCCGGGGAGGAGTCGGAGCACGCGGCGCACCACCGGAGGGTTGGCATCGGCGGCGTTGGCCGGCGGCGGAGGGCCCCCCGGCCCGGCGCTGACGGGCGGCTCGAGGGCGGCGAGGATCGGCTCCGGAAGTTGCCCGAGGAGGATCCCGGCCCGGAGTCCGTTGGCGGCGAGTCGACGACGGACCGACTCGTCGATGACCTGCTCGTCGACACGGTCCCACAGCTCATCATGGCCGGCGTGAGCCTGCTCGCAGCGGAGGAAGAACACCTCCAAGGGGAGCGTCTGGGCGACGGGAGCTTTGGAAACGCCGCCAAAATCGCCGGTGGTCGACGGCATCCGCTCCGGGAGCAGGGCATCGATCATCGGCACGGAAGCGCATCCCGCCGCCGCCAGCAAGGCGACCGGGAGCAGCGACGACAGACCTCTGACGCGGATCGCCATGCGCAAGGCATCGCAAAAAAAAGGGAAAGGAATGACAGGGCCCCGGGCCCTGCCGGGGGGCGGAGGGTAGGCCCGGGGGCAGGAAGCGTCAACGCGGCCCGAGGAAAGCTCCCCGGGGAGCTTTTCCAAAAGCCGCCAAAGCCCCCAGCCTGCCTGCGCTTACGACACCGCTTTGACGGCGCTGGCGAAGATTGCCAGGCCGGCACCGAAGGCGTCGCCGTCGAGACGGCCGTTCCAAGAAGGGTGTTGGGTGGCGACGAGAAAGCGCTCCGGGTGAGGCATGAGCCCCAACACGCGGCCGGTCGGATCGCAGACTCCGGCCACGTCAGCGGCTGAGCCGTTGGGATTCGTGGCCTGCCCCGTGGCGTCGGCGGTGTAGCGGAGCACGAGTTGCCCGGCTGCGGCAAGCGCCTCGAGGTCGGCGGCGGACCGGGTGACAAACCGCCCCTCGCCGTGGGCCACCGGGAGATCAAACGGCTGGTCGAGCCCTTGAAGCATCACGCATTTGCCTGGCTTCGCTTCGAGGCGGACCCAGCGATCGGTGAACTGCCCCGAGCGGTTGTGGGCCAGCGAAGCCCGCGGCTTCCCGTCGGAATCGGCGACGAGCATCCCCGTTTGCATGAGGACCTGGAAGCCATTGCAGATCCCGAGCACGAGGCCACCACGGTCGCGGAAGCGGGCGAGGAGATCCCCGAGCCGGGTCTTCAACTCGAGGGCGAGGATCCGGCCGCTGGCGATGTCGTCGCCGTAGGAGAACCCGCCGGGGATGCAGAGGATCTGGGAGTCGTCGGCGAGCGACGGCTTCTCTGCCAGGGCGTGGACATGGACCCGCTTGGCAATCGCCCCGGCCCGCTCGAAGGCGTGGACGGTCTCGTGATCGCAGTTCGTGCCGGGGGCACGGAGGACGAGGGCACGGGGGGAGAGCATGCTGGAATCCCTGGCGGCGGGGCGAACGGGAACGGGGCGGACGGGTTATGGGAGCGGTCAGATTGAAACAGGCGGAGTACGGCGGCCATCAGGATCCGGGGGCGGTCATGGCGAGGTCTTGCGTGAGCGCCAGGCACGGGCCAGGGCGTCGAGCGCGACCGACTCCTCGCCGCCGAAGCAGCCCGTGACGGTCAGGCGCGGGGCATAAACGACTTCCCCGATCCAGCCCCAGGGAATGCCCTCGAGCCATTCCCCCATCCGGGCGGCGGACTCGGCGTCGACTTCGCAGACGAACCGACAGGGGGATTCGGCGAAGGCGATCGTGAGATCGGCATGCCGCCCCTGGCCCCCTTCGAGGAGCGTCGGCACCTTCCCCAGATCGATCGTCGCCCCGATCGCACCGCCGATCGCCATCTCCGCCACGGCGGCGAGAAGGCCGCCGTCGGAGACGTCGTGGCAGGCGAGGATTCCCCCGTCGCGGATCGCGTGGGCGAGATGCCGGAAGGTCTTCCGGCAGGAGGGTGCGTCGATCCGCGGCACGGCGCCGCCGGTGACGATGCCGAGGGCCTCGAGTTGACTGCCGGCGAGATCGTCGCAGGTCAGCCCGATCACCGCCAGGCGGCTGCCCGGTCGCTTCAGGTCGGGGGTGACGACACGGCGAACGTCGTCGATCTGCCCCATCGCCGTCGCCAGGAGCGTCGGCGGGATCGA
>CAMBFA010000015.1 GCA_945865325.1 Candidatus Kuenenia stuttgartensis
CCCCACGCTCCGCCTGCGGACTGCCAAGCGCGCAGCCGACCGCGGAACTCCAGACCGGGATCTTCGCCGACTCCTTCCTCCACAGCCCCGCGCGCGCGGGACGTGCCCGTGGTGCCGCCCTCGCAGCCCTCACGCGCTCCTGGGACGATTGGTAGGTCTTCTGACTCCCGGGCCGACGTTGTCGCCTTCTCACGTCCGCCCCGCCCATGTCACATGGGGGGAGAGAAACGCAATGGCATCGATGACAACGGTCGTCCTGCCCGGTCACAGCGGCGGGGCCGTCCCGGAATCGCACCGGAGTTCCCTGTTGAGCCCCCCGTCGCCAGCTGCGGCGGAGGGACACCAACGTCTGGAGCGTGAGTTTAGGGACAGGGCAGACCCTGTCAACCAACCCCGTCGCCGGCCTCACAACCGGCACGGCTTAACGGCCGGGGAGCGCGCGCGTGAAGCTGTGCCGGTGGGGCTGATGTTGCGCGTCACACTGTGACGGTTGGAGGGCCAGAGGCCGCAAGGTTTACCCCTTCAAAACACCACGCAAAGTTTGCCCAACAGTCACCACAAGTCCTTGAAACAAAGAAACTTGCAGCACACTCAAGCCGCTTTCCCAAGCCGTCCGATACCCCAAGTGTCCCCCGGGGCATCACGGTGCCCGTCGGGCAACCAGGGGGCGACAGCAACCTGCCATAAATCGAGCCACGGAATGGCTCGACAGGCCTGTCGCGGGAAAGGTTCGTGGATCACTCCTCGGGGTGACCTAGCCTCGCGATTGGGACCTCAGACCTCTCGCGTGATCCATAACAAAGGAGATGCGGCTCGATGAAGCGTATTTTGTTCCTCGGTGCGCTGGTCCTCGGCGTGACGGTCTGTAGCCAGTCCTTCGGTTTCGAGATCCTTGACCGGATGCTCGGCTGCAAGAAGGGTGGCACGTCGTGCACGGAGCCCAGCTGTGGCGCTGGCAACGGCTGTGCCGATGCTTGTGAGCCCGGTTGTGCTGCCGGCAACGGCTGCCTCGGTGGCTGTGGTGCGGAGCCCGGTTGTGCGGCCGGCAATGGCTGTGCGGAGCCGGCTTGCGACGCTGGCAATGGGTGCACGGACGGTGGTTGCACCGCTGCCCCGAAGTGCCGCAAGAAGCACTCGCTGTTCGGTGGGCTGAAGGGGCTGTTTGACGGCTGCAAGCGGAAGAGCACGAGCTGCACCAGCGCGAGCTGCTGCGGTGCGGAGCCCGCCTGCGACGCCGGCAACGGCTGCCTCGGTGGGAATGGTTCCGAGCCCGGATGTGCGGCTGGCAATGGTTGCGGTGCGGAGCCCGGATGTGCGGCTGGCAACGGCTGTGCGGAACCGGCTTGCGGTGCTGGCAATGGCTGTGCCGACTCGGGGTGCACTGCTGCCCCCCGCAAGAAGCACGTGAAGGGTTCGATCCTCGGTGGGCTGTTCAAGGCTCTCCATAGCAAGAAGAGCTGCAACAAGAGCTGCACGAGCAGCTGCTGCGGCGACGCCGTCGAGCCGGGCTGCGGTGCCGAGCCTGGGTGTGGTGCTGGCAACGGCTGCGGCAACGGCTGCAGCGATCCGGCCTGCAGTGCTGGCTGAACGAGTCCCTAACGAACCCTCGACCCATCGGTTGATCGCAAGACCAGCAAGATGAGTCAGGACAGAAGGACTCTTGTCAGTCGGATGAAGACAGTGCGATAGGTCGAAACGGACTACCCGTTGCCCGACTTCGGCCAGTGAGCTCCGCCCGGGACCAAAAGTCCCGGGCGGAGTTTTTTTGTTTCCCTCGCGAGCGCCCCGCCGCTCCGTGTTCCTTGCTGCCGTGGGAATCGACCGCTACACTCCCAATAGGGGGTGTTGCCGGGCAAGCTGTCGTGGCGCGGTGCCATGCCGGAGTGGGTCGATGGTCGGGCGACTCCCCTCGGGAGTCCCCCATGCGTCCCCACAGCGCCGCTCCGCTCCGCCTCGTGGCAATCCTCTGGACTGTCGCTTGGGCCGTCATTCTGGCGGTTCTCGCCGCTCCCGGGGTCGCCGACGACACCCCCGACCACGAACTGCGTTTGTGGAAGGACGCCAGCGGATCGTTTCAGGTCCGGGCCAAACTCATTGAGCGGACCGACGAAGCGGTGCGGCTGAGGAAGACTGACGGCAAGGAGATCTCCGTTCCGCTTGCCAAGCTCAGCCAGGCGGACCAGGAGTACGTCGACAAGGCGACCGCGCCGAAACCGGTGATCGAGGTGCCCGAGCGCGAACGTCGCGGACTCCGTCGTGGCGATCCCTCGAAATCGGCTGGCGCCAACAAGCCCCTCCCCGACACCGGCCGCTCCATCAATCCTGGCATTGATCCGGTGACCGGTGATTTCGAGCCCGATCCCCACAATTTCGTCGCCGTCGCCGAGCTTGGCTCGGTCCCCGTCTGCGACACCGATGCCTACGACGCTGTCTCCGCCCCGAAGCCGGCTGACGCCGCCTGCAGCAAGGTCCTCGTCTCGGTCGGGCGGCACGTGATCACCCAGCCGAACGACGCCAAGGGACGGATCTACCTCGTCGACTGGAAGCAGCGCCGCGCCGATCCGGTGTGGGAAGTTGGCAAGAAGCTCGAACTCCTCGACCACGATCCCGACAGTGGGCGATCGGTGTTCACCGAGGGGATGGACGGCCTCGGGCGCGGAGGAGAGATCGTCGTCGCCGAAGGGTTGGCCACGGGTGAGGGGAAGATCCTCTTCCGCCGGACGCTGCCCGGCGCGGGGAATCCTGGCTTCCAGCCCCACGTCGACTGGGCATGCATGGTCTCCGCGTCGCACCTGCTGGCAATCGTCGACTTAAACCTATTTCTCTGGGATCTTCCCGCGGCCAGACTCCTCTATCGAGTCGAGGGGATGAAGTCGGGAAACACCCCTGCCGTCAGTCCCAACGGTGCCTCATTCGCCCTGTCGTGTGAAGGAGGCATCGCCGTGATCGAGACGGCCACCGGGAAGGTTCAGCGGAGGTTGTCGCAGCCCGGCTGGGCCCCCACCGCCGCCTTCGATCCCACCGGCCGACACCTGGCGATCTGCACGAGCAACCGATTCTGCATCTGGGACTGCCAGACCGATACCATCACCGCGGATGCCGTGACGACCGAACACCTCGGCAGCGGACCGCCTCACTGGATCGGCCCACGGACGATCCTCTCCTCCAACGGCAATGCCATCGACACCGAACTTGGCATGGCGGTCTGGAAGTACGCGCTGCCTCAGGAAAAAAACTCGCTGGTCGCCGCCAGCCGGCTGTGGTTCAGCGGCAACCACTCGACCTGTTCGGTGACCGCCGTCGAGGTTCCCCATCGCCCGGTCGGCTACGTCGTCGGGGCGATCCTCGCCGGTGGTGAAGCAGCGCTCGTGATGGCACCGGGGATGGCGGTGTCGATCGCGGTCGACAACCGCCTCGGACCGGCGGTCCCGATCGACGAAGCGGCGATCCGCCAAGGGATCGCCCAGGCCTGCCAGCAGGCAGGCTGGGGCGTCCAGGCCCAGGCTCCAGTCCAGCTCCTGGCCCGGCTCGAGCGACTGCCGGCGCAGGAACTCAAATTCCGTGATGCCCGCAACGGCAACGGCGTTACGACGGCGACGATGCAGCCGTTCAAGGCCGATCTCGAGATCCGCCGCGGCAATGAGCTGCTCTGGAGTCGGGGGACGCAGAATTACCCGCCGACGCTTCTCTTCCTCGGCGAGGGAGAGACCGTTCAACAGGCCGTGACGAAGTGGGAGCGCCCCCATCAAGACTTCTTCACGAGCCTCCATCTCCCTCCGCGTATCCCCCGCCACGACGGCCCAACGAAACCGGGCTACAGTCTCTTCAGAAGTGGCACCTGGGAGGATGTCTCGTTGCCGGCCTCCAAGCCCGCACCTGCCGCCGGACAGCCGCCGATCGCACCGCCCCGACGGTAACGCCCCGCGTTGTGTTCGTCGATCAGCCCCCCACCCCGGCGAGGATCTCTGCCGGAGGGCCGGCCCGGTGAACCCGCCCCGCGACGAGCTCCACCACCTGCGTCGCTGCCCGCCGGGCGAAGCCGTGGTCGTGCGTCACCACGACCATCGTCTGGCCGCCGCGCGCCAGCTCCACGATGACGTCGAGCACCTCGGCCGACATCTGAGGATCGAGGGCGCTGGTCGGCTCGTCGAAGAGCATCACCCGTGGCTCCATCGCCAGGCTCCGGGCAATCGCCACGCGCTGCTGCTGGCCACCGGAGAGCGTTGCCGGACGGGCGTCGGCGAACCGGGAAAGACCGACGCGATCGAGGAGCTCAAGCCCCCGGCTACGGGCCTCGGACGGCGGCATACCGCGCACGATCCGCGGGGCGAGGGTGACGTTGTCGATCGCGGAGAGATGGGGGAAGAGGTTGAATCCCTGGAACACCATCCCCACGTCGCGGCGGACGCGCTCGAGGGCCCGCGGGGGATGGTCTCCGGCGATGAGCGTGTGGCCGGCAATCATCACCTGCCCAGCGGCGAAGGTTTCGAGGCCGTTGAGGCAGCGGAGGAGCGTGCTCTTGCCGCCGCCGGAGGGCCCCACGAGCGTCGTCACCGTTCCCTCGGCCACCGCCAGCGTGACCGCATCGAGGATCCGGTTGCCGGCCCGGACCGCGGCGAGGGAGTCGACTTCGATCATGACCGCTCGCTCCGCGGGGGCCTTCATGCCTGGGACCGCTCTGAACGGCGCTCGAGCCGGCGCTCGAACCAGCGCGAAAGCAGCGACAAGGGCCAACTCATCGCGAGATACAAAAGCGCCGTCACGATCGCCAACTCGGCGATCCTGCCGGTCGACAGGGCAAGGACACTGTAGCGCTTCGTCAGCTCGATGACGGTGATCGCCGAGCAGACGCTCGTGTCTTTGAACAGCGCGATGAAGTCGCTGGTTATCGGCGGCATCACGATTCGCACCGCCTGCGGCACGAGCACATGCCGCAGGCTCTGCCACTTCGTCATCCCCAGGGCGAGGGCCGCCTCGAACTGCCCCGCCGGCACCGCCTTGAGCCCCGCCCGGTAGATCTCCGATTCGTAGGCCGAGTAGTTCATCGCCAGCCCGAGGATCGCGGCCACGAGCGCCGGCAGCGCGAGCCCCACCTTGGGGAGGAGAAAGAAGAGGGCGTAAAGCTGGAGCATCAGCGGCGTGCCCCGGAGGATCTCGACGTACCCGGCCAGGAACGGCCGCAGCCAGGCCGGGCCGTGGAGCCGGCCGACCGCCACCGCCAGACCGATGAGGATCGCCAGCGGGAACGACGCCACCGAGAGGAGGATCGTCATTCCAGCCGAGCGGAGGAGGAGAGGCAGCGCCCCGCGGATCAGATCGGCGAGGCTGCCGCGCCGCGCCGGCGGCACTTCGGCCGCGTCGCGGAGGAGGAGCATCTGCTGCCTCCCGGCGAGATCCCAGCGGTCGTAGAGTGCCTTGAGCCGGCCGTCGGTGATCAGCCTCCCGAGGGCCTCGTCGATCGCCGCCGAGAGCCGCGGCGTGTCGGGGGCGGTGAGGATGGTGTAGGTGCCGCCGGCGAACGGCCGGCCGATGCCGCGCAGCTCGCCGAAGCGATCGGCATTGAACGAGGCGATGCAGTCGTCCATGAGAGCGGCGTCGAGCACGCGGCCGCGGAGCTGCTCGAGGCAGTCGACGGTGCCGTCGTAGCCGACGACCTCCACGGCAAAATCGGTGCGTCGCCTCATCTCGATCTCCGCCGCTGATCCGGTCAGCACCCCGACCCGCCAAGGCCCCCGCGGCCCCTCCTTCGCCAGGGCTTCGGGCGAATCGAGCGGGGAATCCCGACGGGCGACGAGCTGGAGCGCGTAGGCGAAATAGGGGCGCGAGCAACGCCAGTCGCGAGCTCGCTCGGGGGTCGATTCGATGCCATTGATGACGCAGTCGGCGGCTCGGCCGAGGAGGAGCGGGAGACGGTCCCACTGCCCCTGCTGGAAGCGCGCCGTCACGCCGAGCTCCGCCGCGAGCATGTCGGCGAGATCGACCTCGAAGCCGACCAGCCGGGTCGGATTCTCGGGATCGATGTAGACGTGCGGGCCGCCCCCTTCCTGGTCTGCCCCCCACACGAGCTCCCCGCGGGCGCGGATGTCGTCGAGCTCGGCGGCCGCGGCGGCCGCGGCGATGAGGCCGAGCCAGCAGGCTGCGACCGCCCACCACCACCGCCAACCGCAGCGCCCTCCCTGGCGACCGCCGGTCATGGTCCGTGCCCTTTCAGTCGCCCGAGGGTCGAGCGGCCCTCCTCGATCCGGGCTTCGAGCGCCGCGTGGCGGCGGGCCAGGTCGTCCCCCGTCTCGAGAAAGGTCGCAGCTGCTACCGCCGCGGTGGAGAAGTCGTGGAGGAACGGCTCCACCAGCCGCGCCCCGGGGAGCCGGGTGACGAGCCCGGCGATGTCGCGGTCGAGCCCGGCGCGAAGGCGGGCGAAGACGATCCACCGCAGGCACAGCCCCCAGAGGATGATCCAGACGAGCGCCTCCTCGAGGAACCCGAGGCCGCCGAGCGGATTCCCCAGCCACAGGTGGCCGTAGAAGAAGCTCCAGGCCGCCCGGCCGAGCACCGCCACGACCAGTGCGCCGAAGAGCAGTTCGCAGACGGCGCGCGACCACGCCGAATCGACCCGGTCGCGACGCTCCGCCACGAGCCGATCGACGCCCCCGACGAGCCAGTGGCCGGTCCGTTCCATGAGCGTGCCGACCGACGTCTGCACGGCGCGCTCGTCGAGCCGGACCCGGCCGACCATCGGCTCCCCGATCGCCGCGCGCGCGGCGAGGCCGACGAGGATGCTCCGCGATTGTTCGACATCGGCCTCCGTCAGCCCCACCTCACCGATCGACTGCCACGCGCCGTCGCCGCTCGCCACCGGCGGCACCCCCTGGCCGGAGAGCACGCGGCCGACGAACCCGCTTCCCCGCACGCGCGGCCACAGCCTGCCGAGCCCGGCCAGCGCGTGGAGGAACATCGCGAACGGGCCGCCATGCCAGCGCTCGACGAGCTCCTCCTCCATGACTCGCTGCCAGGCCGGACGGCTGGCCCGCAGCGTGCCGGCCACGGCCTTCTCCATCAGCCCTTCCAGACGCTGGGCCTGGGCGGTGGCGCCGGCGGAGAGGTCGGCGACCGGCTGCCGCAGCGGCGCCAGTTGCCCGAGCGCCTGATGGAGGAACCATCCGGCCAGATCGAGGGCGCCAGTCCGCCGTACCCGCCGCGCCGCCCGGCCGACGAGCTCCTCATCGATCGCCTTGACGAGGCCGGCGAATCCCGGCTCCGGCTCGAGCCCCGCCGCCGCGCGGCGGGCAGCTTCGAGCCCATCGACACGATGAATGGCCGGCGCCTCGATCCCCTGGCGCTCGAGCTCCTGCCGCCAGTCGTCGCGGATGTCGGCGTCACGGGAGGCATGGGTTTGCACGAACAGGAGCGGCCGCCCCGGCGCGAACGCCGCCACCTCGCTGGCCACGCTCCATGAGCGGTATTTCTGCGCGGTGGCCACCAGGAGAAGCACATCGCAGGCCGGCAGGATCCGCTCGAGGAGGTCGCGATTGTGGTTGTGGGTGCTAGGGCGTTGCGCCCCACCGGTCGGCGGTTGCGCCCCACCGGCTGGCAACGGCGCCCCCGGCCCCTGGGTGTCGGGATCGGGGCAGTCGACCAGCACGATGTTGGCCACAGCGGCGGCGTCGCTGGTGACGACCCGGGCGCCGACCTCGTCGAGCGCCAGCCACGAGCAGTCGACATCCCGGGCCACAACTACCACCGGCGCCACCGTCGTCGGCCGGGCGACGTCGCCGGCCGGGCTCACGTCCCGTCCGGCCAGGGCATTGACAAGCGTGCTTTTGCCAGTGCCGGTGCCTCCGATGACGCCGACGACGAGGACGCGCGAGAGCTCGCGGCGGGCCCGGTCGAGCCGCGGGGCAACCTCCTCCCACTCCGCCCGCACGCGCCTGGCCGGGGGCCAGTCGGGGAGCGCCGCGCTCCACCGCGACAGCCCGGTGACGAGGTCGTCGAATCCGGCGTCGTCAAACCCCGGCGCCGGTTGCAACGCTGCCCCGGCGGGGCTGTCGGCAGCGGACTTCAGCGCAGCGGATGGAATGTCGGTCATCGGGTGAACTCCCGTCCACAGTCATAGAGCAACCGCCGCGCCCGCGCCACCTCTGGCCGCCCGCCAGCCGTGGCGAGCCGCTCGATCACCTCGAGGCGATCACCGAGGACGACGTCGTGGAGGGTCTCGGTGAGGACCCGGCTCCGTTCGGCCGACCAGCCGGCGAAGAGCCGTTCGAGGAGCGGCTTGAGACCGGCCATCGTCAGCCCGAGCACCCCTTCGCCCGCCAGCGGCGCGACGGCCCAGACGACATAGTCGCCGGCGGTGTGGACGAGCGTCGTCAGGCCGTGCCCCGCGGCGGCGGCGGCCGGCACCGCGGCGGCCCCGGCCATCATCAGCCCCACCGTGATGCAGGGGCGGGCGACCGATCCGACGCTCAAGCCGGTGAGGAGCAGCTGGAGAAACTTTGGGTTTTCGCGGGAGAAGCGGTCGAGCTCGCCGCGTACGAAGGCCCGGTAGTCGTCTGAGACCATCGGCAGGGCGGCGTGCCGCCGCTCGAGGTCGGCATACCATGCCGCCCGGTCGCCGCCGACGAGCGTGTCGCCGAGGAGGGCCCGGAGCCGCGGACTGCGGCGGCAGGCCCCTTCGAGGCGATCGATGAAGGTGGCCAGCGCCTGCTTCAGGGCCGCCAGTTCGACGGCGGCGAAGTCGTCGCGCCGCTCCTCCTCGGTCCGTCCGACGCCGATCCGCCGCCCCACCCAGGCGACGCCGCTGCCGGCGGCCCGGTAGAGGCGGGAGAGGTTGATGTCGACCCGCGACCGGCGCGGTTCGAGCCATCGCCAGATCTCGTTCCAGACCAGCTCCCGCGGCGCGGAGGGGAGCTCGACGCGCACCTGCGCCTCTTCCGCGAGCACGCCCCGCGCGTCATGCCACTCCCGCGAGGAGGACTCGATCGCCTCGAGCCAAGTCGCCATCCCGGCCGCAGGATCGAGGACGACGCGGAACGCCCCCTCCATCGCCTGGAGCTTGATGCGGTCGAAGTCGACGCCGGCCAGCGCCGCGGCGAGGTCGACCGGGGGCGCCGCCGGATCGGCCGAGCCGCCGGTCAGCTCCGGGAGGTGGAAAAACTCGATCGTGCCACTCTCGGCCCGGGCGAAGTCGTGCGGCACCGCATACACCGCCAGCGGCACCGCGCCGGTCTCAGCGACGAACGTCGCATACCAGCCGGCGATCCGCTCTCGCTGCGCCGGCCAGTTGACCATGTTGAAGACGACGACCAGCGACTTCCCTGCGGCGGCGGCGGCGGCGAAGAAGTCGCGGACAGCGGCGTCGTTGTATTTCTGTTGCGTGAGGACGGCGACGATCACGTCGCAGGCGTTGCGCACCGCCTCGGCCCGGTGCCAGTTCTCGCGGAGCGTGCCGTCAACGTCGGGAGTGTCGATAAGGATCAGCCGGGCCGGCTGGCGGCCGGCGGGATCCTCGCGCCACACGAGGAGATCGTCCCCGGCGGCACTGCCGCCGAGGGCGTCGGTGTCGCTCGACCAGGCGCGGGGGGTGAAGCCGGGGAACAGCGCCGCCAGGTCGACCGCGGCGGCGAGCCCCCGCGGCAGGCTGGCCACCGGGCAGCGCGTCCGCGCCGCCTCCGGGAGCGACCGGCTGATCTCGGCGCCGACGAGGACATTCGAGACGAGGCTCTTGCCGGTGTTCGTGCCGCCGCAGACCGCCGCCACCATCACCGGCTCGCGCGTCACCTGCGGCCGAAGCTTGCCGAACAGTTGCCCGTACCATTCCGCCCCCTCCGGCGACGGCGTCCCCAGCTCGGCGGCGAGCCCCTTCAGACGATCGACGACATCGCACAGCTCACCGACGCTCCCCGCCCATGCCACGTAGCGCGACACGGCCGATGGCCGGGGGGCGGCGGGGGTTTTGTGGGGGACGGCGGCCAAGGGAGGGCCTCTTCGGGGGCGTAGAGCGACGCTCTGCGGAGCGGGGAGAGACGGGGCTCGTTGCCGGGCGTCGCGGCACGCGCTACACTCCAGAGTTCAGTTCTCGCGGCCCCGGCCCCCCAGTGTGTGCTGTGACCGATCGGGCCGCAAACGACTTCCCGCACGCCCGGACTTCCGATGCTCCAGCGCCGCCCGATTTTCCCCGGTGTCATCGAGATGAATCACCAGGCGGGCTGGCGGATCGGTTGCAACGTCTACCTGGTTTATGACGACCGCGACTGGGTGCTCATCGACATCGGCTACTCCGAGACCGTCGACGAGATCGTGGAGATGATCCGTCAGCTCGACTTTCCCCTCTCGACCTGCCGGGCCCTCGTCGCCACGCATGCTGACGTCGATCACATCCAGGGGCTGGCGAAGGCCAAGACGATCCTCAAGGCGCCGGTTCTCGCCCATCCGCTTGCCGTTGAGGCCCTCGAGAGCGGCGATCGGATCAAGACGTTCGCCGAGATCTCGGCGCAGAACGTCCATCTCGAAATGCCGGCGGTGAAGGTCGATCGGACGATCGGCGACGGCGACACCATCGAGGTCGGCTCGCGTCGGCTCGAGGTCTGGCACACTCCCGGCCACACCGACAGCCAGCTCGCCTTCAGGCTCGACGACCTCCTCCTCTCCGGCGACAACATCTACCGCGACGGCTCGGTCGGCGCGATCGATGCCCATCACGGCAGCGACATCCCGGCTTTCATCCGCTCGCTCGAGCGGATCGCCGCCAGCGACGTTGCCTGGCTCCTCCCCAGCCACGGCCCGATCTTCCCCAAGGACAACGCTCTCCTCGCCCGAACCCTCGAACGCGTGCGCGGCTATCTCGCCCTTGCCGACTTCGGCACCTGTGCTCCAGCCTGGCCGCTCATGGAGCAGTGGGATCGGGAGCTGGCCGAGGGGCGTCTTCCGGGCGGGCCTCCGGGTAGCGGCTGACGGGTGCGGCGGCCCCTGGCGCTCTCTGGTGGCCCCGCAGCGACCGGCCGACCCTGCCGGTTTTTCCGTGAAGAACGGTCGCGCCGCCGGTCGATATTCCCTTTGCCGCACCGCCTGCATGTTCGGAACGCGCGCCACCCGACCGGCCTCCTTTGGAGGGCGAGGGGGTGGAGAGCGCGGCCGCAGCCGGGTGGCAGGGGGGTTCAGGGGGAACCTCCCGACCGATCGCAGGGGGGACTCCTTCGTATGAAACGCCATCTGCTCGCCGCGGCCGTGCTGGCCTCGACGTTCTTTCTCGCCGCCGGCGAAGCTTCCGCCCAGCAAGGCTGGGGGGGTCAGCCATCCGCTGGGCCGAAAGCCTTCGGCGGAACGTGGGGCCAATCGGCCGCCGCGCCCGACTGGAACCGCTTCTACCACTATCCCTATGTGTGGTATCCGCAGAACTTCTACGCCGACGGCTACTACCGCAGCGCCAACGATCTCTACTACCGCTATCCGCAAGAGATGCGGGTGCCGGTCTACAACCGTTCGTGGCACAACGAGTATCCGAAGTCGCGGCGCTACAACCCCTTCGGCCACCACCACAACCTCGACGTGTTTTGAGTTGTCGCGTGGAGCCAGCCTCCACAGCCACTCCCGACGCCCGCCATCGCGCCTCCGCCTCGCCATCTGGGTGAGGCGGAGGCCGCGTCGCGCGCGGGCGGCCGCTCCGCGCCGGGCTGCCCGCTTCTCGGGGGGCAGGCGATGGCACTGTACGGTGCTGGCGAAACCAAGCGATGACCACGCCGTGGCCGCCAGGAAACGATATTTCGAGCGTTTCGAGCGATGCGCCTGCTTCGACCGCATGGTAGACTGCTCTTCAGCCTTGAAGGAGGTGTCCCATGGCGACGCTGATCCCCGAGAACTTTGAAACCGTCGCGCCGAGCGAGGCTGATGCCGTGTTGGCACGCGAGTCGAGTCGCCTGCTGGCGACCCACAAGCTCGGGCGAACGAGCGTTCGCATCAGGCTGATGGACGAGGGCGACGCGGTGAGCGTCCCCGCGTCCGCGGTCCGACTGTTCCTTCAGCTGTTGGCCGAGATGTCGCAGGGCCATTCCGTCACGCTGATCCCGACCCAGGCGGAGTTGACCACCCAGCAGGCCGCCGATCTGCTCAACGTCTCCCGCCCCTACGTGGCCAAACTGCTTGACGATGGCAAAATCCCCTCCCGTCGTGTTGGCAAGTACCGCCGGGTTCGCTTCGACGACCTGATGGCGTTCAAGCGGAAGGACGACGAAGCCCGCGAGAAGGTCCTGGACCAGCTCACGGCCGAGGCACAGGACTTGGGGATGGGGTACTGACCGGGGACGGAGTCGAGATGGAGCACCCGGCCACCGCCATCTACGACGCGAACGTTCTCTACCCCGCTCCGCTCCGAGATCTGTTTGTCCGTCTCGCCCAGGCGGGCCTGGTGCGAGCACGGTGGACCGATGCGATCCACGACGAGTGGGTGCGCAACGTCCAGGCGGACAACCCGAGCCTGTCCCCAGAGCGCCTGTCCCGAAAAGAACCTTTCGGCCAAGCGATCACGTACCTGCGGAACAACATCGAGGCTCTGCGCGTGCATCTCGATGACGGCCTGGTGCCGATCGACAACAACGACACCGAGCAGCTGATGGAGCAGGTGGCCTTGGGCCGGAAGAACTGGATGTTTATTGGCAGCATCGATGCCGGGAACCGGGCGGCCGATCTGATGACACTCGTCAGCAGCGCCGTGCGAAACGATCTCGACGTCTTCCTCTACCTGAAGGACGTCCTCGACGAGCTCCTCGGCGGGAGCCGCGACTTCGAAGCGATGCGCCCCGACGCCTGGCAGCTCGCGCATCCCGAGGCGGTGCGGATCTACCGCCAGGATGAACGGCGGCACCGTGCCGAGGTCAAGTCGGCGAAGCGGGCCAAGCGCCGCGCTGGATGCCTGTAGGCCGCCTCCGGCGGCTCTTCTCGTGCGCCCTCTCTGGCCCACCGCTGGCCGCAAGGGGATGGCGGTGGTGGACGCTCACGATCCGAAAACCGTCTTCTCAATCTGGATTGGTGACGGCGATGTCGTCGTCGAGAAGGACGGCGACGATGTCGCAAAAGATAGAAGGCGTGCGCACGTGCTCGCCCCACGGCCTGCTAGCGCGGCCAACCCGAGGAAGACACGTCCGTCATTTGGGTCACGGAGGCCATTCCGAAATTTCAGTACTCATCGGGTTATCTTTGAGAAATTCCCCGATCTCACTGCAGTAGTCTGCGGGATCTGACTTACTCAGGACCGTCATATAGGTGCGCAGAGCCTTGAACGCACGAACACCGTGGCCCAACAAAGTGATCCCTTGCGCGGGAGAAACAACCGATCCTTGGGAGGCCGACCAGAAGGGGTACTCCGTGTTCTCTTGGATAATCTCCAACGACTGGAGGCTCCCTCGCTGGTCGGCAGAGATCAAAGGAGGCGTGGGTGCCAGTGACTCCAGCCACTTCAGTTCGCGCACGATCGACCTGTTCGCGAGGTTGAGTGTTTGCATCAGCCTCGCTAGCGTTCGCCGTTGGTTCTGAGGCTGATCATCAATCAATTCTGTGAAGGGGGCGTGGCCCTTCGTGGGGTCAAAGGATTGAGACTGCCACAGCAAGAAGCCCTTGGTCAGCTTCTCGACGGACTGCTGAGACTTCGATACGACGAGATGAGCGAATGTCACCGGTTGCCCGAATATCGTAAGTTCTACGGGTCGCAACGCAAACCGGGCAGCCAGACAGTCCGCGAGGCCCTGATTGCGCAGTGCAATCGCCAGTTCTTTGTGCTTCTCCCAGAGCACTGTTAGCCCCTCAGTAGGTCGGGAAACTCCTCGCGGAAGCTCTCGATACCTGTATTGGGAAGGAGAAAATCAAAATTCCCGTTGCGAAGGTCGTTGAAAAGTGGGTGATCCCCGTTCTCTCGGCAGGCTAGCCGAAGGTCTGACGGGTGCATGAGGTAGATCTTGAGCGAATGCGCTTGGGGTACGACGCCCCTCGCTGCGAAACCAACCCCGTCAATTCTCCCGTCCTCAAGTTCAGCCGCCTGTTTGGAGACTTCAAGGAGGTGGATGGTCTCGCGGTCCTGGAGCTGAAAACACATCGCAAAATCCGGTTCGGGCTGCCCGTCGCGGCCGTGCTTTTGCACCAGACGCAACAACGCACTTCGCACTCCTTCGCGTTCGATCAACAACTGATCCTCGCGAAGTTGGAAGCCGCATTCGACGGCGACTTTACGGACATCGGCCGCAAACGGCTTGTTTACCTCGATGGCGAAGTCGGTTAATAGGAAGCTTTCCGGTCGCTGAGGCACGAGACGGACCTGGTTGTTCATTCGGAGCCGCGCCTGCGCGATGTTCGGGATTTCTCCCAAGCGCAGGCGAAGGTTCTCCAATTGATCGGTCGGTGCAAAGGCATCTCGCAACTCGATCCGCACACGCGGCTCGTCTGGCCGCCGGGGCATTATCAGCTCGCCGATCAGTTGGGTGACCCGCGTTCTGAACAGCCCTTCGGCCCCCAAGTCGGCCGGGGCAAAGTCGCCAACTGCAGATCCCCAAGGGTCGGTAAGAAGGAGGGTCAGGACGTCTCGAGCATTCTGGTCTTTTGAAAGATCCCACAATGCCCGAACGGCCTGAGAGCGTTCCAACAGCATCGGCATCAGGATGCGGTCCTCTGTCCGGACCAAGTGCGCGAGATCCTCCCGCTTTTCCAGTCCTGGGCTCAATTGACTAGGCATGCGATACTCCTACGGCAGTCGACCGGAAAATAGCGTTTTGGAATGGACTCGATTATACGCGGTCGTCCCAGCCCTTCATGTTCGCTCTAGGATTTGAATGCGGAACGCCGTACCCTCCCGGCAGCGTGCTGCCCTCGCATAGCACCGGAAGATCGTCCGTTCCCACAGGCCCGAGCGAACAAGCACCGAGGCCTGCCCTGGAAACCTGATCCGGGCGACGTGCACACTCAATGCCACCGAGCCTGCTTGGCGGTCGGCTCCGCGCAGGGGTTTCCTCCCCCCTCACGCCATCGCCGCGACCAGCGCCGCGGCGGCGATCTCGACTTCGGCAACGTCGATCCACTCATCACACGTGTGGGCCTGGTCGATCGAGCCGGGGCCGAACACGACCGTCGGCACGCCGGCGGCCGCATAGACGCTCGCGTTGGTGCCGTAGCGGGCGGCGCGGACGACGCTCCTACGGCCCTGCCCGCGGACCGCTTCCCCGAGCCTGTCGGCCAGGCGCCGGCCGGCGAGCATCGTCTCGGCGCCGCCTGACGGAAGGCCGTGGTGCTCGACAAACGGCTCCTCGTGTTCGATCGCCGCGCCGGGGCAGGCCTCGGCCACGCGGCGGATGACCTCGTCGCGGGCCGCGCGCGGAAGCTCCCCTGGCACGAGCCGCCGGTCGAGCTCGAGGATCACGTTGTCGGGGACAAGATTGACCCCAAAGCCTCCGCGGATCGTTCCCAGGCTGAGCGTCGGCGGGCCACAGGGATGGTCGGGGGAGCGGGTAAGCAGCTCTCGGGCGAGGGCTTCGATCGCCAAGCTCGCCCGGGCGGCCGTGTAGATGGCGTTGTCGCCGCGCTCGGGGAAGGAGCTGTGACAGGACCGCCCTCCGACACGGATCCGCCACCGCACCGCCCCCTTGTGCATGCCGACGACATCGAGGCCGGTCGGCTCGGCAATGATGCCCGCCACCGGCCGGGCCCCGGCGAGCGCGCGGGCGGGGCCGTCGCCGGGGCTCACCCCGCCAGCGCCACTCCACAGCGAGGCGATCGCCCGAGCCCCGGAGAAGCCGAACTCCTCGTTGACCGTCGCCGTGAACAGGATCGTGACGGGGCGGGGCTGCGCGGAGCCGATGAGCCGCTCGAGCCCGACGAGCATCGCCGCCATTCCCCCCTTCACGTCACACGCCCCCCGCCCCTGAAGACGGCCGTCGCGGACCAGCGGGAGGAAGGGGTCGATCGTCATTCCCTCCACCGGCACGGTGTCTTGGTGAGCATCCCAGAGAACCGTCGGGGCCCCGGGAACGGTGGCCTCGAGGAGGGCGAGAATATTGTCGCGGCCGGGGGCGACCGGCTGCCGTGCCCAGGGGAGGCCGGCGGCGCTGAAGCGCTGCACGAGGTAGTCGGTGATCCGACCCTCGAGGTACTCCGGTCCCGAGACGTCGCGCCCCATCGGGTTGACGCTGGGGCGGCGGACGAGGTCGGCAAGCGTCGCCAGGGAATCTACCATGGTCGCAGCCTACCAAACCCCGAATCGCCCCTGCCATCCGTCACCACCGGCACAACCCGACCGTCGAGCGGATCGGCAGGCCATGCTAAGATTACGGCCTAGGGATGAAACCCCCGGGAACCAGCCCCGCCGGTCCCATCCCCTCCCCTGCCCCGCCCGCGAGTTCAGTGCCATGAGCATCCTCCGAATCTCGTCCTGCTCCTTTTGCCTGCTGGTCACCCTCGTGGTTGTCACGCTCGCCGTCGGCATCCCCCCGGCCACCGCGCAGACGCCTGCCGCGCGGGCCCCTGCCGCGACGTCGGCCGGCATCGAGGCCGTCCGGGCTGCGTCGCGGACCTACCAGGAAGCACTCGCCCGTGGCGATGGCAAGGCCGTCGCGGGGCTGTGGACCGAGAATGGCGACATCATCGACGACATGGGGGCGGTCTTCCGCGGCCGGGAGAGCGTTGCCGGCCTGGAGCCCGCCGCGGAGGGGCAGGCCCGCCCGTCGTTCAACATCGAAGAGGTCTCGATCCGCCTTCTCACCGATTCGGTGGCCCTCGAGGATGGCACGGTTGTCGTCACCCCCCCCGGCACCTCCACCCCCCAGCACGGTCGCTTCTCTGCGACGTGGGTGAAGCAGGCCGACGGCTGGAAGGTGGCGAGCCTGCGGGAGTGGCGGACCGATCCGCCGGAAACGTCGGCCAGGCTCGCCGACCTTGATTGGCTCGTGGGCGACTGGGCCGTGACCGTCGACGGGCGACCCGAGAACGACGAAAACGCCCCCCGCCCCCGGATGGAGATGAGCGTCCGCTGGAATCCGACCAACACCTATCTGCTCCGGGAGACGACGATCACCTCGCCGGATGGGAGCGAGGGATTGCAGGTCTCGCAGCGGATCGGCTGGGATCCGCTCTCCCGGCGCCTCCATTCCTGGTCGTTCAGCACCGATGGAAGCCATTCCGAGGCCGATTGGACGCTCGAGGAGGGGGTCTGGGTGTCGCGGGCGACGACCGTCCACCCCGACGGTAGTCAGACCGCGACGATCAACCACTATCTCTACGACGGCCAGGACGAGTGCACGTTCCAGTCGTTGCCGACCCACGCCGGGGCCACGCATCAGGCCGCGGTGACCATGACCATGACCCGCAAGCCCGGGGAACCCTCCGAATGACCCGCTCCGCCCGCCCCATGTCAATCACCCTCGTCAAGCCGTTGGTTCCCTGCGTTCTGGCCCTCGCCGTCGCGGCGGGAGTCATCGGTTCCATCGCCCGACCGCTCGTCGGCCAGGCGGCCGATCCGCCGGCGGCAGCGACCGCCGACCTGGACAACGCCCAAGACGACGCCCAGGAGGCGCTGGCCGCGAAGGCGGAAATCCTCCAGAGCTCCCGCTGGCGCCGGGCGATCTTCGAGCTGGGGGAATGGCTCTCGGTTCAGAAGATCTACCCGCCCCGCGAAGTCCAGCGGATCAAGGCGGAGTTCAACACGAAGGTGATGAAGATGTCGCCCCAGGAGATCGAATACCTCCTCGACGACCTCGAGGCGAAGTTCAAGGTGATCGAGACGCCCGAGGCCCAGGAAGCCCGGGCCTGGATGGGGCAATACCTCTCGGCGATGTCGGACCGGAAGCGGGCCGACGTTCTCAAGGATGTCCCGAACGTCGTCGACATGACCGCCGCCCAACTCTCGGAGGAGATCTCCAAGATCGAACAGACCCGCCAGACCCTCAAGGATCGGCAGGTCGCCTTCGACGCCGGGAAACAGGTCCTCGCTGACGTCGCCGCGGCCAACCGCAAGGCCACCGCTGATGCCTCCCTCGCCGCGACCTCCAGGATGAACTCCGGCCCCTCCTTCTCCCCGTACCGATCCGGGGGGAGCGGCGGCAGTCCCCCCTTCGCCAACGCCCGCGTCGGCAGCGGGATGTCGATCGGGATCGGCCCCTGGGGCGCCTATGTCGGCATGAGCCTCGGCAACTTCTGACGAAACGCCCCCCCTCCGGCTTCCAGCCGCAGCCCAAGAACCCCACCTCGTCGCCGGCCGATCGGGACGGTATAACCTTCTCTATCGGTTCGACCCGTCCAAACTAGGAAAAATGGCCGGAAATGGCCGGAGCAGAGCTCCGGCTTTTTTCACCGCCGACTTTGTGAAGGATTTCACGAAGTCGTCTGGCCGGCTCCCTGGCCTGGTCTGCCCCGTTCCCCGCCAGATCGGGCACCGCCCCCGCCTTCCCTCACGGTTCAGGCCCCCCATGGAAGCGATCCTTCCCGTTCTCCTGTTCGTCGCCATCGCCGCGGCGGTGTCGGTCGGGCTGGTCGTGGGTTCGAGCCTCATCGGCCCCAATAAGCGGACCAACCGGGTCAAGGAGATGCCCTACGAGAGTGGCATGGATCCGGTGCACGACACGCGCCGCCGGTTCGACGTTCGCTTTCATCTCGTGGCGATCACGTTTCTCGTGTTCGACGTCGAGCTCCTCTTTCTCTACCCCTGGGCGGTTGCCAGCCGGTCGGCGGCGGGGATCGACGCGGCGGTTTCCGATGGGCTCGTGTCGGGCCGCGGTCTGGTGTTCGCGGGAGCGATGGCGTTCATCGCCCTGGTTGTTGTCGGCTTCGCCTACGACTGGCGCAAGGGGGTGTTTCGGTGGCGTTAGAACTCCCGGAAAACGTTGTTGTCAGCCGGCTCGACGAGCTTGCGAGCTGGTGCCGCAAGAACAGCCTCTGGCCGATGCCGTTTGCGACGGCATGCTGCGGCATCGAACTGATGGCGACCGGTGCCGCCAAGCACGATCTCGCCCGTTTCGGCGCCGAGGTGTTCCGCTTCAGCCCGCGGCAATGCGATCTGATGATCGTGGCCGGGCGGGTCGCCATGAAGATGCTTCCGGTCCTCCAACGGATCTGGCTGCAGATGCACGAGCCGAAGTGGTGCATCTCGATGGGGGCCTGTGCGAGCACCGGCGGCGTGTTCGACACCTACGCGGTGGTCCAAGGGATCGACCGCTTCATTCCGGTCGACATGTACGTCCCCGGCTGCCCGCCGCGTCCCGAACAGCTCATCCAGGCGATCATCGACCTCCAGGACAAGATCCAACGGGAGGGAACAATCGCCGGCCGGGAGTTCGAGACGCGCGAGCGACAGTTCCGCAAGCGCGCCCTCGTCGAGGCGGTCGCGCCACTCTCGATCGATGCCGCCCGCAATCCGGTGATCCAGCGGGAGCTGCGATTCCCCCGTTCCTGATGCTCTGGCCCCACAAAACCGTGGCCCAAGAAGCCTGACCGAGCCACCCTGTCCACGAAACCATGACGCCCCCCTCCCCCACCGCCGATATCGTCCCAGCGCTCATGGCCCGGTTTCCTGGGCTGGAGACCTCGGCTTACCGTGGCCAGACGCGGGTCGTGGTCGGAGAACCGGTGTCGCTGGAGGTCCTCTCCTTCCTCGCCGCGGCCGGCTTCGATCTCCTCGTCGATGTCACCTGCGTCGACTACCTCGAATACCGTGGCGCCACGCGGCGCTACGGCCTGGTGTACCTCCTGGCCTCGACGGCCACGGCGGACCGGCTCATCGTGCGGGTGTTCGTCGACGACCCACACCCCGCCGTCCGCAGTGTTGTCGGCGTGTGGCGCTCGGCCGACTGGCTGGAACGCGAGGTGTGGGACATGTTCGGAATCGATTTCGTCGGGCACCCCGACCTCCGCCGCCTGATGATGCCCGAGCAGTTCACCGCCCACCCGCTGCGCAAGGATTACCCGCTCCAGGGGCGCGGTGAGCGTCACAACTTCCCCGTTCTCACCCGCGAGGACGGCTGACCCTGCCGTTCGTTTCCCCGGCCTTTTCCAACCCCCCACCCGTTCCTCCAGCCATTCTAGGCCGCCACCATGTCGATCGCCCCCGATCACGACACCCGCGTCCGTCCGGCGGCCACCCGCGAGGAGGACTACCTCTGGACGCTGAACTTCGGTCCCCAGCACCCCGCCACGCACACCACCCTGCGGCTCGTTCTGAAGCTCGAGGGGGAGCGGGTCGTCGATGCGATGCCGGAGATGGGCTATCTCCATTCGGGGTTCGAGAAGATCGGCGAACATCTCACGTTCAACCAGTACGTGACCGTCACCGACCGGATGAATTACATCTCGCCGATGGCCAACAACGTCGCCTGGCACCATGCGGTGGAGACGCTCCTGGGGATCGACTTGACGCCGCGCTGCAAGGTAATTCGCACGATCGTCGCCGAGCTCGCCCGGATCAGTGACCACCTCCTTTGCAACGGTGCGGTAGGGCTCGACACCGGCGCGTTCACCTTCTTTCTTTACGGCTTCTACCAGCGCGAGGTGATCTACGACATCTTCGAGACGCTCTGCGGGGCCCGATTCACCAACAGCTACACAAGGGTCGGCGGGGTCTCCCACGATTTCACGCCGCTGGTGATCGAGAAGATCCGCACCTTTCTCCGCACCTTTCCCAAGACGCTCAACGACATGGAACGGCTGCTGACCCGCAACCGGATCTTCGTCGACCGTACGAAGGGCGTCGGCGTGCTGACGAAGGAGGAAGCGATCAACGGCGGCGCTACCGGCCCGGTGGCCCGGGCCAGCGGTGTCACCCGCGACCTGCGGAAGGACGAGCCCTACCTCGCCTATGCCGACTATGACTTCCAGGTGTGCTGCGCTGCCGCCGGCGATTGCTATGCCCGCTACCTCGTCCGCATGCAGGAGATGCGCGAGAGCCTGAAGATCCTCAATCAGGCGATCGAGAACATCCCCGCCGGCGAGGTGAACGTGGGCGTCGACCAGCGGGTCGGGCGGCCGTCGAAAGAGCAGGTCTATTCGACGATCGAGGGAACGATCTCCCACTTCGAGCTCTCGATGAGCAACCGCACGTTCGAGGTGCCGTACGAAGAGTCGTACGCCGCCATCGAGGCCCCCAACGGTGAGCTCGGCTTCTATGTTGTCGGCGACGGCGACGATACCGCCTACCGGGCCCGCTGCCGGCCCCCGTCCGTGCTCCACTTTTCGCTCTTCCCCCAATTGATCCGGGGCCACACGCTCTCCGACGTGGTCGCCGTCCTCGGCAGCCTCAACATCATCGCCGCCGAGCTCGACCGCTGAACCGTTCGCCGTCCACGCGCCAAGCCAACCGTCCGACCAAGCCCTCTGCCTACCCCGCCCCATGATCACCACCCAGCGGATCCTGACGCCCGAGATGGTTGCGCAGATCGAGGCCCTTGCGCCCCGTTACCCCAACCGCCGCGCGCTGACGCTGCCGGCCCTGCACATCGTCAACGATTGCCTGCGGTACGTGCCTTTCGAGGCCGTCGTCGAGGTGGCCCAACTCCTTGGCCTCGCCCCGGCTGAGGTCCAGGACACGCTCTCCTTCTATGCGTTTTTTCCGCAGGACAAGCCGTCGGGTCGGACCCGGGCGTGGGTCTGCCGATCGGTGTCGTGCGCGCTGCGGGGGGGCGAGGAAATCCTCGACCACATCTGCCATGCCGCCGGCATCGATCCCTACGGCACAACCACCGATGGTGCCCTCACGGTCGAGCCCGCCGAGTGCCTCGGGGCCTGTGACTTCGCCCCCTGCATGCTCGCCGGCAAGACCCTCCACAAGAACCTCACCAAGGAATCGGCCGAGGCGTTCGTCCGCGACGCCCGGTCTCCGGTCGGCACACCTTCCTGAATCGCTCCTCTGTCGTTCCTCGTTCCCGCAATCCTCCCCAACGATCCCATGACTACCTTCCAACCGGTTCTCCTCGAAGCCGTCGGCGTTGCCGGGAGCCACACGCTCGAGAGCTACCGCAGCCGTGGCGGCTACGCGCCGCTGGAACGGATGCTCAAAGAGAACCAGCCGGCGGACGTGATCGAGCTGGTGAAGTCGTCGGGGCTGCGCGGCCGGGGGGGCGCCGGATTCCCCACCGGGCTGAAGTGGACGTTCCTCCCCAAGGATCATCCCGGGCCGATCTATCTGTGCATCAACGCCGACGAGAGCGAACCGGGAACGTTCAACAACCGGATCTTGATGGAGGATGACCCGCACCAAGTGATTGAGGGGATCATCCTCTCGGCTTACGCGACGCGGGCCACCACCGCCTACCTCTACCTGCGCTACGAATACCCGCTGTGCTGGGACCGTCTCCAGGGCGCCATCGACGAGGCCTATGCCGCCGGGCTCCTCGGGAAGAATATCCAGGGGAGCGGCTTTTCGCTCGATCTCTACCTCCACCGCGGTGCGGCCGCCTACATCTGCGGTGAGGAGACGGGGCTCATCGAAAGCCTCGAGGGGAAGCGGGCCTGGCCGCGGATCAAGCCGCCGTTCCCGGCAATCGAAGGGCTCTTCCGCAAGCCGACGGTCGTCAACAACATCGAGACGATGGCTTGCGTCGCCCAGATCGCCCGCCGCGGGGTCGAGTGGTTCCGCTCGATCGGTGTTCCCTCCGATCCGAACAACCCGCGTGATCCGGGGAGCTACGGGCCGAAGCTCTACTGCCTCTCCGGCCATGTCGAGCGCCCCGGTTGCTACGAGGCCCCCCTCGGCATCACCGCCCGCCAGCTCATCGACGGCCAGGGAGGCGGGGTGTGGAAGGGGCGGAAGGCGAAGGCGGTGATCCCCGGCGGGATCTCGATGGGCCTGATGACGGAGGCCGAGCTCGACACCCCGCTCGATTTCGCCGGCCCCGGCAAGGTCGGCTGCCTCGGCCTCGGTACCGCCGCGGTCGTCGTCATCGACGAAACGGTGAGCATTGTCGACTTCCTCCACAACTCCTGCCGGTTCTTCGCCCACGAGTCCTGCGGGCAGTGCACCCCCTGCCGCGAGGGGACGGCCTGGTCGCTGCGGATGCTCGAGCGGATCCGGGCCGGCAAGGGCCGGCTCAAGGATCTCGACCTCCTCGCCGAAATCGGCAACACGATGGGCATGATGCCCGGGTCAACGATCTGCGGCCTCGCCGACGGTGCGGCTTGGCCGATCAAGAACGCCATCAAGAAGTTCCGCGGCGAGTTCGAGGACTACATCAAGCGGACGAATCCCTCCGGCTGGATGGTCACCGACCCTGTTCCTGCCCTCCAGATCGTCGGAGCCCACTGACCGGAAAAGGTGCCAGCCACCATTTTCACAAGCCACCTCCGCGTGCCGAATCGCCCCAGGAACATGGTGGCTGGCACTCTTTCCTGATCGCCCCTCCTGCCAACACGCCACATGCCCACAGTCATCGTCGACGGTAAAGATATCGAGATCGGCGCCCACGAGCGGCTCAACTGCATCGAGGTCGCGCGCCGCGCCGGCGTGGAGATCCCCCATTACTGCTGGCACCCGGGGCTATCGGTGGTGGCCAGCTGCCGGATGTGCCTCATCGAGACCGGCACCCGCGACGCCGCCACCGGCAAGATCACGATGATGCCGAAGCTCGTCCCCGGCTGTCAGACGCCGGCGAAGGACGGCACTGTGATCGTCACCGACACGGCGTTGGTCAAGGACAGCCGGGCCCGCGTCGAGGAAGCGCTGCTCATCGATCATCCGATCGATTGCTCGATCTGCGACAAGGCCGGTGAGTGCCTCCTTCAGGACTACCACTTCGAGCACGGTCAGGCGGAGCGGCGCACCGATCTGAATCCCTTTCACAGCCGCCGCCGCGACGTCGGCCCGACGGTCACGCTGTTCGTCGACCGCTGCATCATGTGCACCCGCTGCGTGCGGTTCACCCGTGAGGTGTCGGGGACGAGTGAGTTGATGGTGATCAACCGCGGCTCCAAGGAGGAGATCGCGGTCTTCCCCGGCTTTCCCCTCGATAACAAACTCTCCGGCAACGTCGTCGACCTCTGTCCGGTCGGAGCCCTTGGCGACAAGGACTTCCTCTACCAGCAGCGCGTCTGGTTCCTGAAGCGCGAGTCGAACGTCTGCGGTGGCTGCTCGGCAGGATGCTCGATCGTCACCGAACACAACCAAGACACCGTCTACCGCCTCAAGCCGCGTGAGAATCCCCACGTCAACAAGTGGTGGATGTGCGACGACGGCCGGTACGGCTGGCACCACCTCCACGATCCCGCCCGGCTCCTCTCGGCTGGCAGGCTCGTGTCGAGCAACGATGACCACGAGACGGTGGAGTGGTCCGACGTAACGACGCGACTGCGGCAGGATCTCTCCGGCGCCGGTCGGCTCGCCGTCGCCGTCTCGCCGATGCTCACACTCGAAGAGGCGTGGATGCTTTGCGCCGTCGCCCGTTCGATCGACCAGCAGGCGGCCCTGTTCGTGGGGCATGTCCCCGTCTCCGGCAGCGACGAATCATTCCCCGGGGGCTTCACGATCCGGGCCGAGAAGTGTCCCAACCGGATCGGTGTCGAGGCGGTCGTGGCCCTCTTCGAGCCGGAGATTCGCGGCTGGAACGAGCTCGTTCGGGCCGTCGGCGCCGGCGAGTATGACGCGGCGTGGATCACCGCCGGTTATCCCCACGCCTGGATCGACGACACGACCGCGGCGCCGTTCGGAAAGCTGCGATTGCTCGTCGTCCAGGACTTGTTCGAGTCGCCGCTGTCGAAGCTCGCCACCTGGCGGCTCCCCGCCGCCGGTTTCGCCGAACGGGCCGGCACCTGGGTCAACGTTGCCCACCGCGCTCAAGTCTTCGCCGCTGCCGTCCGCGCCCCGGCCGGGGTTTGGCCGGAAGGCCGCCTCTACTGGAACATGCTCGGCCGTCGCGGACTCTACGACCCCGCGGCCGTTCGCCGGCAGATCGCCGAATCGTCCGCCGCTCTGGCCGCGCTCGGCGGGGACCTACCCGCCGTCGGCGTCGATCTCCGCGTCGACCAACTCGCCTCGTCCTGACCAACTCGCCTCGTCCTGACTGGTTCGGCCCCTCGATCGCTTCTGGCTTCCCTCCGACATCCACGCCCGTCCCGACCGCCACGAATTCCAGCCCATGAATCTTCTCCCCTCTGCGGCAACCCTGGCGGCGCTTGTGAAGATCGGCCTGCTCGTCGGCGGGCTGATGACCGCGGCGGCCTATCTCGTGCTCCTGGAGCGGTGGATCGCCGCCTGGGTGCAGGATCGCCGCGGGCCGAACCGGGTCGGGATCCCACTCACGAAGATCCGCCTCTTCGGTCTCGGTCAACCGCTGGCCGACGGCCTGAAGATCATCCTCAAGGAAGATTTCACCCCCAGCCATGTCGACCGCGTCCTCTACAACGCGGCGCCGCTGGTCATTCTCGCCGCGTCCCTGGCGATCTTCGCGGCGATCCCGTTCGGGAGCGTCCTTCCGCCGCTGGGGATCCCCGGCCTCCCCGATCCGGTCCCCTTCCTCGTGGCGCCGGGCCTCGATGTCGGCGTGCTGTGGGTTTTCGCGCTGTCGAGCATCGCGGTCTACGGCGTCCTTCTCGGGGGCTGGGCGAGCAACAACAAATACGGCTTCCTCGGCGGACTGCGGTCAAGCGCCCAGCTCGTTGCCTACGAGATTCCCCTCGGCCTCGGGCTGCTCGGCGTCGTCCTGGCCGCCGGCAGCCTCCGGCTCGACACGATCATGAACGCCCAGGCGGAGTCGGGCGTGTGGTATGCGTTTGCCCAGCCGCTGGGCTTCATCGTCTTCATGGTGGCGAGCTTCGCCGAGGCGGCGCGGCTCCCGTTCGACCTCCCCGAGGCGGAGCAGGAGCTCGTCGGTGGCTACCACACCGAATACTCCGGCATCAAGCTCCTTCTGTTCCTCGTGGCCGAGTTCCTCCACATGATCACGGCGGCGTTCCTGATCGTGATCCTGTTCCTCGGCGGCTGGCATCTGTGGGGTGTGACCGGATCGTCGCAGGAGATCGGCTGGATCCAGGCCCTGCTGCGATTCGGCATCCTCTCGGGGAAGATCCTCGGGGTGATCGTGTTCTTCATGCTCGTCCGTTGGAGCTGGCCGCGGTTTCGCTTCGATCAGCTCATGAATCTCGCCTGGAAGGTGATGCTGCCGCTGGGCCTGGTGAACCTCGTGACGGTGGCGACGGTGGAGGAGTTTCGCCCGCAGCTCGTCGCCGCCCTCGGCCCCGGATTCGCGCACGCCGTGGCGATCGCGCTCCCCTGGATCGCCTGCCTCGCCGGCTGGCTCGTGGCCGGGGTCTTCACCCCCTCGGGCACCGACAACACCCCGATCCTGACGCACGATCCCCTCGACATCGAGCGGGAGCTCGCCGAACACGAGCGCCTCGAACGCTCACCCCACGACGTTTCCCCGACACTGGCAGGCAGCCGATGAAACCGACCGATCCAGCCATCACTTGGCTCGAAGAGAAACCGCTCGGGCTCACCGAACGGCTCTACCTCCCCCTCTTTTTCCAGGGGCTCTCGACCACGGCGCGGCACATGGTGAGCCGCAAAGTGACCGTGAATTACCCCGAGGTCCGCCCGACCATCGGCAACCCCCTCATCTACCGTGGCGTCCACCGCCTCAATCGCGACGATGCCGGCCGGGTGAAGTGTGTGGCCTGTTTCCTCTGTGCCACCGCCTGCCCGGCGCACTGCATCGACATCGTCGCCACCGAGAGCCCGTGGCCCGACCGGGAGAAGTATCCGGAGAGCTTTACGATCGACGAGCTCCGCTGCATCTTCTGCGGGATGTGCGAGGAGGCCTGCCCCGTCGACGCGATCGAGCTCACGAGCCTCCTCGATCTGACGGGAAAAAGCCGCGAGGAGATGATCTTCGACAAGGAGAAGTTGTTGAGCGTCTACGACATGACGAAAGATGCCGAGCCGATGAAGTCGAAGACGCTCGCCGCCGGCGGCATGGCGACGTTCGGCCCGGCCCCGGGCTCCCCCGCGGCTGGGGCGGGAGGCCACCACTGATGGATCCCGTCGCCGCGACCACCCTCCCCATCCCCGGGCTCCTCCTCGCCGGGAGCGTCGCCGCCCTCGCCGCGAGCTTGTGGCTCCTCCTCCCCAAGACGTCCGACACCGTCAACTCACGGCGGCTGGGATTCCTCCTCGGTGCCGCAGCGCTGATCGGCTTCGCCGCCACGGGCCGCTCGCTCGGGGGTGTCGGCGAGGACGCCGTCTTCCTGACCGTCGCCGGAATCGCCGTCATCTCCGGCCTGGCAACGATCGTGACCCGCTCGCCGGTTTACTCGGCGATCTGGTTCGCGATGGCATTGGCGGGCGTTTCGGGGGTGCTCCTCGTGCTCGGTGCGCAGTTCCTCGGCGTGGCGACGATCGTCGTCTATGCCGGCGCGATCCTCGTGATGTTCCTGTTTGTGCTCATGCTCGCCCAGCCGTCGGGGATGGCGCCGTATGACCGGGTGTCGAACGAGCCGATGCTCGCGGCCGCCGCCGGCGCCGTTCTCCTTGGCCTGCTCACGCTGTCGATCGGCCGCCTCTCCGCCGCCGAACCCCCGGCCTGTTGCCGGCTGCCCTCGCGGGCGCAGGCCATGGCCGCCGCGCCTACGGAGGGCGCCGGATCGGAGGATGATCGGAGCGCGACGCTGCTCGCCCCGGCGACGGCCGGCGTGGAGAGTGTCGATGCCGACGAGGTCGCCCACCTCGGCGCCGAGTTGTTCGGCCGGCATCTGTTCGCTGTCGAGGTTGCGGGCGTGCTCCTGCTGGTGGCGCTCGTTGGCTCCATCGCCGTCGTGTCGCGGGGCGAGGCGACCGAAACCGACCACCGGAGGGAGAGCCGATGATCCCCGCCACGCTGCTCACCAATGCCCTCCTCGTGGGGGCCGTTCTCTTCTGTCTCGGCCTGGTGGGGATCCTCACCCGCCGCAATCTGATCGTCATGTTTCTCTCCGCGGAGTTGATGCTCCAGGGGGTGTCGGTGACGCTCGTCGCCTGGAGCCGCTACCACGGCGACTGGGGGGGGCAGGTCCTCGTGGTCTTCGTCCTCACCGTCGCCGCCTGCGAGGCCGCGGTGGCGCTGGTCTTCGTGCTCCAGGCGTTCGCCCGCACCGGTCGTCTCGATGCTTCCGCCTGGCAGGCGCTCCGGGAGGAGAACCTCCCCCGGGTGATCGACCATGGGCTCCCCGCCGACGACCGCGTGGTGCCGACGTGGCCCCACCTCTCTCCCGCCGGTGTCCTTCCCGAAGGGGACGATTCCAGATCCCTCGAGCGCGACCACGTCTGACCATCGTGCCGGCAAACTCCCCTGCCGGCCACCCGCCCCCGACATCGACGCCCGACCCCCACAGGCCCCCGAACCGACTCCCATGCAGTTTTCCGTCGCCAATCTCCTGGTGCTCGTTCCCCTGCTGCCGCTGCTGGGGGCTGTCTGCACCGTTCTCCTCGGCCGCCGGCTCGGGCCCCGGGCGCACCTCCCGGCCGTGGCGGGGATCGGCGCCGCCGCAGTCGTCGCGCTGCTTCTGCTTCTCGTCACCGCCAATCAAGTCGGCGGCCGACATGCCGATCCGACGCATCCGGTCGAATCGGTCGAGATGATCTCGACGCTGTGGCAATGGGCCACCGTCGTTGACGCCCGGTCTGGCGATCTTCCCGCGGCGGAGGCCGGTGTGCCGATGGCTCCGGGCACGGCCGTCAGCGGCGGCACCTTCTCGGTCCCAATCGCGCTGCGTCTGGATCCGCTCACCGCCACGCTCCTGATGGTGATCACGGGTGTGGGGCTGCTGGTCGCCATCTACTCGATCGGCTACATGCACGACGATCCGGGCTCTCCCCGGTTCTTCGCGCTGGTGGCGATGTTCGTGTTTTCGATGTCGATGCTCGTGGCCGCGAGCAACTTCCTCCTCGTCTACGTCTTCTGGGAGGCGGTGGGGGCCTGCAGTTATCTGCTCATCGGCTTTTGGTACACCAAGCCCGAGGCCGCGCGGGCAGCGAAGAAGGCGTTTCTCGTCAACCGGGTCGGTGACTTCGGTCTGGCGATCGCCGTGTTTCTCCTCTGGATGACCTACGGCACACTCAACTTCCACGACACGCACCTCGCCGACGGCACGTTCGTCGAGGGAATCCTCGGCCAAACCCGAATCGCCGACGAAGCCGGCTATGTCGCTGGCGCCGTCGGCACAGCCATCTGCCTGCTGATGCTCCTGGCGGCCTGCGGCAAGAGCGCCCAGATGCCGCTCCATGTCTGGTTGCCCGACGCGATGGAGGGGCCGACCCCGGCCAGCGCCCTGATCCATGCCGCCACGATGGTCACGGCGGGGATCTATTTGATCACCCGTTCGGCGCCGCTGTTTATGGGCTGCCCGGGAGCGCTCACGATGGTGTCGATCGTCGGGGCGACGACGGCGCTCGTCGCTGCGCTCATCGCCACGGTGCAAAACGATCTCAAACGGGTGCTCGCGTATTCCACCATCAGCCAACTCGGCTACATGTTCGTCGCCCTCGGCACCGGCACGATGCTCGGGTTCACCGCGGCGATTTTCCACCTCGTCACGCATGCCTTCTTCAAGGCCCTGCTTTTTCTCGGCGCCGGTTCGGTGATGCACGCCATGGGGGGCGTGATCGACATGCGGCGCTTCGGTGGACTCAGGCACGTGATGCCGATCACGGCGGGGACGTTCCTGGTCGGGGCCTTTGCCCTCGCCGGCGTCCCCCCGTTCGCCGGATTCTTCAGCAAGGACGAGATCCTCGCCTCGCTCCACGCCAAGGCGCACCCGGAAGCCCATGGCTCGGATCACGCCGCAGCGGGCTCGGCCGGGGAGCGACCGAGAGATCTCGCCGGCGGGGCGGGGCTCGTGGCAAACGTCCCCGTCCGCCCGTTTCGTCCGGGGTCGATGATCACCCGCGTCTCGCTTTCAGACGCGCATGACGTCTCGCCCGAGGCTCATGGCGTCTCGCCCGAGAAGGTGGGGCTCGACGCCCTCGACCATCCGTCGACTTGGCGGCTACTGTTTTGGATGTCGCTGCTCACCGCCGGACTGACGGCGTTTTATACGTTCCGCGCGGTGTTCATGACCTTCACAGGCCCGGTCCGCATCCCGAAAGAGGCCGGGCACCACGCCCATGAGTCCCCTCCGGCGATGACCAACCCACTCCTTATCCTGGCCGCTCTTTCGGCGTTCTCGGGGCTCGTGCTCTTCGTCACCAACGCCCTGTCGAACTTCCTCGCCGCCACCCCGTCGCTGACCGCGCCGGCCGTGGCCCGTACGGCCGTCCCGCACGTCTTCCATTGGGATATCGCCATCCAGGGAACCCTCGCTGCCGCCATCGGCATCGCCGTGGCGGCGATCGGCCACCTCGGCCGGCGCAGCGATTCGCCGCAGATGGAGCGCTATCTTGGCCCCCTGGGAGCGCTGTTTGCCAACAAATTCTACCTCGATCAGATCTACGCCGCGCTCATCGTTAAGCCCCTCGAGGCGCTGGCGATGGTCACGGCCTTCTTCGACCGCGCGATCGTCGACGGCACGGTCGATGCGATCGGCCAGGTGCCGCTCGCCTGGGGCTCGGCGATCCGCCGGATGCAGTCAGGCCTCGTGCAGCGCTATGCCTTGGCGGGGGTCGTCGGGGTGCTGGCGATCGTCCTCGCCCTTGCCTGGCAGCTTCGCCCCTGATCCGCCGGTCGACCCATCCTCCACCGAACCACCGGCTCCACCGCGACATCCCCAGCCATGAACCCCTTCTCCCCAGCCAACCACCTCATCCTGGTCATCCTCACGCCGCTGGTCGGTGCTCTGGCGGCTTGGCTGCTCGGGTCGCGCGGCGTCTCGGCGGTGCGTCAGAGCGCCGCGGTGACGACGCTGATCACGCTCACCGGCGCCGTCCTCCTCATCCTCCGTGCCCTTCCAGCGGTGTCGGCCGGGCACGCCTTCGCCGTCAGCGAGGGGCCGTGGCTCGTCGACGGGCCGTTCGACATCCGCTTCTCGCTCGGCCTCGACGGGCTGTCGATCTGGTTGTTCGGCCTCTCGGCACTCCTCTCGGTGACGGCCGTCATGGTCAGCTGGGAAGCGATCAAGGAGAAGCCGGTCGGTTTCTACGCGCTCCTGCTCATCCTCGAATCGGCGATGCTCGGCGTGTTCGCCGCTCGGGACGTGATGCTGTTTTATGTGTTTTTCGAGTTCACCCTCGTGCCGCTGTTCTTTCTCATCGGCATCTGGGGGCACGATGACCGCCGGCGGGCGGCGGTGAAGTTTTTCATCTACACCCTTGCCGGGAGCGTGCTGGCGTTCTTGGGCCTGCTCACGATCGTCCTTTGGAATGCGTCCCACACCGGCACGCTCTCCTTCGACATCGCCAAGCTCACCGCCGGCCTGGCGGCCCATCCGCTCCCGATGGATGCCCGCGGGGGCTGGCTGCAGTGGTGGGTATTCCTCGCCCTGTTTGCCGGTTTCGCCGTCAAGGTGCCGATCGTCCCCTTCCACACCTGGCTGCCGCTGGCCCACGTCGAGGCACCGACGGGGGCGAGCGTCGATCTCGCCGGCGTGCTGCTGAAGATCGGCATCTACGGATTCCTCCGCTTCTCCCTCCCGATGCTCCCCGAGGCGACCGCCGCGGCCGCCCCCTGGATCCTCGGCCTGGGGGTGATCGGGATCCTTTACGGGGCGCTGGTAGCGCTGGCCCAGAGCGATCTCAAGCGGCTCATCGCCTATTCGTCGGTGAGTCACATGGGCTACTGCGTGATGGGGATCGCGGCACTGGAACCGGTGGCTGTCGAGGGAGCAACGCTCCAGTTGATCAACCACGGCCTGTCAGCGGCGGGGCTGTTCGCGCTGGTCGGGATGATTTACGAGCGCTACCACACGCGCTCGATCGCGAATCTCGGCGGGATCGCGGCGCGGGCCCCTTGGCTGGCGTTCATGTTCCTCCTCTTCACCTTCTCGAGCATCGGGCTGCCGGGGCTGAATGGCTTCGTGGGTGAGTTCATGGTGCTATTGGGTTCGTTCCAGCGGGCCTGGAGCGGCGTCGCATTCGAATGGCGCTCCTCGTATCTCACCATGGCGGTCGCTTCGGTCGTGGGTGTCGTGCTCGGGGCCTGGTACATGCTCTGGGCCGTGGAGCGAGTGTTCTTCGGGGCGTCGCGGCAGCCTCCCGCCGACCACGGCCACGCCCCCCCTTCCAGCGCCGACCATGGCGCCAGCGGCGATGATTCGCACGGTCATGGCGGTCATGGTGATGGTGGTCATGACCATGGTCCGGCGGCCGCCGAGCCGACCGACGATCTGCGCTGGTACGAATGGGCGGCGCTGGCGCCCCTCGCCCTCTTCGTTCTGTGGATCGGCCTCTTTCCGGCCACGTTCCTCGCTCCCAGTGCTGCCGCCGTGCGCACCGCCATGGCTCCCGGGGCCGCTGCCTTTGCCGCCCGGATGGGGGCCGTCCACGGCTCCCCCCTCCCCCAGACGGCCCAGGCCGACGCCGCCACGACGCTCCCCGGCGCGGCCATTGTTCCTTCCGATCCTCCTCTCACCGCCGGCTTCGAACGAATCCCATGACCCAGACGTCGCTATCGACTTTCCTCCTCGCCGGTCCAGAGCTCGTCCTCGTGGTGGCCGCCCTCGTGGCCTACCTCGGCGGCGCCTTCTGTGGGCTGCGCCAGGGATGGCTCGTGGCCCTCATCGGCATCGCGGTCGCGGCTTGCTGGCCGGGGATGGAGCTCGAAGCCGGGTCGGTCGTGTCATCGGGGCCGTTCACCTTCGATGACTTCGCCCTCTTCGTCCGCCGCTTCGTTCTCCTGGCCGGGGCGGGGCTGGCGTTGGTGCAGGCGGGGGATCAGTTCCGCAGCGCGGTCACCCCCCGGCAGACGCCGCGCGCCAACAGCACCTGCGAAGAGGCGGGGACGTTTCTCCTCCTCCTCGCCGGAGTGTCGCTGGTGGCCTCCGCCAATGATCTCGTCCTCCTCTTCGCCGGCCTGGAGTTGGTGTCGATCCCGACCTACATCCTCCTGGCGCTGAAGCGGACCGATGCCCAGGGGCAGGAAGCGAGCCTGAAGTATTTCTTCCTCTCGTTGGTCGCTTCGGCCCTCTTCCTCTATGGCTTGGCCTGCCTCTACGGAATCGGTGGATCGACGAGCCTCGCCGAGATCGGTAGCCGGCTCCGCTCCGGTGATGGCCGGATCGTGGCAACCGCCCAGACGCTCCTCCCAGTGGCCGTCGGGATGTTGATCGGCGGAATCGCGTTCCGGCTCGCCGCGGTGCCGATGCATTTCTACGCTCCGGATGTGTACGAAGGGGCCGGCCCCGGCAATGCGGCGCTCCTCTCCACGCTTCCGAAGGTGGCCGGCATCGTCGTCCTCCTCCGTCTGCTCGCCCTCGGGACCGGAGGGAAGCTGGGGATGATCGCTCTCAACCAGGGGGTCGTCGGACCGGCCGGCGTTGCCTGGCTGACGTTTTTCTGGCAGCTCACGGCGGTGCTCGCGGCCCTGACGATGACCGTCGGCAACTGCATGGCGCTGCTGCAGACGAATCTCCGCCGGCTGCTCGCCTGCTCCTCGATCGCCCACGCCGGCTATCTTCTTGTCGGCGTGGCCGCCGCGGCCGCGGCCGATGCCACGGTCGGCGGCCGCCCCTTCGCGGGCCCCGACACCTCATGGACCGCCGCCCTGGGGGGCGCCTCGGCGACGCTCTTCTACCTCGCTGCCTACGTCGCCGCCACGATTGGCGTGTTTGGGGCGCTGGCGTATCTGGGGCACCGCTGGCCGGAGTGGTCGGCGGGCTCGGCGCCGCGGCCGCCGCGCGAGGAGATCAGCACGATCGAAGACCTCGACGGTCTGTCGGCGACCAACCCGGTGGTCGCCTTCTCGCTGGCCACCTTTCTGCTGAGCCTCGCCGGCATCCCGCCGCTCCCCGGCTTCTGGGGCAAGCTGTCGCTGGCGATGGCCGCCCTCGAGGTCGACTGGACGGCCCAGGCGACTCCGGGGAGCCGCCGCGTGTTCTTCCTGGCGCTCGCCGTGATCCTCGTGATCAACGCGGCGATCGCCGCCGCCTACTATCTCCGGATCGTGGCGGCCATGTACTTCCGCTCCGCGAAGCGCGGCGTGCAGGCTGACGGTGGCCTCGGCGCCGGCATCGCGATGCTCGCGGCGCTGGTGGTGATGGCGATGGTCACCCTCCAGCCACGCCCGCTGTTCTCCGCCGCCGCGCGGGCCGGGGCATCGATCGCGCCGGGAGCCGCCAGCGGCCTTACGATCACTCCTCCACACGCCATCACCGCCCCCCAGGCCTCGACCCAACCATGACCTCCCCCGATCGCATTGCTGTCGCCTCGGTCCTCGCCGCCATCGCCGATCCAGAGACGGGACGGCCGCTGACCGATACCGGGCAGGTGGTGTCGACGGAGGTCGGGGCCGAGAGAATCGCCGTCGTCGTCGGGCTGACGAGCCATTCCGCGATCCTCCACGCCGCCACACGGGCCCGGATCGAGGAGATGCTGCGGGCCCGCTTCCCGACGGTGGCCGACGTCGCAGTGACGATCACGCCCCATCAACGGGCGCCGATGAAGCTCGGTCAGATCGGCCTCGAGGCGAAGAGCGTGATCGCCGTCGGCTCCGGCAAGGGGGGGGTGGGGAAGAGCACGATCGCGGCGAGCATCGCCATCGGCCTGGCCCGCGCCGGGAGCAAGGTCGGACTCCTCGATGCCGACGTCTACGGCCCGAGCGTGCCCCATCTCCTCGGCCTCTCCGGCCGGCCGCAGATCGAGGAGGGGAAGATCATTCCCCCGCGCCTGGAGCTCCCCGGCGCACCGGTCGCCATGCCGACGATGTCGATAGGCTATCTCGTCCCCCCTGGCGAGGCGGTCGTGTGGCGTGGGCCGATGCTCCATGGAGCGATCACGCAGATGCTCCGCGACACGGCCTGGGGCCCGCTCGATTACCTCATCATCGACATGCCGCCGGGAACGGGCGACATCGCGCTGACGCTCTCGCAGGTGCTCCCGCTCACCGGAGCGGTCGTCGTCTGCACGCCCCAGGACGTCGCCCTCCTCGATGCCACCAAGGCGATCGCCATGTTCCGCAAGGTAAACATCCCTGTGCTGGGGATGGTGGAGAACATGAGCTTCTTCGTCTGCCCCGACACGCTGAAGCGGTACGATATCTTCGGCAATGGGGGCGCCCGCCGCACGGCCCAGGAGCTCGACATTCCCTTCCTCGGCGAGGTGCCGATTCAGATTCCGATCCGCGAACATGGCGACGCCGGCACGACCGCGTCGAATTTCGACGATCCGGCGGCTCGGCCCTACCTCGAATCGATCTGCCAGCGCCTCGTCGGCAACCTCGCTGCCGCCCACGCCGCTCGCCCGCCGCTCCCGTCGCTGCCGGTCCTGTGACGCGAGGAAGCGTGTGGCGGCGACACGATCCGTCGATCAGCCGTCGGTGCGCTCGAGGGACGTGATGATTCGGGAGGCGATCTCTTCCGGAGTGGCGTCGATCCCCACCACGATCGGCCGTTCGTCGGGGGTGGGGCGCTCGAGGGCAGCCAATTGGCTGTCGAGCAGCGTCGCCGGCATGAAGTGGTCGCGACGGGCCTCGATCCGAGCGCGGATGAGTTCCGGGGGGCCGTCGAGTGACACGAGCCTCACGCCCAGCCTTCCCACGCCCATCCGGTCGCGGTAGCGTCGGGCGAGAGCCGAGCAGGCGAGGACGAGCCCTCCGTCGCCGGCGAGGGTGGCCGTGATCAGATCGGCCAGGGAGTCGAGCCAGGGCCATCGTTCCGTGTCGGTCAGCGCGATCCCGCGCGACATCCGCTCGACGTTGGCCGCCGGGTGGAAGTAATCGGCATCCTGGAACGCCCACCCGAGCCGGTCGGCGAGCGCCCGTCCGACGACGGTCTTGCCGATCCCACTGACCCCCATCACGACCACCACCCGTGTCGCCACGTTCATCGTCTCGCTCCCGCAGCCGCTGAAGGTCTTCGCCCGCCCATGATCAGGAGAGATCAGGAGAGATCAGTAGAGCGCCACCCAGCCGCCGTCAGCGTAACGGCGGATTGGCTGCGGGGTGTAGCGCATCTGCCGGCCGAGTTGGCGCACCTCAGCCGCTCGCCTCCCCAGCCCGGCCCACTCCCGCAAACCGGCCCGCATCGGGCGCTGGGCCGGCGGCAGGCCCCAGGCATCGCAGGCGTAGCGCCAAAGGGTGTCGAGGTGCCGGCGACGGGGATGGAGGGTATCGAAGCCGTACCACGCCCCCGGCTGATCGATCGTGGCGAGACCGGCGGAGGCCGCCAGCTCGGCGATCCGGCCGTCGAGCTCGGCTGCGGCCGAATGGATCCCTTCGATCGACAGCGGACAGCCGGGCACGAAGAGCGTCTTGAGGGCCCGGTAGCGCACCGGCCCGACGCGGCGCACCGCCTCGAGCGGGAGCCGCGCGATCGCCACAGTCGCTCCCCGGTCGACGAGCCGGCCGACCGCTTCACGGACCCAGGCTGCCACCTGGGCGGGCGGAAAGCCGTAGAGGAGATCGTTGCCGATGTCGGTGACCAGCGCCACGCATCGCCTGCCATCATTCGCTTCACGATTCAGAGCCCGCCACAGGCCGCACCCCAGGATCGACGGCAGGCGTCGCATCCACACCCGGCTGTTAGCGCCGTAGGAACGGCCATGCCCCGCGGCCACGAACAGGTCGACCGGCCCATTGGCTCTCCCCCGGATCGCCGCATTGAGCCGGGCCAGCCCGCGAGAGACGTTGCTGGCACCGAGCACAACCGCCGTGAGACGGTGGTCGCCGGCCGGTTCGGCAGACCTTCCCGGCATCAGTTCCATCGCCTCCACGGAGGCGACTGCTGCAGGCTCTGGTAGCAGGCCACGGCGAGCATCGCGAACATGATCCCGAGATACTGCTCGTCGCGGTTGAAGGCGAGGTAGGCGAGCCCGCCGCCGACGACGAGCCCGATGATCGCGGCGATCCTGGCGGCATCGGCCACGCCACAGGTCTCCATCCCCTCACGGACCATCTGCCCGCCATCGAGTGGCGGCACCGGCATGAGATTCAAGAGCGGCCAACAGACGTTGACGTAGAGGAGGAACTCGACAAGCGCCCAGGCGTAGCGAGACGAGAACGGCCTTCCCTCATAGAGCCCCAACGCTTCGCCGATCGACGAAATTGGAAACGGGGCGAGATACCCACCGACCCGGAGGACG
>CAMBFA010000016.1 GCA_945865325.1 Candidatus Kuenenia stuttgartensis
TGCGAGGGGCTCGTCACAACTCCCACCACGGCAACGGCCCCCTGGGGCGTGTTGCGAGCACCTCCCCTGCCGGGGGCTCCAGCCGGCCCCGCCGGGGGCGGAGAACGTGGTGTATCTCCAACGGCAGCATCGTCTGCGAGCGACTCCCCGCAGATCGTCGCTACCTCACCGCTCGATCGACACCACGTCAGGCCTGCCGGCCGTCAACGATGGCCCGGATGCGGCGTCGGTCGTCAGCGGTGAGCCCGCCCCAGGCCTCGATCACGTGCGCCAGATCGGCGGGAAGTGCGCCGGAATATGCGCCGCCTGAATCGGAGATCGTGGTATTCTTCGGGGAATACGCTTGTCGTTCGATTCCGGCCCTGTCCATTTCATCTAAAATCGCTGCCCCGTAAGGGTTTAGGGTGGCGGCCGGTGGGATCTCTCCCACCCCCTCTGGGACCCCTCTGTTAGGCGCTTTGTGAGGCGCAGGAAGGGGCCCGGGTAGGCCGACACGCGTCGCTGCGTTGCAGAACAATCGACCCCGGGATGACGCCCAACCATGCCCGCACACGACCCTTCGATCGCGGCGCTGGTCGAGCGGATGGCAGGATCCGATCCCGGGGAGCGGGCCGCTGCGGCGGAAGCCCTCTGTCGAGCCGGGGAGGGAGCAGCTTCTGCCGCGACGGCCTTGGTCGCCGCCTGCAGCGATGTCGATGACGGCGTTCGGGAGTGGGCGGCAGCGGCGCTGGAGGAGCTCGGACCTCCGCCGGTGGACCAGATCGCCGACTTGATCTCGCTGGCGGCCGCGGATCACCCGCTGGTCGCCTATTGGGCCGTCACGCTCCTGGGAAGGGGTGGGGAGGGAGCCAACTCGGCAGTCCCCATCCTCGGAGCCTGCCTCGCCCCCGAAAAGGCCATCGAAGTTCGGCAGCGGGCCTGCTGGGCGCTGGGCAGGATCGGCCCGGCGGCGGCTACCGCCCGGGCAGCGCTGACGGTGGCCGCGGCTGATCCAGACCCGCGATTATCGCGCCTTGCCGGCGAGGTCCTCGCCAACTGCGGCCGTTGACCAATCGGCAAGATCGACGCCATGGTCCGGGCCGACCCTGCGGCGCCGGCGAAGACGGCACGACCGTCACCCGTCGGCCGACCGATACCAGGAACAGGGTCGGGTGCCGGGAGAGGACCTGCAGCCGCGCCACGGATGGCGTGCTGACGGGAGTCCTTTTCACCGTGTCGGGCGGCCCAGGGAGGGCGGGGTGGCAGGAACCCTGTCGAAGGCCGTGGTGCGGTGGGGCGCAGCCCTGGCAGCGCTCCTGTCGCTCGTCGGCGGGTTGACGCTCCGTGGGCCGGCGTCGACGGCAAGACCGTCGACGACGCTCCTCACTGGCCTTTCCGCCCCCTTCGCCCACGCCGCCGACGCCCTGCCCCCGGCGGGGGCTGTCGGGGCTCCGCCCGCCGGCGGACCGGCGCCCGGGCTGTCGACCCTCCCCGCCTCGAGGCCGTGGGACGCCGTTCTCATCGCTTCGTTCAACATCCAGGTGTTTGGCGAATCAAAGATCGCCAAGCCGCAGGTCGTCGAGATCCTCGCCCGTGTTGTCCGCCAGTTCGACGTCGTCGCCATCCAGGAGGTGCGGGCCAAGTCGGACGGCGTGATTCCGCGCTTCGTTGATGCCGTGAACGCCGATGGGAGCCGGTACCACTGGATCATCGGCCCCCGCGAGGGACGAACGGTGAGCAAGGAGCAGTACTGCTTCCTCTACGACATGAACCGGATCGAGGTCGACGCGGGATCGATCGGCGTCGTCCCCGATCCCGGCGGCAAGCTCCACCGGCCGCCGATGCATGTCCGTTTCCGCACGAGGGTCATCCCGGCCTCGAAGGCCTTCACCTTCTGGATGGTCGACATCCACACCGATCCGGACGAAGTGCCGCAGGAGATCGACGCGCTCGTCGACGTCTTTGCCGCGATGCGGACAGCTCGGCCCGACGAGGATGACGTCATTCTTCTGGGGGATCTCAATGCCGGCCCTCCGCAGTTCGGCCGGTTCACGAAGACGCCCGGGGTGACGTGGGCGGTCGCCGGTGTGACCACGAACACCCATCGGACGAAGACCTACGACAATCTCATTTTTGACCGCAACGCGACGACCGAGTATCTCGGCCGTTGGGGCGTTGTGGATCTCCAAAGCACCTTCGGCCTTCCCCTCGATCGGGCCCTCGAGGTCTCCGATCACAATCCCGTTTGGGCCGCCTTTTATCCGTGTGAATCGAGCGGACCTGCGGCCGCCTCTGCAGGGATCGCCGGCCTCGCCACACCCGTCCGCTGAACGGCCCGCGTCGGTGGAATAAAAAAAGGGGCGGCGCCCGACGGGCGCCGCCCCTGATTGTTTCATCGACCGTGGCCGGCCGCCGGTTGTCCGGCGGCCCGGCATCAGCCGGCGACCATTGCCTTCCCGGTATCAGCCGGCGACCATTGCCTTGAGGTTCTTCAGGGCGCGGACACGAACCTTGACGCTAGCCGGCTTCGCCGGACGGTCCTGCAGTTCGCCGGTGAAGGGGTTCTTGACGCCCTTCTGGGCGGGACGTGAAGGCACCTTGCGGCGCTCGATCTTCACCAGACCGGGAATCGAGAACACCCCGATGCCGGAGCCCTTGAGAGACTTCTGGATCTCACTGGTGAGGTGATCCAACACGAGGACCACATCCTTCTTCGCAAGGCCGGTCGACTCCGAGATATTCCGGAGGATCTCGGTCTTCGTGAGCGGCTTGCTGCCCGACTTCTTCGCCATCGCCTCGTCTCCCAATGGAAAGGTTTGGTGTGCGGCAGGATCCCCGCCGCTGACCCGAACCCGGCAACGCGAGCCGGGAAAGGTTCGGTGATTAGAGGCTCTGGAAATGAAATTGCAAACCAAAACCCCGATGATTTCCGGTGAAAATCCCGGTTGGGCGGCGGCGCGGGGCTACGGCGGTGGGGGGACGGCTTCCTTGCTGCCCGGCTGGCGGACGGTCTAGGATAGGAGGGCGATGAGTGGTTTGGATGCCGCTGCGATCGCCAGACGGTGCTGAAAAAAAGCCCTTTTTGATCCCTTCCCCCCGATACCCGGCTGCTGGCGGGGAGGGAGAAAACCGGCCCCCTGGTCGTTCCAGTCGGGAGGTTGTGCGGGGTAGTGGCCAGATTCCGCTGGGTGACTCGGGGGAAGCGATGGCACGGTCGAACCGCTGGTTGGGCTGGTGCAAGGCACCTCGCCGGGGATCGGAGGCCGTCCCGGGGCAGACGGTCCGGGGAACGTTTTCCACTCCAGCCAGCCTGCTGGTGATCGCTGTCACCGCCTTGGCCGTCTTCGGCTCTTGGCCATCCCCCGCCGTTGCCCAGCAGGCGGAAACGCGGGAGGAACCGCTCGACGAAGCGGCCGCGGAGGCCGATCCCCCGCGCCCCGGCGACACCGACGGCCCGGCCGACGAATCTGGCGAAGGCGGCGACGACGGGGGCGTTGCGCTCCCCACCGACCGACTCAAGGAGCGTCAACTCGACCGCGTCCGCCGCCTCATCACCGAAGAACGCTGGAGCGATTCGGCGACGCTCGTCGACGAGATCCTCGGAGGCGACCGCGACTTCTTCTTCCGTCCGCCGGGGGGCGAGAGCACCTGGCGGAGCATCAAGACAGAAACGAGCCGTCTCCTTGGAACACTCCCCGAGGCCGGGAGAACGGCCTACGAAATTCAGTTCCGTGCCCGCGCGGATCGGCTCCTCGAGCAGGCGATCGCGGCCGACGATCCGGTCGCGATTGTGGCGGTGGCCCGGCGCTGGTTTCACACCCCCGCGGGGAGGCGCGCGACGATGCTTGCGGCGCTCGACGCCCTGGAGAGTGGCCGGCCACTCGCGGCGGCGGCCTGGCTCGAACGGCTGGCCAGTGCTCCGGGGCACGAGGAGTATGAGCCGACCCTCGCCGTGATGCGCGCTGTCGCTTGGTGGCGCGCCGGCGAACGGGACGCGGCCGTGGCGATTCTCGGGAAGGCGCAGGGGGCGGGGCCAGTGCGTGTCGGCGGAAGGGAGGTGACGCTCACCTATCCTCCCGGCGGTGCCGCTGCCTGGCTCGAGGGGCTGGCTGGTGCGCCTGCCAGCGGCGCCGGTCGGCGCGCCAGCGAATGGTGGCTCCACCGCGGCGATGCCGCCCGCAATGCCCTCGTCGCGGCATCCCGGCCGCTCCTTGTGCCACGCTACCGGGTGCCCCTCACCCGCCACCCAGAGGAGGGCCGCCTCCTCGAACGGCGGCGGAAGATGTTTGCCGACCGCGACATGCCGCTCCTGCCGGCGGGCACTCCGCTGGCGGTCGACGGCCTTCTCCTGGCCCACACGCCAATGGGCCTCCTGGCGGTCGATTTCCAGACCGGCAAACGGGTTTGGCTGCAGACCGGCGGCGCGGCAGGGTCGTTCTTCGACGTCACGCCCGCCGGGGCCGAAGGGGACTCGACGGCCGATGCCGAGGCCCGGGCCGCGATCCGCGGGGTGTTTGACGATGCCACGAGCGGAACACTATCGAGCGATGGCGAGCTGGTGTTTGCCGTGGAGAGTGATCCGGCCTCGCTTGCCGGTCCCGCCGTCAACAACATCAACGGCATGTTCCGGGGACTCGCGCCGCCACCCCGGGGGTCCAATGTTCTCTCCGCCTACCGGATCGCCGCACGGGGTGAACTGGCGTGGCGCCTCCCCGCCGCCGAGCCCCCGCAGCCCCCCGCCCGCCAGCCCGGGTTCCAGGGGATCGCGCCCCCGGCGGGCGGGTGGTACCTCGGTGCTCCGCTCCCGATCGGTGATCAGTTGTTCGTCCTCGTCGAGGAGCGCGGGGAGATCCGTCTCGACGTCCTCGCCGCCGCCGATGGAACGATCGTCTGGTCGCAACCGCTGGCCGAGCTCGAGGACGACCGCGTGATCGGCAATCGTGAAAGCCACCTCCGCCGGGTCGGAGGGCTCTCCCCGTCGTTCGGCGATGGGGTGCTCGTCTGCCCGACCGGGTCCGGCACAACCGTCGCAGTCGATCTTGCCACGCGGACGCTCCTCTGGGCCTACAACCACCCGCGCTCGGAGGGGGGAGACACGGTCGTGCTCCAAAACGGCGTGCGGATCCGCCGGGGCAACGCCCTCGGTGGAGCGGTGGTGATCAATGGCCAGGTCTTCGGCGCGGCCGCAGGACCGTCGGCCACGACAGGGTGGCGCGACGGCGTACCGATTGTTGCCGGAGGAAGGATCATCCTCACGCCACGGGAGTCGGAGGAAATCCACTGCCTCGATCTGCGGTCGGGGAGCATCGTCTGGAAGCAGCCGCGCAAGGAGGGGCTGTATGTCGCCGGTGTCGTCGATGGCGGCGTGATCCTCGTCGGCCGTCGTGGCGTCCACAGCGTCGCGCTCGCCGACGGAGCGCCGCGCTGGGCCACGCCGCTGGTCCTCGCCGGCGCCTGCCCGAGTGGTCGGGGGGTGATCACCGACGGCCGGTTGTTCCTCCCCATCGACGCGCCTGAGGTGATCGAGATCGATCTCGCCGACGGCAAGATTGTCGGTCGCTCGCCGTCGCGCGGCGGTACGGTGACGGGCAATCTGGTGGCCTACCGCGGCGAGGTGGTATCGCAGGGGGTCGATTCGCTCGATGTCTTCCATCAGACCGCCGCCCTCGGGGAGCGGATCGAGACCGCCGGCCGGGAGGGGAGGTCTGATCCGGGTATGCTGCTGTGGAAAGGACAGATGGCCATCGACGGGGGGGACGTCGTGGCCGGCATCGGTGCGATTCTCTCGGCGCACGATGCAGCGCCCGATGCGGTTCCCGACTCGGTCGTCGGCGATGCCCTCCGCGCCGCGCTCGACCGGGATTTCAACGCCGCGATTCCGATCTGGAATGCCTCCGTGGCCAAAGCACCCAGCTCCGCCGTGGATCGATCGATGCTTCGCGCCATCGTCGACGGCCATCTCCGTGGCGGGGATCTTCCGTCGGCCTGGGCCGCGTTTCGGCGCTGCCTCGATCTTCCCCGGGGCATGTCCGCAGACGCCGACGTGGCCTTTGTCAGCGACCGGGCCGATCCGCTCGTCTCGGTCTCGGAGGCACGCTGGGTGGAGGGGCGGCTGCAGCAGTTCCTCGCCCTCGCGCAGCCGGATCTGCGCCGGGAGATCGATACGTTCGTCGGGGCGCAACTCGCGGCGGCCGAGGCGCTGCTGCCGGTGCCCGAACGGGTCGACCGGCTGACGGCTCTGGCGGAGTGGTTCACCGGTCATCCCGCGGGGGGGCGGGCCCGGGAGTCGCTCGTGAAGGCCCTCGGCGAGATGATCACCGTCACCGGCGCTGCGACCGATGCCGGTCGAGATCTGGCGGTACGGCGGGATCTCCTCCTCGGGGTACGCCGCGAGCGAGCGGCGGCCGCGGAGCCGGTCGGCGCGGGCGACACGGCGTGGCCGTTCGGCCGCGTGGTTGAGCGCCGCGGGGCCGCCGGGCGGGGAGGCAATGACGACGGCGGGAGGATGACCAGGGTGATGCCGATTCCCGTCGACGACGACCCAAGCGCCGCTTTCCCCGGGCTGTGCCTCGGCTACGACATGCAGCAGCCGGGGCTCCTCGCCACCGACAGCCATGGCCGGCGGATCGGCGAACCGTTCGGGTTCGACGTTCCCGGGAGGTTCGACGGGTGGGCCGGTTTCCAGGCGATGGGCGCTGAGGCATCGACCGTCGGCCGGATCGTGGTGGTCCGCTCCGGACCGCTCGTCGCTGGATTCGAATTGTCGGCCACGCCCGGCCAGAAACACCGCCGTCTGTGGTTGCTCAACGACACCTCCGGGGCGGTGAACGAGATCCCGATGCCGTTTCTGGGGCGCGGCGTGGGGGGGCGGATCGGTCGTCTCGGCAACGTGCCGCTCGGCCTGCGGATCTCCGAGCCGGAGGAGACCGCCCCGGTGATGTCGGTTCAGGGGGGGCAGGCCCGTGCGCGGGGCGTGCCCGTGCTTGTCAACACCTCACTCGAGCTCCATGACCCGGTCTCGGGGCGCCTGCTCTGGGAGCGCCACCGACTGCCGGCGGCCGGGGAGGTTATCGGCGACGACGACTACGTCTGCGTTGTCCCGGCCAGCGGGCGCGACGCGGCGGTGGTGTCGATGGTCGATGGGCGGCTGGTGCGCGTCGCGGAACTGCCGCGGCGCGATCGCCGGCTCCTGACGTGCGGGAGGCGGGTCGTCGTCCTCGCCGACGGTGACGAAGCGGGCGCCGCGAAGGAGCGCGCGGAGGGGGGATTGCAACCGGCCACGCTCCTCCTCCTCGACCCGGTGACGATGACGAGCGTGGCGATGGGGACGTTCGCGCCCGAGGCGCGGGCGACGTGGGCCGGCCCCGGGGCGCTGGCCGTCGTCGAGCCCTCCGGCGCGCTCACCGTCCTCGATCTGGTCTCCGGCGCCGTGCGGTTTTGCACCACGCTCCCCGACATGCCGCGCGGGCTCGAGCAGGTCCGGGTCGTTCCCTGGGAGGATCGTTTCCTCGTTTTCGTGGGACGGCAGGAAACCGCCGAGGAGCGGAAGCTCATGGAGAAGGTGGGGATGATCACCAATCTCCCTCAGCAGGCTTCGTCTCGGGATGTCAGCCAACCGGCGACGGGAACGCTGTGGGCCGTCGGGCGGACCGATGGCAGCGTTCTCTGGCCCGTCCCTGCCACCGTCCTGCGGCACTGCCTCAATCCCGATCAGCCGGAGTCGCTCCCGGTGCTCCTCTTCGCCCGGCAGATCGCGCCGGCGCGGAGTGGCGAAAGGACGCGGCTGGGGATCCTCTGTATTGACAAGCGCACCGGCCAAGCACTGTGCGTCGATGACAAGATCGCCGCCCAGCAGCACATGCTCTTCGGGTGCGACATGGTGGGCGATCCCGCCGCCCATACCGTCACGATCGGCCGGGGGGCGGCGGAAGGTGGTGACGTCGTCCTCGATTTCACCGGGCAGCCGACCGCTCCCCGCCCGCCGTTTCAGGCGGCCGGCCGGCAGCCGGCGTCCCGGGATGTTCTCCAGGAACTGGAATACTGGTTTGAGAAAGCCCTCCTCTTGCCGTTACCGTTTTGATCCCTGCCGCGGTCCCTTCCCCACCTCCGCCCACCGCACCCCGAGGCCCGTCATGGATCCGCTTCAGTCACCTCGTCACCAGTCGGCGCCCCCCCGGGGAGGACCGATCGGCAGCGTTTGGCCCCCCCTCGTTGCCCTCCTCCTCGCCCTCGCCGCGCCGGGGGCGCTGCGGGGCGCCGAGGACGATCCTCCGACGGGGGGAGGGGGCGATCGGACGGCCCGGGAGAAGGTCATCGCCCGCGGGCTCGATTGGCTTGTAAAGAAGCAGTCGCGCCGGGGGAGCTGGGCGGCGAACGAGGGGCGCTACCCGACGGCGATGACGGCGTTGGCGGGAACGGCGATGCTCATGGAGGGGTCGACGACGACGCAGGGGCGGTATGCCGAGCCGATCCGGCAGGCGGTCGACTATCTCGTCAGCCGCTCGCGCACCAACGGGCTCATCGGTGATCCCAAGGGGGATGACCGCTACACCTACGGGCACGGATTCTCGATGCTCTTCCTCTCCCAGGTGCTCGGGGAGGAGGAGGACGAACGGCGCCGCGAGGAGCTCGTCCGCGTGCTCGCCAAGGCGGTTGAGTTTTCGGGGCGGGCCCAGACCCCCGACGGCGGATGGGGGTATGTCAGCGCCAAGGACGGAAACAATTTCGATGAGGGATCGACGACGATCACCCAGGTCCAGGGGCTGCGCGGCTGTCGCAACGCCGGCATCCCGGTCCCGCGCGAGATCATTGACAAGGCGATCGGCTACATCCACAAGTGCACGATGCCGGACGGGGGCGTGCAGTACAGCTCCAAGGGGGGCGGGGGAAGGCCGGCGATTTCGGCCGCGGCGATCGCCTGCCTGTTCAACGCCGGCGAATACGACGACACGCATGTCCCCCGGATGGTCGAATACGCCGAACGGCATTTGGGGAACATCGCCAACAACGGCTTCGGTCACTGGCACTACGCCCACTTCTATTACGCCCAGGTGATGTACCGCGAGGGGGGGAAGAAGTGGACGACGTACCGCGATCAGATCGACAAACGCCTCGTCTCCGAGGCGACGGAGGACCGCGAGGGACTCCACTGGCCGCAGGGCTACATCGGGCCGGTCTACACTTCCGCCACGAATCTGACGATCCTCCAACTGGACAAGGGGACGTTGCCGATCTACCAACGTTGACCGGGGAGGGTTGAACGCTCCCCCTCCCTCCTGCGTATGCTCCCGGCCGGGCCGGGGCCCGCCTCGCATCCCGTTTCCCCCCTTGCCTCCGTCCGCCGTCGCCACCCCGGAGTCTTCCATGCCCCCGTCCGACCATTCCTCCGCCGGTTCTGGGTCCCAGAGCGCGGAGCGACTCCCCGGCACCACCGCCGTCGAGCGGCTCCACGAGGCCCATGACCGGATCGTCGCCCAACTCTCGCGGGTGATCGTCGGGCAGCACCGGGTCGTCGAGGAGTTGCTGATCTCGCTCTTCAGCCGGGGGCACTGTCTCCTCGAGGGGGTGCCGGGGCTTGCTAAGACGCTGTTGGTGAGCACGCTCTCCAAGAGCCTCGACCTCTCCTTCAGCCGCGTGCAGTTCACCCCCGACCTGATGCCTTCCGATATCATCGGCACCGACGTCCTCGAGGAGGACAAGGCGACCGGCACCCGTCAGGTGCGATTCCTCGAGGGGCCGCTATTTGCCAACGTCGTCCTCGCCGACGAGATCAACCGCACGCCCCCCAAGACCCAGGCGGCGCTCCTCGAGGCGATGCAGGAGCGGCAGGTGAGCGTCGGGCGCGTTCGGCACCAGCTCGTTGATCCGTTCTTCGTGCTCGCCACGCAAAACCCGATCGAGCAGGAGGGGACCTACCCTCTCCCCGAGGCGCAGCAGGATCGGTTCATGTTCAAGGTCTTTGTTCGCTATCCGACGTTCGACGAGGAGTTCGAGATCGCCCGGCGCACAACCGGCACGCCGGTGGAGGATCCCCGCCCGGTGCTCTCGGCCGAGGACATCCTCACGCTCCAGCGGAGCGTGCGCGAGGTGCCCGTCAGCGATCATCTCGTCCGCTATGCTCTGGCCATGGTGCGGCAGACTCGATCGGGGGAGAAGGGTGTGCCTGAATTCGTCTCCGACCAGGTGTCGTGGGGAGCGGGGCCGCGGGCCGTGCAGTTCCTCATCATTGGGTCCAAGGCCCGGGCGCTCCTCCAGGGGCGGAGCCATGTCACCGTCGAGGACATCCAGGCCCTCGTCGCGCCGGTGCTCCGGCACCGGATCGTCGTTGGGTTCGCCGCCGAGAGCGAAGGGGTGACACCTGACGCGATCATCCATCGGATCGTCGAGAACACCCCGGTCAGAGAGGATGAGCTGACGCGTGACCCACGCTTCCAGACGATTTTTGCATCCTGACGCGATCGCCCGGATCGCGCGGTTGGAACTCCGCGCCCGGGCGGTTGTTGAGGGGGTGCTCGCAGGCCTCCACAAGAGCGCCTATAAGGGGCAGTCGGTGGAGTTTCTCCAGCACCGGGAATACGTCCGCGGGGACGATCTGCGCCGTGTCGACTGGAAGGTCTGGGGACGCCAGGACCGGCTGTACGTGAAAGAGTACGAGGAGGAGACGAGCCTCCGCCTCGCTCTCCTCGTCGATGGATCGGCGAGCATGGATTACCGTTCCGCAGCGCTCTCCAAATACGACTACGCCGCCACGCTCGCCGCAAGTCTCGCCTGGCTCGCCCTGTCGCACGGCGACGCTGCCGGCTGTGCCGTGTTCGATGACAAGGTCCGTGCCAGTGTGCCGGCGCGGACGAAGCGGACGCAGTTGGCGAGTATCGTCGAGGTTCTCGAAGCGCCGCGCGGCGGGCGGCCGACGGCGTTCCTCCCCGTCCTCCGCGGGCTCGCCGAGACGCTGCCGCGACGTGGGCTCGTGACGATCGTCTCCGACCTCCTCGGCGATCGCGAGGGGGTTTTTCAGGGGCTCCAACTGCTCCGTAAGCGGGGGCACGACATCGTCCTCCTCCATGTCATGGACGACGACGAACTCGACTTCCCCTTCGAGGGGCCGACGCGTTTCGAGGGGCTGGAGATCCCCGATCACCTCGCCTGCAACCCCCGGGCCCTCCGTGATGGGTATCTGGCCGCGGTCGGCGAGTTCCTCGCCGAAGCCCGACGGCGGACGGCAGCGGCGGCCTGCGATTACTCCCTCATCCGCACCGGCGAACCGGTCGACGCGGCACTCGTGAAATTCCTCTCCCGCCGCGCCAGCATGGCGGTCTGACCCTTTTCGACCGTGGAGCCCGGTGTGCCGACGTTCGACTTTCTTCCGATGCTGTGGTGGGGTCTGCCCCTGGTGGCGGCGCCGATCGTCATCCACCTCATCAATCTCCTCCGCCACCGCCGCGTTCCGTGGGCGGCGATGGAGTTCCTCCTTGCCAGCCAGAAGAAATACCGCACGCGGGTCCTGCTGAAGCAACTCCTCCTCCTCGCCCTGCGGGTCGCGGCGATTTTGGGGATCGTCCTCGCCATGGCCCAGCCCCGCTGGACGCACGCCATCGGCCAACTCCTCGGCGGTGGGCGGTCGACGCATGTCGTCCTCCTCGATGACAGCTATTCGATGGGGGAACGGAGTGGCAACGGCGGAGGGGATCCGGTCACCGCCTTCGACCGTGGTCTGTCCGTCGTGGGGAGGATCTGCGGTGAGCTGGCCACCACCCGCGGTCGTCAGGAGGTGGTGATCGGACGGTTCTCGCGCCTGGCGCAAACCGGTGTCGATGCCGCGCCGGCGGCGGGGAAGGCCAGCCCGTCAGAGGCCGGGAATGTGGCCGGGCGGGTCGATCTCGCCCGGCAGACGGTGACCCCGGAGAATGTCCAGCGGATCCGCGATGAACTGGCGGCGATGAAACCCTCGGCCTCCGATGCCGGACCGCTGGCCCCCCTGGCCGCCGCGGCCGAGCTTCTCGGGGACGGCGCGGGAACGGAGGCGACGCGGGTGGTGTGGGTGGTGAGCGATTTCCGCACCGCGCAGTGGGACTCCGCCGACGATACCGTGGCGATCGTCCGGCAACTCGCCGCCGACGGCACCGAGGTGCGGTTTGTCGATTGCGCCGCAGATGCGGGGGCCGCGGATGCGGGGGCTGGCGGTGGCAATCTCACGCTCGAGCGGTTGTCGATGGTCGGCGGGGTGCCCGCTGTCGGCGTCGTTGTCCCGCTCGAGGTGGCCGTCCGCAACGACGGCCTCCGCCCGGTGCGCGACGTCACGATCGACCTCCGTGAAGACGGCGTCGTCAGGCCGGGGGTCCGCATCCCCGAGATCCCGGCCGGCTCCACGGCCGTGCAGCGCTTCGACGTCCGCTTCCAGAAGTCAGGGAGCCATGGTATCGAGGCTCGTCTCCCGGCCGACATCCTGCCGGCCGACGATGCCCGTTCGCTCGTCGTCGACGTCGTCGACCGGGTCGATGTCCTGCTCATCGATGGCGCCCTGGCCGACACCGCCCCGGGAACCGTGTCGCGGGCCGGCGACGCCTTCTACCTCGCTGCCGCCCTGGCGCCGGGGGCCGGAGCGCCGACGGGACTCCAGCCGCGGATCGAAGCGCCCCGGGCGCTGGCCACCCTTGATCTCAAATCGTTTGATGCCGTCTGGGTCCTCGATGTCGAACGCCTCGACACCCCGGAGGTGGCGGGCTTGGAGACCTATGCCCGCGACGGGGGCGGGGTCGTGTTCTTCGTCGGCCCACGGACGAAGCCCGACGTCGTTACCCGGACCTTGCATCGGGACGGCGCCGGCATCTTTCCTGTTCCCCTCGCCGGTCTGGTCGACCTCCTCGCCGACACCGCTGAACAGCGCCCCGACGTCGTCGTCGAGGAGCACCCGGTGGTGGCCGTGCTCGCCGGACAGCGCAATCCCCTCCTCGATGCCGTCCGCGTCGACCGCTACGCGGCGGTCGAGCGGGGATGGGAGCCCGCCGCCGAAGCGGGGCTGCGGCGTCTCCTCTCGCTTCGCAACGGTGCACCGTTGATGGTGGAACGGTCCTACGGCGCGGGGATGGTTGCGGCCGTTCTGACCACCGCCTCGCCGGCTTGGAACAACTGGTCGCGGGGCAATCCCAGCTGGGTTGTCGTGATGCTCGAGCTCGAGAGCCATCTGGCCCGGGGCCGGAGGCGGGCGGAGTCACTCGAGGTCGGCGACCCGGTGGTCGTCGCGCTCGACCCGTCGGTCGACGGCATCGAGGTCGACTTCCTCGTCCCCCCCGACGGCACGCTTGTCCATCAGGCCGCGCGGCCGGCGGCAGCCGGGAGGATGGAGGCCCGGCTCGACACCCCGACCGCCGGGGCCTACGCCGTCCGCTGGCGGCGCACCGACGGGCTGGAGCGGGAGCGGCTGTTTGCGGTGAACGTCGATCCGGACGAGGGGCATCTGGCCCGGTCCGGACGGGAGGGACTGGAAAAAACCCTGGCGGGAGTCCCGTTCACGTACGAGAATGCGGCGTCGATCGACCCTGGTGCCCGGGCCCTGGCCGGCGTCTCGCTCGTCACGCCGCTGCTGACGATCCTCCTCGGCATCCTCCTCCTCGAGCAGGTGGTGGCGTGGTCGACGAGCTATCACCCTTTGAGGCGGCGCGGGACCGCGACCTGACCAGGATCCCTCCCTCGGCCGCGTTGTCGTCTTTCACATTAACCCTTCCAGCCAGTTCAATGCCGGTCCTGATGCCGGCTCTGTCCTCCATGCCATCCCTCCCCAACGTCCTCTGCCTGGCCGCCACCGACGTGGTGAAGCACCGCGTTTCCAGCGCGCTGGTGGAGGGTTTCTCGCAGTGGTGGCAGATGCCGTTGCTGGTCGCGGTGCTTGTCGCCGTGATGGCCTGGGTGGCGTGGATGTACCGGCGCGATGCGGCAGAATTGCCTCGTAGAATTGGTCTGCTCCTTCTCGGATTGCGGCTCGGGGCACTGGCCACCCTCGCTGCAGCCTATCTCGATCTCGAGCGGATCGCCGAGCACGAAGTGGTGTTTCCGTCGCGCGTGGCCGTCGTCGTCGACGCCAGCGCCAGCATGACCCTGCCGGAGGGGCTCGACGCCGGCGTGGCCGTGGCGGATGCCGTTCCCTCGACCCGTTCGACGCGGGCCGTGGAGGTTCTCGAACGGGGAGGGATGCTCGCCGCCCTCGCCCCGACGCACGAGGTCTCGCTGTGGCGTTTCGACGCCGATGCCGAATCGCTCACCGTTCTCCCCCGTGGGCCCGAGGAGGTTTCCGGCGTTGGCATGCCCCGGCCCGACCGGTCGGCTCCGGAGGACGGCGCAACGGCCGACGGTGCGGCGGAGCCGGATTGGCCGGAGCGACTCCAGCCGCGCGGATTCGAGACGCGGATCGGCGAGGCGCTGGTGCGCGTCATTGATCAGGAACCGCCGGGCACGCTCGCGGGGGTGATTCTCCTCACCGATGGAGGTAACAACGCCGGCGTTGATCCGGCGGCGGCGGCCGCGACGCTTGCCAAGGCGGGGATTCCCGTGTTTGCCATCGGGACGGGGTCGGACCGGTTGCCGACGAATGTCCGCGTCGCCGATCTCCTCTCCCCTACGCGGGTCTACCCGGGGGATCGCTTCGCGGTGCAGGGATATCTCCAGGCCCAGGGGCTCGCCGGTCAGACGGTGAGGGTGGAGCTGGCGGATCGCTCGCCGGCCGAGGGAGACGGCGGCGCGGCGGCGCCGGGAGGGCGGGTGATCGACACCACCGAGGTGCTGCTCGCGGCCGACGGTGAACTGGCCGGCGTCCGTTTCGAGGTGCCCGGGCTCGACGCGCCGAGCCGGCATGAGCTCGTTCTCCGGGTCGTGCCGCCACCGGCGGATCGGACCCCGGGGGACGATTCCCAGGTGGCCGAAGTCGAGGTCGTCGATCGGGTCACGCAGGTGCTGCTGATGGCGAGCGGGCCGACGCGCGAGTACCAATTCATGCGGAACGTCCTCGAGCGCGACAAAAGCTTCGCCGTCGACGTGCTCCTCGGCACTGCCACACGCGGTGCCTCGCAGGACGCGCGGCGGATCCTCGAATCGTTTCCCACCACCGCCGAGGAGCTCTCTACCTACGACTGCATCGTCGCCTTCGACGTCGACTGGCGCCGCCTCGATCCGGCCGCACAGGCCCGGCTCGAGCGGTGGGTGTCACGCGAATCGGGTGGGCTGGTGCTCGTGGCCGGCACCGTGTTCATGGATGCCTGGATCGCCGATCCGCAGACGACCGTGGTGCGCGGGCTCCATCCGGTGGAGCTGCGCCGCGCGGGGCAGAGTCTCGTCGATGAACCGGCTGGCTTCGAGGAGCCGATGCCGCTGCAATTCACGCGGGACGGCACGGAGGCGGAGTTCCTCTGGCTGGCCGGGAGCCGGATCGCCAGCCAGACGGTGTGGAGCGAGTTCAAGGGGATCTTTTCCTGCTTCGATGCCACCGTCGCCAAGCCGGGGGCCACCGTCTACGCCCGGGTGAACCCTCCGGGGAGTGCCGGCGTCGGCTCCGCCGTCGGCGGCCGCGGTCCGATTTCGATGGCCGGGCAGTTCTACGGGTCGGGGAGCGTGTTCTATCTGGGGAGCGGTGAGACCTGGCGGCTGCGGTCGCTCGAGGACGCGCTCTTTGAGCGCCTTTCGACGCAGCTGGTGCGACATGTCTCCCAGGGGCGCTTGCTCGCCGGCTCCCGCCGGGCCCGGCTGCTGGTGGAGCGGGACCGCTATCCGGTCGGTGCCACGGTCGTTGTCCGGCTCGTCGCCGCCGACGGAGACGGCGCTGCGGGCTTGGGTGGGGCGGTCTGTCGCGTCGAGGGCCCCGATGGCGCGACCGTCAGGGTGCCGCTGACCGCCGATTCGGGGCGCCCCGGGGTCTTCCAGGGGGGCTTCGTGGCGTCGCGCGAGGGGGGCTGGCGGATCGACATCGATCTCAGCGACGGCTCCGGCGAAGTGATTTCGCGGCGCGTCCAGGCCCGGCTCCCCGATCGGGAGCTCGAGCGCCCCCGACTCGACCGCGGCCTCCTCGAACGGCTCGGGGCGATCACGGGGGGCAGGGCCCACTTCCTCGTCGACGCCCCCTGGGGATCGGCCGAGTCGATCGATCTGGCGGCGCGGATCCCCGACCGCTCGCGCCGTGAATACGAGACGGGGGCCCCCGACGGCGCGTTCAAACGCCGGCTCAATGCCCTGCTCCTCGCACTCGGCACCGGCCTGCTCTGTGTTGAATGGATTCTTCGGCGCCTCGTGAAGCTCGCCTGATACTCGCCCGACCAGGAAAGGGATGCCCGCCGTTGGCTGCCGCAGGAGAGAGCACCGTGCCCCCCGAGATCCGTTCCGCCGCGTCCCCGTCGGCACCGCTCTCGGCGTCCGCCATCGCGGGGCTGGCGCGGATCCGTGCGCTCATCGAGGCCGTACGGCAGCAGACGCGCCGCTGGATCTGGATCGAATCGTTGGCGCTGATCGGTGTGGCGGGGGCGGTGGTGTTTTTCGGCACGATGGCCATCGATTGGGCGGTCGAGCCGCCGGCGTGGGTCCGCCTCCTGTGGGTTGCCCTGGTGCTGGCAGGGATGGTGGCGATGCTGTGGGGGAAGCTGTGGGGCCGGCTGGCGGTGCCGATGGGGGATGCCACCTTGGCGTCGCTCCTCGAGCGTGGGCACGACGGCTTCCGCGACAGCCTCTCGACCGCGGTGGAGCTCACGACGGGCCCCGGCACGGAGGTCGATCTGGGGCTTCTCGAGCGGACGATCGACGAGGCGGTCGCGGTGGTCGACGACGTCGAGCCTGCCCGGCTCTTCCGCCGCCGTCGGCTCGTGGCCACGGCCCTGGCCGGGGGGCTGGCGGTGGCAAGCATCGCCGGCCTGGCATGGCTCCAGCCGGCGCTGGCCGACCAGTGGACCCGGCGCATGATCCTCCTCGACGACACCCCGTGGCCGCGCCGCACCGGGCTCGAGGCGGAGGGGTTTCCCGCGGGGGTGCGGAAGGTGGCCCGCGGAGCCGACGTCGATCTCCGCGTCCGGGCCGATGCGACCCGGGAGGTGCCGGAAATTGTCGATCTGCGGACGAAGCCCTCCCGGGGCGGGCCCTGGCGGACGGAACGGATGGGCATCCGCGGTGGGGTGACCGACGCAGCGCAGGCATTCGGCCATCTCCTCAAGGGGGTCAGCGAGGACCTCGACGTCGAGATCCGGGGGGGGGATGCGCGGCTCCGCGGACTGCGGTTGATGGTGGTCGATGCTCCGGCGCTGTCGTCGCTGGAAGCCGTGGCCACGCTCCCCGGATATCTCGGCGGTGGAACCCGATTCCTCCCCCCATCCCGCGTCCTCCAGGTGCCGCGCGGTTCGAACGTAACGCTCCGCTTCCAGGCCACGAAGGCGCTTCGCGCAGCCACGGTCGTGGCCGTCGATGATGGAGCCGAGACGCCTCTGACAGAGACGATCGACGCGCCAAAAGGGGGAGCGGAATCGGCCGCGGACGGGAAAACGATCGCCGTCGAACTGGCGGCCGTCGACGGGGAACGGACGCTCGTGGCCCGGTTCACCGACACCGACGGCCTCGACAATCGCGAGCCGATCTCGGTGGTGGTCTCGGCCGTCCCGGACGAGGCGCCCCAGGTGGTGGTGAGGATGCGCGGCATCTCCACGGCCGTCACGCCGCAGGCACGGATCCCGCTGGTCGGGGTGTTGAGTGATGACCATGCCCTGGCCGATGCCACCGCCAGGGTCGTGGTCAAAGACGGGGCGACGGCCAGCCTGCCGGTGGCGCGGTTGAAGGCCGGGGTGCCGGTCGTCGAGCTCACCGATGACGCGCCGGAGGTGGTTGAGCTCGAGCCGCTTGCGCTCGCACCGGGGGCCACCCTCTCGGTGCAGCTGGTGGCCCGCGACGGCTGCACGCTGGGGGGTGGCCCGAACGAAGGGACGAGCGACGCCTGGTCGCTCGACGTGGTCACGCCAGAGGCGCTCATGGCGATGCTCGAGGCCCGCGAAATCCTGTTAAGACGCCGCTTCGAGAGTGTCGTCTCCGATCTCGCGCTGGCCCGGGAACGCCTCGCGGCGGGGTTGGAGGGGAGTGCCGTGGTGGGGAGCAAGGCAGGGGAGGGCGCCGGGGGAGGGGTCGGGGACCGGGGAGAGGAGCGGGGCGACGGCGTCGCGCCCGCCGCGGTCGGCGACGAGGGGGAGAGCCAGCCCGGGGATCCCGTGGTGGACGGTTGGCCGCTGGAATCAGGGCGGCTGGCCGAATCGGCCTCCCGCGCCGCTGGGGAGACTGGCGAGATCGCCCGGGATTTCCTCGCCATCCGGGGCGAGCTCGACAACAACCGGATGCTCACGGCGGAGCTCGAGGGGCGTTTGGTGGGGCAGATCGCCGCGCCGCTGGCGGCGATCGCCGCCGACGATCTTCCCGGGCTCGCCACAGCGGTGCGATCGGCCGCGGCAACCGACCGTGGGGCGATCATCGCCCGTGCCGATGTCGTCCTCGCCCGGATGCGGACCGTTCTGGATAAGATGATGGAGTTGGAGTCTTACAACGAGGTGATCGAGCTCCTGCGAGGGGTGATCCGGACGCAGGAGGAGATCCGCTCGGAGACGCTCCGGCGTCAGCGACAGCGGGCCAAGGAGGCGTTGGAGCGACCATGACACCGAAGCCCGACTGCTGCGACATCGTCCGCGAGCCCGTGGCCGTCGCCCCATGCCGGCTCGGGGGCCCGGCCCCACGCCGGCTCGCGGCAAGCATCGGCGGCATGCTCCTCGCCTGCCTCCCGCTCGGGCCGGCGTTCCCCCAGGAGCCGGAGGCGCGGCGCGGCACCACGCCTCAGCCACAAAACGCCGCGTCGGGGGAGGATCCGGCCGCCCTCGCCGCCCGTGAGCAGCAGCTCCTCGCCCAATACCGCGAACTGGAAAAAACGTTTCTGCGGCTCGCCGATCTTCTTGCGGCGAGCGACCCGCGCCGGGCCGCGGTGCTGCGAAGCGTGTTCGAACAGGCGCGCGACCAGGAGGTCGGCGGGAGGCTCGACACGATCGTGCAGCTTCTCGAGAAGGGACAACTGCTGAAGGCAGGGACGACGCAAGCCTCGGCGATCGAGCAGCTCCGCGAGCTCCTCACGCTCCTCGAGGCGGGAGACTCCGATCGTCACCTCGCCAACTCGAAGGAGGAAGTGAAGCAGTTCCTGGCACGCGTCTCGAAACTGATCGCCAAGCAACGGGACATCGAGGGATCGACCGAGGCGGGCGCGCGCGAGGCGCAGCTCCTCGACCGGCAAAATGCCCTCGCCGGGGAGACGTCCGATCTCTCCCGCGAGCTCGGCGGCTTTGCCAAGCGGATGGAGGTCCGCGACGCCGGCGGAGAGCCCGTCAAAGCAGGGAAAGAAGCCGAGGATGGCCCAAACGGGGACCCTGCCGAGGAAGGTGAGCCGGGCGCCCCGAAAGGGGAGAATCAGCCCCCCCAGGAAGGCCAACCAGCCGGCGAGAAGCCCGCAGGAAAACCGGGGGACCAGCCTTCTGAAGCCGACGGCGGGAAGCCGGGGGAAGGCGAGCCGCAGCCGGGGGAGGGAGAGCCCGCAGGGGAGGGAAAGCCCGATTCCGGAGAGGGAGAGAAAGGGGGCTCGACGAAGCCTTCGCAGGGGGGCGAGCCGGCCGAAGGAAAGGGGAGTGGTGACTCGCCCCAGGAGCCAAACGACGCCGGCCAGCAACCCGAGGGGGATGACGAATCGTCGCGCGCAAAGCGCACCCAGAACAGGCTCGAAGCGGCGGCCGAGCGGATGCGCAGGGCGGAGGAGGGGATCGAGAAGGCCAAACGCCGCGATGCCCGCCAGGAGCAGGAGAAGGCGATCGAGGAGCTCGAGACCGCCCGGGCGGAGCTTGAGGAGATCCTCCGGCAGATGCGCGAGCAGGAGGTCGAGCGGCTCCTGGTGCAACTCGAGACCCGCTTGCGCGCCATGCTCCGGGCCGAGAAGGCGGTCCTCGCCGCGGCCGAGAAGATCGCCGCCGAACCGACCGCCGGTCGGGAGCGCGAACGGGAATTGGAGGCCGCGCGACTCGGGCGCGAGCAGACGGCGATCGGTGCCGAGGCTGCCAAAGCCCTGACGCTCGTCCGCGACGATGGCTCGGCCGTGGCGATCCCAGAGGCGCTCGAACAGGTGCGTGACGACGCCACGCAGGCCGCCGCCCGGCTCGGCCGTGGGGATGTCGGGGGCACCACCCGGGGCATCGTCCAGGACATCGTCTCGAGCCTCGAAGAGATGGTGGCGGCGCTGGAGAAGGCGCAGCGGGAGGAACAGCAGCAGCAAAAGGGCTCCGCTGGCGGACGGCCCGCCGAACCGGGCGAGCAGCCCCTCGTCGACAAGCTCTCCGAGTTGAAGATGATCCGGTCGTTGCAGATGCGCGTGAACACGAGGACGCGGCGCTTCGCGCAGGTTCTCGGCGAGGGGGCCGAGCAGGCAGAGGAGCCCGAGCTCCTCGACGCCGTGCGGCGCCTCTCCGATCGGCAGCGGAAGATCGAACGGGCCGCCCATGACATCGTCACTGGTCTGACAGAATGAGGAACGAGCTATGAACCATGTCACCACGACGGCGGTCCCGTTCCGCGGGTGTTTCCGGCAGTGGCCGGTAGCTCTGACGCAGGCCGTGATGGCCCTTGTCATGCCGGCGGCAGCCGCGGCCGACCTCACCCCCCACGCGCTCGCCACGGCGCCGGACGGGGGCGAGGGATCGGAGCTCGCCAAGCCCGCAAGCTGGCGGATCCCCACGCACGACGAGGTCGAGCAAGCGATCGTCGCTTGGATGGAACGCGCGGGCCTCCCGCCGGACAAGCGCGTTGCGGCGCTCGCTCTGTGGGGGGAGCGGGGGGCCGATCCCGCCTTCGACCGGCTCGATGTCGTCATGGCGACGGTCGCCGAAGTCGACCCGCGCTGTCTCCCGGTCTTGGCTGTCGTGCCGGCCACGCCCGGCGTGCCGCCGGTGACGGCCGCAGCCCTCCCCGATTGGGTCGGGGAGGAGGGCACCGATGACTTCGAACGCGAAGTCGTCAGGCTCTGGCTGGGACGCGAGCTTGTCCGCCAGGAACGATTCGACGACGGCCTCTCGCTCCTCGCCGGGCTCGATCCGGCGCAGGTCGTCGATCCAGCCTCGCTCCTCTTCCACAGCGCCGCCTGTCAGCATTGGTTGCTGCGGACTGACGACTGCATCACGACGCTCGAGCGGCTGCTCGAACGCGCGGCGGAGATTCCGGTGCGCTACGAGCGCGTGGCGCGGCTGCTGCGTGCCGACATGACCGGGCTCGAAGACGAATCGCTCGACCACATTGCCCGACGGATGCGCGACATCACGCGCCGGCTCGGCCAGGGGCGAGCCGGTCCGGTCACCCGACAGGTTCAGGATGGCGTCATCGAGTCGCTCGACAAACTGATCGCGGCGATCGAGGAGAAGCAAAATCAGCAGTCCGGCGGTGGCGGCGCGCCCGGCGGGGGCAATTCGGGCAACGGCAAGCCGATGGATGACAGCCGGATCGCCGGAGGGCAGGGCGCCGGCGAGGTGACGCGCCGCGATCTCGGCGCGGGGGAAGGCTGGGGCAACCTGCCGCCCCACGAACGGGAGCAGGCCCTGCAGCAGATCGGCCGTGAGTTCCCCGCCCACTACCGGGAAGCGATCGAACAATACTTCAAACGACTGGCCGCCGGCGAGTCGTCGCCATGATCGGCGCACGCCGAGCACCGGGGGAGGCTCCCCGTCGTCGAACTGAGGCACCATTGATGCGAGCACCCATCCCGACGCCAGTCCCCCCTGCGCGCGGGCGTATTCGGCGGCTGCGCTCGCTTTTCACCTTCCTCTCGATCTGGTGGGGACTCTCCGCCGGTGGCACACTCGCCCACGCCGCCGAGCCTCCGTCGCTCCGCATCGAATCGACCGAGGCCGGGGTTTCGTCGGGGACGCTCGTCGCCCTCGACGGGGCGGGGCTGAAGATCGACGTTGCCGGCCAACAGCGCGTCGTGCCGATCGACACCCTCCGTTTGGTGGAGCGGGAAGGGGAGGTTGGGCAGGGAGTGGGGCGCTGCCGAATCGGCCTTGTCGACGGATCATGGATCGAAGCGGAGGAGATCGCCTGGGAAGGGAGCGTCGTCACCCTCACCCGGCCGGACGGCCGGGGGGAGATCCCGGTGGCAAAGGTCCGCAGTGTTGCCTGGAGACAGGCCGATGACGCCACGGCGGTCCCCGGCGCGGCCTGGCTGGTAGCGCTCCCCGAAACGATCGAAAGCGATCTTCTCGTGGTCGGCTCCGCCTCCGGCCACGAGTTCGTCGAATGCGCCATCAAGTCGATCGGCACCGACACGATCACGGTCGTCCTCGACGAGGAGACGATCCCCGTCAAGCGGTCGAAGGTCATCGGCATCCACTGGCTGCGCGGTGAACCGACCGCGGCGAAGGGGGGCACCGGGAAGTCGGCGGCGGCCGTGGCTGTCGATCTCGTCGGAGGAGCCGTGCGGGCCCGCCGGATCGAGTGGACCCCGGAAAAGCTCCTCCTCGATGGCGATGTCAGCCTGCCCGGCGACGCCGTCGTTCGCCTCGATTGGGCCGCGGGACGGACGATGTCGCTGGTCGGGGTGGCGCCGGAGCGGCTCGAAGTCGAGCCGTGGTTTGGTGACCTCGGACGGATCCCCGGACTGGCCTCGTTCTTCGCCCCGCGGAGTGTGGTGGCGGAGGGCGGAGTCCCCCGCCCCGGCCTCGTCATCCGCCCCCGCACGGCGGTTGTCTGGCGCCTGCCGCCGGAGGCACGTCGCTTCCGGACGTCGATCGCCCCGGCCGGCGGGGCCCGCGCCGCGGGGATCTCCGAGGTCCTCGTCACGGTCGACGATCGAGAGGTCTTCCGCCGGCAGATCGACGCAGCCGCGGTCGACCCGGTGGCGGAGGGGATCCCGATCGAGGTCGACGTGGCTGGTGGACGTCGATTGGGGGTTACGGTCAGTTTTGTCAGCGCGTCCGATTCCGGTTGCCCGGTCCGATTCACCTCTCCGGTTGTTGAGCAATGAGTCTCTCGTTCCATCGTCGCTTCACCGCTTCACGGTGCCCGGGCTGTCTGTGGAGAAAGTCGCCCCTCGCGATGCGCGGTGTCCTCCTTCTCAACGCCATCTTCCTCGCCACCTTTCTCGCCGCCGGTAACGCGGCGGCCACGGACGTCGCTGCAGCGGTGCGCGCCGCGGAACAGGAGCGGATCGAGGCGATTGCCCGTGCCTCCCAAGCGGCGGTGGCGATCTTCGCCGGTGAGGCGGGGGGGGGCTCGGGGGTCCTCGTTAGCGCGGATGGCTACGCGCTCACGAACTTCCACGTCGTCCAACCCGCCGGCGTGGCGATGAAGTGCGGCCTCTCGGATGGAAAGCTCTACGACGCCGTCCTCGTCGGCCTCGATCCGACCGGCGACGTGGCCCTGATCAAGCTCGTCGGTCGCGACGATTTCCCCTTTGCCGAGCTCGCCGACAGCGATCTGGTCGAGGTGGGAGACTTCTGCTTCGCGGCGGGCAATCCCTTCCTCCTCGCCACCGACTTCCGCCCGTCGATCAGCGCCGGGATCGTCTCCGGGACACGGCGCTACCAATTCCCGGCCGGCACGATCCTCGAGTACGCCGACTGTCTCCAGGTCGATGCGGCCATCAATCCCGGCAATTCGGGGGGCGGCCTGTTCGACGCGGAGGGGCGGGTGATCGGGGTCAACGGGCGGGCCTCGTTCGAGAAGCGGGGCCGGGTGAACGTCGGTGTCGGCTACGCGATCTCGTCGAACCAACTCCGCCAGTTCCTCGGCTGCCTGAAAGGGGGACGCCTCGTCGATCATGCCACCCTCGGGGCGACGGTCGCCAGCGCCGACGACGGACGGGTCGTCGTCTCCGACATTCTCGAATCGTCCGACGCCTACCGCCGTGGGCTGCGGTATGACGACGAGGTGGTGTCGATGGCCGGCCGCCCCGTGCGGACGGTCAACGCCCTGAAGAATATCCTCGGCACGCTTCCGGCCGGGTGGCGCGTGCCGTTGGTCTACCGGCGCTCGGGCCGCCGCCAGGAGATCCTCGTCCGTCTCGCCGCTCTCCACACCTCCGGCGAGCTGGCCAAGATCGTCGCCGGCGGTGCCGAGCCCGAAGCGCCGCCCGATGGGCCGCCGGGGAATCCGGATCCGGATCCGCAGCGCCGTGGCCGCCCCGGTGATCCGGCGCCGCACGGAGCGGGGAAAAAGCCCGAGGTCGTGCTCCCCCCCGCGCTCGTCGGGCTCTACGAGCCCCGCAACGGCTTCACGAACTTTCATTTCAACACCCTCGAGCGCGACCGGGTGGGGCGGCAGATGGCGGCCCGCCAGCCGCTTCCCGCCGGCGATGCCATTTGGGTGATGTCGGGGCGGCTCGAGAAGGGGCAGCCCTTCAGAATCGAGCTCTCTGATCGGCGCGCGACGATCGATCTGCCGACGGGGACGAGCTCCATCGATGCCACCGGGGAACTCGACGCCACGCCGGCGCCCCCCGGGAGTGGAGGGCTGCTGGCGGCGCTCGTCCTCTGGCGGCGTCTCCTCCGCGAGGGGGCCGCGAGCCTGGGCAGAACCACCTACTGGGGAACCGTGCCCCACTGGAGCGCCGCCGCGGCGGGCAACGGATCGGAGTCGACCGCCGCGCCGGGCACGCCCGGGGGCGCGCGGCTTGTCGATGTCCTCGAGACGGCGGCATCCTCCGTGGAGGGGCGGTTCCTCGTCGCCGATGACGGGTTCATTCTCGGCGTTGATCTCTGGCCAACCCCCGACGCCGACCCGTGCGAAGTTCGCTTCAGCCCCGGGAGCGGATGGCCGGAGACGATGGAGGTTCGCCATGGCGACGAGGTGTTCGATCGATTCCGCATCGAGCGGATCGACGTCGAGGCGCCGGCCGGTGACGGGCAGGACGATGGCGCTGAAGGTCCGGCCGACGGAGGGACGACATGAACAGCTGCCCGACGCGTGGGATGACCGTGGTGCGCGGATGGATGGTCGTCGTCGTTGCGCTCCTGGGGGGCGCAGAGGGGTGGGGGGGCGCGGAGGCGTGGGGGGCGTCGCCGGAGGAGACGATCGCCGGGGCCGCGCGCCGCGTGGTGAAGCTCTACGGGGCCGGGGGGGTGCGCGGCCTCGAGGCGTACCAGACAGGAATCCTCGTCAGTCCGGGTGGACACATCGTCACGGTGCTGAGCACCGTGCTCGATTCCGATTCGATCGATTGCGTGCTCGACGACGGTCGACGGTATTCGGCGACGCTGCTCGGCGCCGATCCGCGCCGCGAACTGGCGGTGCTGTCGATCGCCGGGGAGGATTTCCCCTGCTACGAACTTCCTCCGCCGGACCAGCTCCCCACCGACCCGGCCGGGGCGCTTAAGCCGGTGGCTCGCGTCGCGCCGGGGGGCCGGGTGTTCGCCCTCTCGAATCTGTTCGGCGTGGCCGTCGGCGACGAGCGCGTAAGCGCCCAGCACGGCGTCGTATCGGCCGTCGTTCCCCTCGAGGCCCGGCGCGGGGCGCACGAGGCCCCGTACCGCGGCGACGTCTACATCCTCGACTGCACGACGAGCAATCCCGGCTCCGCCGGAGGCGCCCTCGTCGATTGGCGGGGTCGATTGGTCGGCATGCTCGGAAAGGAATTGCGCTCCACCGCGACCGGCGTGTGGCTCAACTACGCGCTGCCGATCGACGAGGTGGCCCGTGGCTACCGCGGCGTCCTCGGCGCCGGGCCCGACGCCGAGGCAGCGTCCCCCGACCCCGACGCGCTCCCCTACGACGTCGCCCTCCTCGGCGTCGTCCTCGTCTCCGACCTCCTCGATAAGACGCCGCCGTTCGTGGAGAGCATCCGTGATGGATCGGTGGCCGCCGGGGCCGGTTTGCGTCCCGACGATCTCCTCGTCGCGGTCAACGGTCGTTCCGTTGCCTCCCGGTCGGCTGTGCAACAACGGCTGGCCGCCCTCGCTGACGGCGATCCGGTCCGGTTGACCGTGATCCGGGATGGCGGCATCGTCGAATGTGACCTCGGGACGAAGCCGCTGGCCGGCAGGAGACCATAGATGCGCGCGAAGAATCAGACCGGTGGCGTTCCGGGGGGGCAGGGCAGGGGAGAGGTGTGGATGGTTTCGTGGCTGGCAGTCGCGATCCTCGCGTCAGTTTGGGGAGCGCGGGCCGGCGGGGCCGAAGGTGTGGGGCTCGACGAGGAGGCCGCTTTCCAGGCCGCCGCTGCCGCGGTCGCGCCAGCGGTGGTCCGGGTCGAGGTGGCGGGCGTCTCCGAGGCCGGCCTGGGTGGGCCAGCCGAGGCTTCCCCGGCATCAGGGCCCTCGAGCGGGCTTGTGGTCGGGGCCGACGGCTGGGTCGTGGCGACGTCGTTTGCCGTTCCCAAGGATGCGACCCAAGCGGTCGTCACCCTGCCCGGCGGGGCCCGGCTGGTCGCCCGGGTGACCGGCCGCGATCTGGCCCGGGGCCTGGTGCTGCTGAAGGTCGATCTCCCTGCGGGGGCGCCCCCGCTGCCGGTGATGGAGGCGGTGCCGCGCGAGTCGCTGGCGGTCGGCCAGTGGACGCTCGTCCTCGGGCGCGCCTGGAGCGCCAAAGACCCGAGCGTCGGCATCGGGATTCTCTCGGCGACGAACCGGGCCTGGGGTCGTGCCGTCCAGACCGATGCGTCGGTGTCGCCGGCGAACTACGGCGGCCCGTTGGTCGACATCGAAGGACGGGTGATTGGGGTGTTGGCCCCGCTGCCGGCCGAGACGGCGGGGATGATGGTGGGAACAGAGCTCTATGACTCCGGCATCGGCTTCGCTGTGCCGCTGGAGGACATCCTCCGTGTCCTTCCCCGGCTCCAGGCCGGGGAGACGCTCTCCCCTGGCATCATCGGAATCGGCTATGCCTCGCGGGATCCGTTCACCGCCCCTCCGGTCGTGGCCACCTGCCGGCCCGATTCCCCGGCCGGGCGCGCGGGGCTGCGCGTCGGCGACCGGATCGTCGCGGCGGGGGGCCGCGCGGTCAGCCGCGTCGCCGAGCTCAAACATGTCATCGCCCCGCTCTATGCCGGGGATCTCCTCGACCTCGTCGTGGAACGGGGGGAAGCCCGGGAGCGGTTGCCGATGCGCGTCGAGCTCGTCGCCACGCTCCCCCCCTGGCGCCGCCCCGTCCTCGGCCTTGTGCCGCGCCGCGCCGGAGGAGGGGACGCAGCCGTCGCCGGAGCCGCGCTGCCGCAGAACGTTGCCGCCGAGCGCGGCGTGAGTGTGGCCTGGGTCTGGCCTGACGGTCCGGCCGCCCGGGCCGGCATCACGACGGGGGATCGGATCGTGTCGGTCCGCCCGCAGGCCGGCGGGGATGGAGGGGAGCCCGCGACGCTCGAGGTCACCTCGCCTGCCATCCTCGGTGGATTCCTCGCCGGTCTCGATGCCGGTGCCATGGTCGACGTCGCGATCGAGCGTGGCGGCGAATCCCGATCGATCGCCGTCCCCTTGGTGGAGCAGCCGACGGCCGTGCCGGTCGGGGTGCCAGCGAGCGAGGTCGATCCTGCCACGACGGCGGTGGAGCGACTCGGTGCGGCGGAGATCGCCCGGCCGGCCTGGGGGGTACTCCCCGCGGCGACCGCCGAATCCCCTCTCGGCGTCCTCGTGTACTGCGGCCAGCCTGTCGGCGGGGGAGGGGCGACCGCCAAACCGGCCCGCTCTGCGGAGTTGGACGAGGCTTCCAAGCAGGAGGCCGAACGCTGGCGGGGAGCCGCCACGCGCTATGGGATCGCTGTCATTGTGCTGCAATCGTCCGATCCCGATCGCTGGGGGCGCGAGGATATCGCCACCCTCGCTCGGACGCTCGACGGGCTGCGGCTGCGCCGCCCGATCGATCCATCGCGGATTGCCTGCGCCGGGAGTGGCCCCGGGGGGGCCTTCGCCTGGCTGGCGGCCGAGGCACTCGGGCCGGCCGTCCGCGGCGTGGCTCTCCTCGAGAGCACGCTCCCCCGTCAGGCGACGATCTCCCCGACCGAACCGGGGCGGAGCCGCGCCATCCTCTTCGGGACGCTCCCTGGTGCCGCCGTGAACCGGGTCGACGACGATCGGCGCCGGCTCGAAGCGGCCGGATATCCGGTCGGCCTCCTCCCCGACCTCGGCGGCGCTGGGCTGCCGACGGAGACGCTCTGCTCGTGGGTCGAGGCACTGGGCGTACTGTGATCGACGGAGGGAGGGAAGGGGGAAGCCTCGGCGGGGAACGCCTGCGGATCCTCCTCCTCGACGACCATCTCGTCGTCGTCGACAAACCGGCCGGGATGCCGAGCGTCCCGGCGCGGAACCGCTCCGATCCCCCCGATGTCGCTACCGTCCTCGCCGCCGGTGCCATGGCAGGGACGCCGCGCCCCGAGGCAGTTCACCGCCTCGATCGCGACACGTCGGGATTGCTGATCCTCGCCCGGACGGCGCCGGCCCGGGCCGCGCTGGGGCGGGCGTTCGAGGAGGGGGGCGTGGAGAAGGTCTATCGGGCGCTCGTCCTCGGCCGGCCCCCCGCACCCGACGGGCTGATCCACCTCCCGCTCGGGCCCGATCCCGCCGCGCCGCCGCGGCAGCGGGTCGATCCGATCGTCGGCCGCCCTGCCACCACCCGGTGGCGGACGATCGGGGGGCTGGGGCTCCCGGCCGGCGTGACGGCGGTCGATTTGATGCCGGTTACGGGACGGTCGCACCAGCTCCGCGTCCACCTCGCCTGGCTCGGGTGCCCGATCCTCGGCGACAGGCTCTACGGGCCTCCCGCGGCGGACGGCCTGAGGCTCTGGCTCCACGCGGCCCAGATCGTCTTTCCACATCCGTGCGGGGGCCATCCCGTGACGCTCCGGGCCCCGCTCTGCCTCGATCGCTGATCCGTGCCCCCCGGCGCTCGACAGCGCGACAGCGAGAAACCAGGCTTCGGCGTCGACCCGAGCGAGGCTGCATGGAACTTCAGCATTCTGGTGCGCGCAAACCAGGCCGTCCGCGGATGAGGCCGGTGCCCGGGAGCCTGAGCGCGCCGGCGACGGACCTCGGGGAAGCTCTCCGCAAAGGGCTTTTTTCAGCCCTTTCTATGCCGTACAGGAGTTTCTTCGGGAGTCAGGCAACGTTCGGCACGGGGTTTGAATTACAGAGATCTGGAGGTTGTCGAACCCCGTCCGATGGATCGAACACTGCGGAGGTGTTCGTCACGGACAGCTACCCTTCTGGAGTGCCCATGCGATCCCTCTGTGTGTCAGATTCCGCGGCCTGTCTGCTCGTCAGCCGGGTGGTCAAATCGCTGCCGCGGCTGACGTCAGTCCTCACTGGCGCCGGCACGGCGGGAGTGGCGCTGCTGCTGGCAACGCTCGCCGGCCCGGCCTTGGGGCAGGACGCGCCCCCCGCGCCCCCTCCGCTCCCTACGACCGAGGAGATGGTCACGAATCTGTGGCTCGCCGCGGACACCGTCTGGGTCCTGATCGCCGGGATGCTCGTGTTCTTCATGAACCTCGGCTTCGGGTGTGTCGAGTCGGGCTTCGCCCGGGCCAAGAATTGCGTCAACATTCTCTCCAAGAACTTCATCGTCTTCGCCGCCACGGCGATCGCTTTCTGGTTCCTCGGCTGGGATTTGATGTTCGGCACCGATGCTGGCGGATGGATTGGAAACTCCGGCTCCCTCATGGTCGGCGGCGCCGACAACAGCCCGATGGTTGGAGACAAATACGCCGGGGCCTACGGCTCGATCAGTTGGACTGGCGTGCCGCTGTGGGCGAAGTTTTTCTTCCAACTCGTTTTCGCCGGAACGGCCGCGACGATCGTCTCCGGCGCCGTCGCCGAGCGGATCAAGTACCACTCCTTCATCCTCTTCAGCTTCCTCATGGCGGTGGTGATCTATCCGGTCACCGGGCACTGGATCTGGGGGGGTGGGTTCCTGGCCCAGAAGGGGTTCTGGGACTTCGCCGGATGTTCTGCGGTGCATTCGGTGGGGGGCTGGGCTGCGCTGACCGGGGCGATGATCCTCGGGCCGCGGATCGGAAAGTACACCTCCGACGGCCGTGTCCAGGCGATTCCTGGTCACAACATGTCGCTGGCCTTCATCGGCTGTCTCGTCCTCTGGTTCGGCTGGTTCGGCTTCAATCCGGGGAGCACGATGAGCGTTGCCGGTGACGGCGGGCGACTGGCTGCCCAAGTCGCTGTCAACACGAACTCCGCGGCGGCGGCAGCGACGCTCACGGCGACGATCACCGCCTGGCTCCTCCTCGGCAAGCCGGACATCGGCATGACGCTTAACGGCTGCCTCGCCGGCCTCGTCGGCATCACCGCCAGCGCTGCCTATGTGACCGTTCCGGCTTCGGTCCTGATCGGTGCGGTCGCCGGAGTGATCGTTGTCTTCTCCGTGATGTTCTTCGATCGGATCAAGATCGACGACCCGGTCGGGGCGACAAGCGTCCATCTCGTCTGCGGGATCCTCGGCACGCTCTGCGTAGGGCTGTTCAACTCCAGCGACCTTTCCCAGTCTGTCGTTGCCGGACCGTTCGGTTCGATGATCGCCGGTGGTCCCAAGGCGGGGCTCTTCTACGGAGGCGGTCTGGAGCAACTCTGGATCCAACTCCTTGGCGTCCTCGCCGTCGGGGCGTATGTCGCCCCGGTCTCGGCCCTCTGCTGGTTCGTCCTCAAACTGGTGGTCGGACTGCGGGTCTCCCCGCACGAGGAGGTCGAAGGCCTCGACATCGGCGAGCATGGCAACGAGGCCTACCACGGCTTCCAGATGATCCGCACCGAGTAACGGCTCCGCACCGTCCACCGTCGGGGGGCCAGCGACGCCCCCCGACGGTCACGATCCAGAAGGATGCCCCAACGGCTTGGGTGGGCACTCCGCCTTGCTCACCCAGGCCGGGGCATTCTTCGGGATCGTTTCAGGCGTTGTCTCCCGGGCCGGGAGCGTTGAAGACCGGCCGGGGATCCGGGGGAGGCCAGCAGCCCGTGGAGGTTGGCTGGGGCCCTTTCCCACGCGGGGCGTGGATGCGGGTAGGCTGTCGGGGGGAGGAACGCCGTCGGTGAAGCTCATCATTGCCATCATCCAGCCGTCTCGATTGGAGAGCGTTAAGCAGGCCCTCTCCGAGGTCGAGGTCTTCCGGCTCACGGTGCTTGACGTCCAGGGATTCGGACGCCAGCGCGGACACGTCGAGAGTTACCGGGGGCACGACATCGCCGTCAATCTCCTCCGCAAGGTGCAACTCCAGATCGCGGTGAACGACGACTTCGTCGAGCCGACGATTGCCGCCATCGTCAAGGGGGGACGGACGGGAGAGGAAGGCGAGATCGGCGACGGCAAGATCTTCATCCTGCCGATGGACGAATGCGTGCGGATCCGTACCGGCGAGCGCGGCCGCGAAGCGATCTGACGGGCCCAAGGGGCGCTGGGGGCGAAGATCAACCCAGCTGGGGATGGAGTCGCGGCTGGCCCCCGATGACGACCCGGTTGACCGCCGCGAGGAACGCCTTCGCGGAAGCCTCGAGCGAGTCGGTCGACACGCCGCGGCCGCGGGCGATCTGGCTGCCGAGGGGGGCGCCGGCGGGCTGGAGCTCCACGGTCACTTCAGCTTGGGCATCCTTGCCGACGGTCACCGCCTGGACGCGGAAATCGCGGCAGACGGTGACCACGCCAGTGAGCTTCTCGATCGCCAGGAAGATGCCGTCGATCGGTCCATCCCCGACGTTCACCTCCACACTACTCTCTTCCTCCCCCTGGGCCACGCGGAGCCTGACCCGCGGCGGCTGGCCACTGGAGCAGGTGAGGTCGTATCCGACGAGCGTGAAGCGCTCCGGGAGAGCGGTGAATTGGTCCTCGCACAGCGCGGCGATGTCGCCGTCGTAGATTTCCTTCTTCCGATCGGCGAGGACTTTGAAGCGGTCGAACAGGCTCTGGAGCTGCTCTGGCGTGAGCTGGTAGCCAAGTGCCTTGGCACGGTCGGCGAGGGCGGCCCGGCCACTGTGCTTGCCGAGGACGAGGTCGGTGCGGTCGAGCCCGACATCCTCGGGGCGGATGATCTCGTACGTGCTCCGTTCCTTGAGCATGCCGTCCTGGTGGATGCCCGCTTCATGGGCGAACGCGTTGCGGCCGACGATCGCCTTGTTGCGCGGGACCTGGATACCAGTGATCGTCGCCACGAGGCGGCTGGTGGGGACAAGCTTCTGGGTGGCGATCCGCGTCTCGCAGCCGTAGTGATCGCGGCGTGTCCGCAGCGCCATCACGACCTCCTCGAGTGAGCAGTTCCCGGCCCGTTCCCCGAGCCCGTTGATCGTGCATTCGACCTGCCCCGCGCCTGCCTCGACGGCCGCCAGACTGTTGGCCACCGCGAGGCCGAGATCGTCATGGCAGTGGACGCTGATCACGGCGCGGTCGATCCCCCGGACCCGCTCGCGGAGGGTGCTGATGACCCGGTGCATCTGCTGGGGCGTGGCGTAGCCGACGGTGTCGGGGATGTTGATGGTCGTGGCGCCGGCGTCGATCGCCGCTTCCACGACCCGGCAGAGGAAGTCGAGCTCCGTGCGGGCGGCGTCCTCCGGCGAGAACTCGATGTCGGGGCAGAGCTGCCGTGCCCGCTGCACCCCGGCGACGGCCCGGGCCACGACTTCGTCCTCGGTCATCCGCAGTTTGAACTCGCGATGGATCGAGCTTGTGGCGAGGAAAACGTGGATCCGCGGCCGTTCCGCGCCGCGGAGGGCCTCCCAGGCGCGGTCGATGTCGGCATCGTTGCAACGGGCCAGCCCGCAGACGATCGCGCCCCGGATCGTGGCGGCGATCTCCCGGACGCTGGCGAAGTCGCCCGGCGACGCGATCGGGAAGCCGGCTTCGATGACGTCGACCCCGAGTTGCTGGAGCGCCTGGGCGATCTCCATCTTTTCGGTGAGATTCATACTCGCCCCCGGCGACTGCTCGCCGTCGCGGAGGGTGGTGTCGAAGATGCGGATCGTTCTGGCGGACGTCATGGAAGGCCTCGGGGAACGCCGGCGGACAAAAATCGCGGATCGGCCGGGGAGAGGGCCGGCATTGCCGGAGCTGCGGCCATGGCCCATCGTGGACCCCGACCCGCGACGGAGTCAGGGGCGGCAGGGGCCGAGGGGGCCGATCGACCCGATTGGGAAGTATAAGGAGTGACGCGTGGTTGTGTAGACTCGTGGTTGGTCGGCGCCGCCGATCGCCGTCCACCGGAGTGCGAGAGACATGAGCGCCAGCGTCACCGCCGAGAGCCCTGGCGAGCGTGCCGGCCACGCCTCTCGGGGTGGCACGCTCGGCGCGGGGAGGCCTGGCGGCCCGAAACGGGAGGGATTCTCGGGAATCCTGGCGACGCTGCCAAAGGGGCTGGGGGCCGGGGCGGCCTTGGCGCTCGGGGTGGTAGCGTGGTGGTGGATCTCGACCCATCACTTCAGCGGCGGTGAACACCCGAGCGAGGAGCCTGCGGCGACGGCGGCCAAAACCTCGGCCATTGCGCTCGCCCAAGAAGTTTTCCTTCCGGAGGAGGCCGGGGCCTCGGCTGGGATCGAAGTGGGAACGGTCACCCGGGTGGCGATGCACGACCACATCACCGTCCCGGGAAGGATCGACTACGACGCCCGCCGCCGCCTCGACTATGCTTCGCCAGTCGACGGCATCATCTCGCAGGTCTTCGCGCAGGTCCGCCAGCGCGTCTCCAAGGGGGATTCCCTCGCCGAGGTGTCGAGCCCCGCGGTGGGCATGGCCCGGGACGATGTTCGCCGCCGCGAGGATGACAAACAGATCGAGATCAAGGCCACGGAGTGGGCCACGACGATCGCCGACAACGTCGAGTCGCTCCTCGACACGCTCGCCCGCGAGCCCCCGCTGGCCGACGTCGAGGTGATGTTTAAGGATCGGATCCTGGGGATCAACCGGGAGAAGATCCTCGGGTCCTATTCGAAGCTCCTCCTCGTCGAGAAGGTCAACCGCAGCACCCAGGAGCTGGGAGACAGGGTGCTTTCCGGGCGGATCATCGAGGAACGGATGAGCAACCTCGAGGTGGCAAAAGCGAACTTCGACGCCGCCTGCGAGGAGGTCCTCTTCTCGACTCGGCAGGAGCGAGACCGGGCGCGCGCGAGCTTGGCTCAGGCCGACCGGCTCGTTGAGGTGTCGAAGGAACATCTCCGGACCCTCGTCGGCAGCCGGCTCGGCGCCGAGATCGCGGCGGTCGCCGAGGACGCCTCCGACAGCCCCGGCGACACCGGTTCGTTGAGCACCCTGGTGATGCGGACGCCGTTTGATGGGATTGTCGAGGATGTCTTCGTGGCCCGGGGGGAACGCGTCCAGGGGGGGGATCCGATGTTCGTCGTCGCCGACACGTCGCTGCTGTGGGTGCGGGCCCAGATCCACGAGCGCGAGTGGACGGCCGTTGACGTCGTCCATGGGCAGGAGGTCAAGGTCAGCGTTCCGGGAGCCGAGCGTCACGAACTGGTGGCCCGCGTGCACCATGTCGGGGCGATCGTCGAGGCCGAATCGCGGAGCGTGTCGCTGGTCGCCGAGCTCGACAACGACGACGCCCATCTGAAGCCGGGGATGTTTGTGTGGGTCGATCTCCCGCAGGGGAGCGTGCGGGAGGCGATGGCCGTCCCTGCCGCCGCCGTCATGCGCCACGAAGGGGAGGCGTTTGTGTTCGAGCCGCTCACGGAAGGACGCTATCGGCGCGTCGCCGTCACCACCGGCATCGACAACGGCGATCTCGTCGAGATCGTCACGGGCCTCCAAGAGGGGGCGCCGGTCGTCGTGGCCGGCGCATTCGTTCTGAAGAGCTTGTGGCTCCTCGAAAAGGAAGACTAGCCGTCGGGCATCCCGGCTCGGGATCTGATCGAATGCCCTCCATGGGGCCCCCAACGGGCCGCCGGGCGGGCGGAGTGCGGGGAGGACGGCAGTGCTTTCAGGCCTCATCGAATGGTCGTTGTCGAATCGGGCCCTCGTGCTCGCGATGTTCATCCTCATGTCGGTGGGGGGGCTGTTCGCGGCCACGCAGATCCCCGTCGACGCCGTCCCCGACCTCGTCAATATCCAGGTCCAGGTCGTCACCGAGGCGGGGACGATGTCGCCGCTGGAGGTGGAGCGCTACGTCACCTACCCGGTCGAACTGTCGATGAGCGGGTTGCCGCACGTCGAGGAGATCCGCAGCATCTCCCGGTTCGGGATCTCGCTGGTGACGATCGTCTTCCGCGAGGGGACCGACATCATGCTCGCCCGCCAATTCGTGGCGGAGCGCCTCCCCGAGGCGAAGGGGCGGATCGCGGTCGGCCATGGCGACCCGAAGCTCGGGACGTTGAGCACGGCCCTCGGGGAGATCCTCCAGTTCGAGGTTCGAGGCACCGGCCACGATCTCATGGAGCTGCGCAGCATCCTCGAATGGGACATCAGTCCGACGATGCGCGAGGTCTCGGGCGTCACCGACATCAACGCCCACGGCGGCTTTGCCAAGAGCTACCAGGTCGAGATCGACCCCGACCGGATGAGCTCCCAGGCAGTGACACTCGGGGAGGTGCTCGCGGCCCTCGAACGCAACAACGAGAGCACCGGCGGGGGCTACATCGTCAAGAACGGCGAGCAGCGGTTCATCCGTGGCCAGGCCCTCCTCGAGGGCGTCGCCGACATCGAGCAGGTCGTCGTCCGCAGCCCGGCGGGGGGCGTGCCGGTGCTGATCCGCAACATCGGCCTCGTCTCCATCGGGCCGTTGACCCGGCAGGGGGCGGTGACGCGCGGCGGCCGTGGCGAGGTGGTGACGGGGATGGTGATGATGGTCCGGGGGGAAAACAGCCGCCGCGTCGTCGGCGCAGCGAAGGAGAAGCTCGAGGAGATCCGGCGGACGCTGCCGCCGGGGGTCGAGATCGACATCGTCTATGACCGCTCGGAGCTGATCGCGCGGACGCTCGACACCGTGCTCCACAATTTGGCGGAGGGGGGGCTGCTGGTGATCGGCGTGCTCCTCGTCCTCCTCGGGAACGTCCGCGCCGGCTTGATCGTCTCCCTGGCGATCCCGCTGTCGATGCTGTTCGCGTCGAACCTGATGTGGGTGACGGGGATCCCGGCGAGCCTCATGAGCCTGGGGGCGATCGACTTCGGGCTCGTCGTCGACAGCTCGGTGATCATGGTCGAGAACTGCGTTCGCCGGCTTGGGCTGGCGGCGCCGGGGGAATCGAAGCTGGCGATCGTCCGCGACGCCGCGATCGAGGTCCGTGGCCCGACGATGTTCGGCGAATTGATCATCGCGGTGGTCTACCTGCCGATCCTGTTCCTCGAGGGGACGGAGGGGAAGCTCTTCCGGCCGATGGCCCTGACGGTGCTCTTCGCGCTCCTCGGCTCGCTCATCATCTCGCTGACCCTCATGCCGGTGCTGGCGGCGACGTTCCTCCGCCGCGAGCCGGAGCACGAGCCGCTGCTGATGCGGTTCTTCCACCGGGTCTACCGCCCCGTCGCCCGGTTCGCCGTCTGGCACCCGGTGTGGATCTCGTTCGGCGCGGCGGCGCTGGTGGCGGCGACGATCCCCGTCGCGATGCGGCTCGGGGCGGAGTTCATGCCCAGGCTCGACGAGGGGGATCTGCTCGTCGAGGTGGTGCGCCTGCCAAGCGCGACCCTCGAGGATTCGGTGGCGATCACGACCCGGATCGAGAAGGTGCTCGAGGAGTTCCCCGAGGTCCGGACGGTGTTCTGCAAGACGGGGCGGCCGGAGATCGCCAACGATGTCATGGGGGTGCAGCAGACCGACGTCTGGGTGATGCTCCAGCCGCGCCGAATGTGGCCGGCCGAGGTGTCGCGCGACGAGCTCG
>CAMBFA010000017.1 GCA_945865325.1 Candidatus Kuenenia stuttgartensis
TCTTCCACCGGGTCTACCGCCCCGTCGCCCGGTTCGCCGTCTGGCACCCGGTGTGGATCTCGTTCGGCGCGGCGGCGCTGGTGGCGGCGACGATCCCCGTCGCGATGCGGCTCGGGGCGGAGTTCATGCCCAGGCTCGACGAAGGGGATCTGCTCGTCGAGGTGGTGCGCCTGCCGAGCGCGACCCTCGAGGATTCGGTGGCGATCACGACCCGGATCGAGAAGGTGCTGGAGGAGTTCCCCGAGGTCCGGACGGTGTTCTGCAAGACGGGGCGGCCGGAGATCGCCAACGATGTCATGGGGGTGCAGCAGACCGACGTCTGGGTGATGCTCCAGCCGCGCCGAATGTGGCCGGCCGAGGTGTCGCGCGACGAGCTCGTGGAGAGGATGTCGGAAGCCCTCACGGCGGCGGTCCCCGGGGCGAACTTCGGCTTCAGCCAGCCGATCGAGATGCGTGTCGACGAGCTCGTCGCCGGGGTGAAGTCGGACGTCGCCGTGCTCCTCTACGGCGACGACCTCAACACGCTCGGCAACCTGGGAAAGCGGATCGAGCGGTTGCTCCGCGGCATCCGCGGGGCGGTCGACGTGCGGGCCGACTGGCAGGCCAACGTCCCCACCACGCGGATCGATGTCCGCCCCGAACAGCTTGCCCGCCACGGCATCGACGGCGCCGAGGTGATGCGGACGGTGTCGGCGATGGGGGGGATTCCGGCGGGGGTGATCTTCGAGGGGCGGCCGCGCTATCCGCTGATTCTGAAGTTTCCCCGCCAGTGGCGTGAGGATGCCGAGCTCATTCCGCAGATCCCTGTCGGCACGGCTGCCGGCCGGCCTGTGCCGCTGGGGGAGCTCGCCGATATCATCAACGAGGAGACGCCCCCTTCGATTGAGCATGAAAACTCGCGGCGGCGGACGTACGTCTCGGCCAACGTCCGCGGCCGGGATGTCGCCGGCTTCGTCGCCGAGGCGCGGGCGGCGGTCGATCGGGAGGTGCGGCTGCCGACGGGCTACACGATCGCCTGGGGAGGCGACTTCGAGAACCTCGTGTCGGCCGGCCGGCGACTGGCGCTCATCACCCCGCTCGTGCTCGGCCTGATCGCCATGCTCCTCTACACGAGCTTCAAGTCGTTTCGTCTGGCGGCGCTGATCTTCTGCGCGGTGCCGGTCGCGGCCTCTGGCGGCGTGGCGGCGCTGGCGCTGCGCGGGATGCCGTTCTCGATCGCGGCCGGCGTCGGCTTTGTCGCCCTGTTCGGCGTGGCGGTGCTCAACGGCCTGGTGTGGGTCAGCGGCGCGGAGCATGCCCGGCAGGAGGGCATGTCGCCGCGCGAGGCGAGCTTGTTGACCGCCGAGGTCCGCATCCGTCCGGTGCTCATGACGGCGCTGGTGGCGAGCCTCGGGTTTCTCCCGATGGCGATGGCAACCAGCGCCGGGGCCGAGATCCAACGTCCGCTGGCGACGGTCGTGATCGGGGGTATCGTCACGAGCACGCTCTTGACGGCGCTGGTCATCCCGGCGATCTATCCCTGGTTTGTCCCCCGGTTCGAGCCGACTTCGCCGCCGGATGTCGCCGGCGGTCGCCACGCGGGGTAAAACGACGTTCGCGGAGGGCTTGGCCCGCCCGTGGCGGCGGCCCCGTCCTTGCCCGTTCCCCCCTCCAACCCGTTCCCCAGGTTGACCCCCCATGACGCTCTCCGAGTTCCAGTCGCTCATCCGGCGGATGTACCACGACAAGGATGCTGCCCGGGGAGTTGAGGGGACCTTCATGTGGCTCACCGAGGAGATCGGCGAGCTCGCCACGGCGCTCCGCAGCGGCAGCAAGGAGGAGATCGCCCTGGAGTTCGCCGACGTCCTCGCTTGGCTCGTGACGATTGCCAACGTCGTCGATGTCGACCTCGACGAGGCGGTGAAACGCAAGTACGGCGGGGGGTGCCCGGGCTGCGGACGCCTGGCCTGTACCTGCCCCGATGCGGAGAAGCCGTGATGCTTCCTGCTGCCGAGGCTCGGCCGACTGCCGGTTTGCAGGTCCTCGCGCCGCGGCGTAATGCCGTCGAGTCGGTGATGGTGTGGCTGGCATGCTTGGTAGCGTGCGCAGCGGTCACATCATCTCTCGCCGTCGGGGCCGAGCCCGGGGTGTGGGAGGGCGCGGTCGGGTTCAACGGCGTCTACCGGACCGGCTCCTGGACTCCACTGTTGATCACGCCGGCGACGGCCACACGCGTCTGGGTCGAGGATCCCGATGGCGAGCTGGTCGGCTACCCGGCCGTGGGGGACACGATAGGGGAAGGGACAGGCAATCCGCCGCGCCGGTTCCGCGTCCGCTTCGGCCGCCCGGCGGGGCGGGTGCTCGTCGAGGATGACCGCGGGGCCCAGGCCCCCCTCCGCCTGCCGGTACCGCTGGAATCGACCGATGAGGTCCTGCTCGTGATCGGGGATCTGCCGAGCGCGGAACGCGCCGCCCGATTGTTGCAGCGCGAGGATGGCGAGCGGATCCGCGTCGTCGCACTCCCCGATGCTACGGGGCTGGGGCCAGCAGGTCTCGATCTCGACGGGGCCGACGCGATCGTCGTTTGTGGCTCGGCCGTGACAAGCGCGCCCTCGGCTGCCCTCGCCGGTGTCGATGCGTGGGTGCGACGCGGCGGGAGGCTCGTGTTCCTCGCAGGAGCGTCGGCGGCACCACCGGGCCTGTCGGAGGGGCCGGCGGCGGCCTGGTTGCCGGGGCCCGCGGGGCGGGGAGGGCGCGTGGTGCGGATGGCGCCGCTGCGCCGCTCGGCCGCGATCGAAACCTATTCCAAGGCGGGGCGACCGCTCGATCGCAATGTCCTCGGTGGGCTCGAGGTTCCCTTCTTCGAGGATCCGGAGGCGATCGATGGGGCGATCGAGGCCTGGGAAGGGAATGCCCCCACCGATCTTCCCCTCGTCGTCCGCCGGGCCCATGGTTTCGGCACGGTCACCTGGGCGGGGATCGATCTCGACCGGGGGGCCTTCCGCAATTGGCAGGGGACCGACTCGCTCCTCGTCGAACTCCTCGGCGGGCGGTCGGGGAAGGGGGGGAGATCCGCGGAGGTCAACCGCCAGTCGCTCGACCTCGGCGGGCAGCTGCGGATGGGGGTCGATCGGTTTGAGGGTGTCCTCCCCGTGCCCTTCGAATGGATCGCCGGACTGGCCCTGCTTTACGTTGCCTGCCTCTATCCGCTGGAGTGGTGGCTGGTGTCGCGTGGGGGGAGGCCTGGCCTGGCGTGGATCACGCTGCCGACCGTTGTGATTCTCTTTGCCGGGCTGGTGTGGTGGACCGCGGATCGATGGAAGGGGGCGGAATGGCGCGTCCGTCGGGCCGATCTTGTCGATCTCGACGTGGCAGGGCAGATCGCCCGCGGGACATCCGTTTTCGGGATCTGGTCGCCGGCGAACGCCGTGGTCGACCTCGGCGCGGTCCCGTCGACCGCCGGGCTCGTCGCCGCTGACCGGACGGCGGTCGTCAGTTGGTACGGGGCCGGAGGGCGGGGGATCGGTGCGGTCGACTGTCCGACGGCGCATCCGTCTCTGGCGAGCGTTCCCTACCTTTCGGCCGCGGGGCTCACCGGCCTCGATCGGGTCCCGGTGGCGGCGTCATCGAGCCGGTTGTTCGAGGCGGAGTGGATCGCTCCGCTCACCGAATTGCCGGTCGTTTCGACTCTTCGGCGGGACGCACAGGGAACGTTGAGCGGCGTCCTCGAGAGCCGGCTCCCGTTCGCGCTGCAGGAGTGTTCCCTGTTCCATGCCGGTTGGACCTACGACGTCGGTGCGTTTGACCCCGGCACGCGGTTCGATCCGGAGTCGGGCAAGGGCCCGCGGACGCTCGCCTCCTTCCTGACTCGCAGCGCCACCGTCTACGACCGCACGCAGACTCAAGCGTGGCGCGTCGACGATACCGATGTCGAGCGGATCCTCGAGGTGGCCGGATTCCACGCCGCGGCTGGGGGGGCGTCGTACACGTCCCTCGAGGCCGGCCGATTGGGGCGGATCGATCTCTCACCGCTCCTCCCCATCGATCGGGCGATCCTCGTCGGCCGTGGTCCAGCGGGAACGGCCTGGTCGTGCGGGGCAGGGAGGGGCGACCCGGGGCCCGCCCCGCCGGTCGACGATTCCCCGGCCGAGGCCACGTGGCGGATCGTCATTCCCTTGGACAAGTTCTCCGTTGAGAAACGTAGCCCATGATCGAGACTATCGACCTGACGAAGAAGTATGGCGATTTCTCCGCTCTGGAGTCGCTCGATCTCAAGCTCGAGCAGGGAGACCTGTTCGGCTTCATCGGCCCCAACGGTGCCGGCAAGACGACGACCATCAGGATCCTCGCCACGCTTCTCTCGCCGACCTGGGGCGAGGCCTACGTCTGTGGCCATTCGATCTACACCCACCCCAGGGAGATCCGCCGCGCGATCGGTTACATGCCCGACATTTTCGGGGTGTACGACGACATGCGTGTCATCGAGTATCTGGAGTTCTTCGCCGCTGCCTACCGGATTGCCGGGCCGGAGCGTCGCCGTGTCGCCGAGCGTTCGCTGGAGCTGGTCGATCTGACGGTCAAGCGCGACGAGCTCGTGACAAGCCTGTCACGCGGAATGACGCAGCGCCTGGGGCTGGCCCGCGTCCTCCTCCACGACCCGCAGGTCCTCCTCCTTGACGAACCGGCCAGCGGGCTCGACCCCCGGGCCCGGATCGAGATGCGCGGCCTGCTCAAGCGGCTCCAGGGGCTGGGCAAGACGATCCTTGTCAGCAGCCACATCCTTCCGGAGCTCGCCGACATCTGCAATCGGGTCGGGATCATCGAGTACGGGCGGCTGCTGGCCTGCGGCGACGTCGGCGACCTCCTCGCGCAGGTCCGCGGCCGCCCTGTCATCCGGATCCGCGTCGCCGGTCCGCCTGAACCGGCCGCGAAGGTGGTCGAGAAGAGCCCCGAAGCGGACAAGGTCGCCGTCCGCGACGGCGAGGTGCTCGTGACGCTTGCCGCCGGCTACGATGACCCGTCGCCGCTGGCGGCCCGGCTCGTCGCCGAGGGATTCCGGCTCCAGTCGATGCGCGAGTCGGAGGTGAATCTGGAAACGGCCTTCCTCGAGATCACACGCGGGTCGCTCGGTCGGCCGGCCGTGGAGGGCGACCGGGCTACCGACCAGGCCCCGTGATCACTGTCCGGGGCGCGTGGGGCGGAGGGATGGCGCAGGAAGGACGGGGGGAGATTGGTAGACTCGCCAGCGGCGTCTATGACGCGGGTTGCCAGGGATCAGGCACGTCATCCAAAGAGCCGTGAGGGAGGAAGAAGAGATGGATCGCAAGGGAGTCGGTCGGTCAGGGGGGCGCGGGATCGCAGGGCAGGGGAGGGGGGCCGTCGCGGCTGTCGCCGTGACGCTTGCCGCCTTCGTGTCTCCCCCTCACGCCGCCGCCCAGCCGGGGGCGCCGGCGGCCAAGCGCCCCGCCGCCCAGCCGCTGGCGCCCCCGGGTGAGGCTCCCCTCGACACGCCGGAGGGGACGCTCGGCTATGCCCTCGGCCTCCGCATCGGTAGTCAAATCGCCGCCGACTTCCGCGCTCAGAAGGCCCCGTTTGACTTTTCCGCGCTGGCGCAGGGGCTCTCCGATGCCGTCCGTGGCACCCCGCCGCGGCTTCCTGACGAGCAACTCACCGCCGCGCTTCAGGCGTTCGAGGCCCGGATGCAAAAGGAGCGGGAGAGCTTCCGCCAGCAGATGGTGGAGAAGGGGAAATCGAACCGGGCGAAGGCCGCGCAGTTTCTCGCCGCCAACAAGGGTAAGAAGGGGATCGTGATGCTCCCCAGCGGGTTGCAGTACGAGGTGCTCCAGGCCGGGGACGGACCGAAGCCGAAGCCGACCGACGTCGTCTCGACCCACTACCGCGGCACGCACCTCGACGGGAAGCAATTCGATGCCAGCGATCCGGCGCAGGGGCCGTTGCGGTTCCCGGTCCAGCAGGTGATCCCCGGGTGGCAGGAAGCGCTCGCGCTGATGCCGGTGGGTTCGAAATGGCGGCTGTGGGTGCCGCCCGACCTGGGCTATGGCGACGAAGGCTCGCCCCCCGTGATCGAGCCGGGGGAGGTCCTCGTCTTCGAGATGGAATTGCTCGAGATCGAAGCGGCGAAGTGACCGCGGCGAAGTGACCGCGGCGAAGTGACCGCGGCGAAGCGGGGCTGAGCGAAACCAGAGGGCGGCCATGAAGCGGGCGTGGGCGTGGGGAAGTTTTGCGGCGGCGGTGATGCTGGCATCGGCCACGGTGCCCGCGGCGCCCCCCGACGCCACCGCCGAACGGATGAGAAGCCTGCGGGAGCGGATGGCGCTGGAGGACATCGCCGCCGGCGGGGTCACCGATCCCCGTGTCCTCGAGAGCATGCGGACGACCCCGCGGCACGAGTTCGTCCCCCCGCCGCAGCGCCACCTCGCCTACGTCGACATGGCGCTGCCGATCGGCGAGAAGCAGACGATCTCCGGGCCGTTCGTCGTCGCCTACATGACCGAGCGGCTCGAGCCACGGCCCACCGATCGGGTTCTCGAGATCGGCACCGGCAGCGGCTACCAGGCGGCGGTGCTCTCGCCCCTGGTGAAGACGGTCTATTCGATCGAGATCAACAAGCCGCTCGGCGAGAAGGCCGCGCGGATCCTCGCCCGGCTCGGCTACAAGAACGTGATCACGAAGATCGGCGACGGCTTCCAGGGATGGCCGGAGCATGCCCCGTTCGACAAGATTATCGTTACCTGTTCCCCCGAGGAGATCCCCCAACCGCTCGTGGAGCAGTTGACCGAAGGCGGGCGGATGGTGATCCCGGTCGGCGAGCGCTACGACCAGATGCTCGTCCTCCTCACGAAACGGGACGGCGAGATGGTGCGCGAGTCGCTCGTGCCGAGCCTGTTTGTTCCGATGACCGGCGAGGCGGAGGAGGCGAGGGTCGTGCAGCCCGACGGCACCCGGCCGGCCATCGGCAACGGCGGCTTCGAGGATCTCCTGGCCGGGGTGGAGGTGCCGATGTCGTGGTATTACGGACGGCAAATGGAGCTTGTCGAGGCGCCCGACGCGCCGGAGGGGACACGCTTCCTGCGCCTGGAGAATGCCGAGAAGGGGAGGCCCGCCCAACTCTTCCAGGGGTTTGCGGTCGATGGTCGTGCGATCGGCCGGCTGGCGGTTTCACTCGAGGTCCGTGGCGAAACGCTCCGCGAGGGATATTCGCCGGAAGAACTGCCGGCCCTCGGCATCCAATTCTTTGACGAACGGCGGAGCCGTTCTTCGCGGGCGCTGCTTCCGGTGGGGAAGGGGACATTTCCCTGGAGGCACCTGCAGGGGACCCTGACGGTGCCCGTCTGGGCGCGGGAGGCGATTGTCCTGGTGGGGATGCTCGGGGGAACCGGCAGGCTCGAGGCGGATGACGTCCGCATCGAGGGGATCGCCCGCTAACGGTGGCAAGGCGCCGGCTTCGGTTCGGGGCATGGCTCTCCCCGGTGGCGCTGGTCTGGCAGCCAGGGAGGCTACCCCTCGCGGACTTGCTTGGGGATTGGTGGGCTAACCCTCCGGGTCCGTTCATTCGGGTGGATGGGGGAAACCGGGTAGGTTGTCTTCCGTGCACCGCCCCTCCTATCCGTCACAATCCACCCATCTTCTACGGGTCTGGTCGTCAAACACGACCCTGTTTGCCTAAACTGCTTGCTTTGCCCGATCGGCAAATTATCTTTGCCTCATGCGGTCGGTACGGCACCCGGTCAGCGGGTTCCGGGCGCGGGGCGGTCCCTTCCAGTTCACTTTGCTTCACCTCCACCATTCACCATCCACCCATTCACCGGAGAGAGATCCCGATGTCGGTCCTTCGTCACAGCGGCAAGTTTGCCGGAATTGTTACCTTTCTCGCGGTCGTCGCGACCGCCTGCGATGCGCATGCCGGTTGGCACCATCGCTATAGCGCTTCCAACGGCTCGTCCGGCGGGAGCTCGGGTGGTTCGTCGGGCGGTGGCTCGGCTGGTGGCTCCTACGGGGGTTCGTCGGGTGGCTCGGCTGGTGGCTCCTACGGGGGTTCGTCGGGCGGCTACGGTGCCGGCGGTTCGTCCGGTGGCTCCTATGGCTCCTACGGCTGCTATGGCGGTTCGTCGGGTGGGTCGCACGGCGGCCTCTTCGCCCACCACGCCCAGAAGAAGGCGATGCGGGCCTACCGCCGCCAAGGCAGCTCGGGCGGTTCTACCGGTGGCAGTTCGGGGGGCAGCTCGGGCGGTTCCTACGGCGGGAGCTCGGGCGGGTCGTCGGGGGGTAGCTCGGGCGGTTCCTACGGCGGGAGCTCGGGCGGGTCGTCGGGGGGCAGCTCGGGCGGTTCCTACGGCGGTGGCTCGTACGGCGGCTATTCCTCGCCGGCCTACTCCAGCGGCAGCGAGTACTCGACCGGCTATCCGGTCGAGAGCAACCGGGTGATGAGTGAGTCGTACTCCACCCCGGTCTATGGGACTCCGTCGTACGACGGTGGCGAGATCATCGGCACGCCGGGTGCTGCGGTCGAGACGGTGCCCGCCGACGGCGCGATGCTCGTCGTCAACCTCCCGGCCGATGCCCAGGTGTTCGTCAACGGGGCCAAGACCTCGGCGACCGGCGCGCAGCGTCGGTTCGTCTCCCGAGGCCTCGAGGCCGGCAAGGATTACGAGTTCGTCGTGAAGATGGTCGTCGACCGTGACGGCACCCCGCGTGAGCAGACCAAGTCGGTCACGCTGACGGCGGGCGACCGTTCGAACGTCATCTTCGACACGGCCGTCAACATGCCGAAGACCAGCCTCACCCTCCGCGTGCCCGCCGACGCCAAGGTTTGGCTCGCCGGCAACGAAACGTCGTCGAGCGGGGCTGTTCGCCTCTTCGAGACGACGACCCTCAAGGACGGCCAGTCGTGGAAGAACTACGAGATCAAGGTTGCCACCGTCGTCGACGGCAAGGAGCAGGTAGTCTCGAAGACCATCGACCTCGTCGCCGGGAAGTCGGTGGAGGTGAGCCTCGACCCCGCCCAGCGGACCGCCTCGGCCGACGCCCAGGTCTCGCTCCGCTGACCGTTGGCCGGATGGCCATCTTGGTGAGATCTGCTCCCGCGCGGCCCGTGCCGCGCGGGAGCTTTTTTTTGCCGCCGCGGTTCCTCCGCAAGTCGCGGGGGAACGGCGGCCGAAACGAACGTGATCCCACCCCGGGGAGCGACCGTCCCGGGGCTGGTAGAGTGAACCTGGATCGATCGCTCCGACCCTGATGGACGTGCCGGTGGTCCGGCCGCGACGCAGCGTGAACGCCCTCCCTCCCAGCCCCGCCACTCCCTCCGGCCCACGCTGGACGCGCATCGGTCGGGCCACCGCCACGGTTGCGATCCTCCTTTACCTTGCGCTGGTGATCGTGCCTCCGCTGGCGGGCCCGGCGCCGTCAAGCGCCCTTGCCACACGGATGATCCAGCCGTTAAGGCCGCTCGTGGGTGCCCTTTATCTCGGCCATGGCTACCGCTTCTTCGCCCCCGACCCCGGCCCGGGGCATGCGATCCGCTGGGGGATGCGCATGCCCGACGGAACGACGCTCTCCGGTGAGCTTCCCGACCCGGCCGTCGACTGGCCCCGGCTCCTCTACCACCGCCGATTCATGATCGCCGAGAAGATCGCCGGGCTCGTGCCGGCCGCCGACGCCCCCGCCGACGTCCGCCGAGTGTCGAAGCCGCTGTGGCAGCCGCTCGTGATGGGGGTCGCGGGCCAGTTGCTGCGGCGTCACGGCGGCGTCGAGGTCGAGCTGTCGATGGTCGAGTTCGATCTCCCTGCCCCCGAGGACACGATCGCCGGTCGCTCGGCCCCCGATATCGAGACGCCGCTGGGGGTTTACGCCTTCGCCTCCTCTGCGGAGCTGAACCGATGAGCCGCCAGCACCGTCGACTGCCGCCGCAGAGCGGCCGATCGGAGCCTCGTCCGGCGGACGTTATCCCCGGGCCTTGGAGCGCGGTCGAGTCGGTTCCCGCTGCCCGATCGACTGCGGTGGGGAAGGGGAGTGCGGTGTTCACCGGCCAGCCGGCAGGGCAGGGGGGGAGTTCCGAGCAGGGGTGGTTTGCTGCCTGGGGAGAGGCCTGGGACCGTTTCTGGTTCACCCCCGCCGATCCGCTCCCCTTGGCGATCGTGCGGATCATCGCCGGCACCCTCCTGGCCTGGAGCTGTGCGGTGTGGCTGATGGATGTCGATGCCTTCTTCGGCCCGCACGGCTGGCTCCGCGATGGTGACGTGGAGCGGATGAACGACCAGCCGTGGCAGTGGAGCTGGTTCTTTGCCCTCTCGTCCCCCACGGCGGTCCGGGCGCTCGTCCTCGTCACGCTCGTCGCGGCGGCCTGTCTCGCCGTCGGACTGGCGACCCCTGTCGCGGCGTGGGTCGCGCTCGTCGGCTTCCTCGCGGCGGTCAACCGTACGCCACTGACCGTCTTCGGGTTCGACGATGCCCTGGGTATGCTTCTGATCCCACTGGCGATCGGGCCGGCCGGCGCGGTCCTGTCGCTCGATCGCCGGTTAGGGATCGCCACCTCCGGGGACGGGCCGTCGGTGTCGGCCAACATCGCGCTGCGGCTCATTCAGGTTCATCTCTGCGTCGTCTATTTCTTCTCCGGCATCGCCAAACTCTTCGGGGCGAGCTGGTGGGAGGGAACGGCGCTGTGGGGCGCGGCGGCCAACACTCGCTACCGGACGCTCGACATCACCTGGCTCGCGCGCCATCCGCTCCTCGTCAACCTGTTCACGCTCGGGACGGTCTTTTGGGAGGTCTCCTATCCGGCTCTTGTGTGGCCGCGGCTGACGCGACGGCTGGCGATCGCCATGGGGATCTTTGTCCACCTCGGCATCGGCTTGGCGATGGGGATGGGAGAGTTCGGCCTAGCGATGATCGCCGCCAACCTCGCCTTCGTGCCGGCCGCGACCTGGCGCTGGCTCCTCCGGGGCCTCCATGCCGACCGTCCCGGCCGTGACTGATCACGCGCCTCGTTTTCCTCCTCCTCACCCCGTGGCCAAGCCCGGAACGTATTCCATGATCGACACCATCGCAGTCGTTGGCGCTACCGGCGCCGTAGGCCGGATCATCGTCGAGTCGCTCCTCGCCCGACAGTTCCCCGCCCGGCGCATCAAGCTCCTCGCCTCTCCACGGACGGCCGGCAAGCCGTTCACCGTCGCGGGGGCGACGATGGATGTCGAGGTGCTCCGTCCGGAATCGTTCGAGGGGGTGCAGATCGCCATCGGCAGCACGCCGGACGAGGTCGCTGCCGAGTTCGTCCCGTGGGCCGTGGAGCGGGGCACGGTGGTGGTCGACGAGAGTGGCTATTTCCGCATGCGTCCCGATGTCCCGCTGGTGATCCCCGAGGTCAATCCAGGCGACATCGACCGGCACACGGGATTGATCGCGAGCCCGAATTGCTCGACGACCCAGATGGTGATGGTGATGAAGCCGCTCCATGACGCGGCGCGGGTGAGGCGCGTCATCGTCAGCACTTACCAAGCGGTCAGTGGCGCAGGCCTGGCGGCAACCTCCGAGCTCCGCGACGCGACGGCGGCGTGGTTGGAGGGAAGGGGGGAGACAAAATCGGTGTTCCCCCACCACATCGCCGCCAACCTCATCCCGCAGATCGGCTCCCCTCGTCCCGGAGGGAGCACGAGCGAGGAGCTGAAGATGGTCCACGAGACGCGGAAGATCCTTGGCGACGAGTCGATCGGCGTCTGCGCGACCTGCATCCGCGTGCCGGTGGCCAACTGTCACAGCGAATCGATCCTCATCGAGACCGAGCGGAAGCTCACCGCCGCCGAGGCTCGACGGCTCCTGGAGCAGGCGCCGGGGATCGTGGTTGTCGACGATCTCGATGCCAAACGTTACCCGCTGCCGCGCGACTGCGAAGGCCGGGATGAGGTGTTCGTGGGGCGGATCCGCGAGGATGACTCGAGCCCGTGCGGGATCGCGCTATGGTGTGTCTCCGACAATCTGCGGAAGGGGGCCGCCACGAACGCCGTCCAGATCGCCGAACATCTGGCGGCGAAGATGGCCGCAAGGGACGGGGCGGCGGTGCGTTGATGACGCGCACGTTCCGCCTTACGCTGGCCTATGAAGGCACCCGGTTCTCAGGGTGGCAGTCCCAGCCTGGGCGGGCGACGGTGCAGGGGACCCTCGCCGCGGCGATCCGGGAGGTCAGCGGCGAGGAAGTCGTGCCCCGTGGCTCGAGCCGGACCGATGCCGGCGTGCACGCCCTGGGGCAGGTGGTGTCATTTGAAACCACGGCGGAGCACGACGCCCGCACCTGGGTGCGGGCCATCAATGCCCGGCTCCCCCCGGACGTGACGGTCGTCGATGGGGAGGAGGTCGCCGCGGGCTTCGATCCGGTCTGGGGGGCCGTCAGCAAGATCTACCGCTACCGGATTCACGACGCCCCGTGGCGCCCGGTGCTCGCCCGGCACCTCGTCTGGCGGTGGAAGTCGCGCCTCGATCTCGAAGCCATGCTGGTCGCGGCGGAGGCGCTGGTGGGGGAGCACGATTTCACCAGTTTCGAGACGATGCCCTCCACCCGGCTGTCGAAAGTGCGCACAATCCACCGGCTCGACCTCAGCCGGCGCCGGGGGGGGGACGATCTCCCCGATACCGAACTGTGGGTCGAGGTGGAGGGAAATGGATTCCTCCACAACATGGTGCGGATCATCGTCGGGTCGCTCGTCATGGTCGGATGCGGCCGGCGCCGCTCCGACTGGATGGCCGGGGTGCTCGCGGCCCGGCATCGGCCGGCCGCCGGGCCAACGGCGCCCCCCCAGGGGCTCGTGCTCATGTCGATCTCTATCGATCCCAACCGTATCCGCCCCCCACGCCCACCAGCTTCCACCTGACTCTCCGCCCAGCTGCGACGCACTATGGCCAAACCCCCCGATCGGCTCGGTCCGCTCAATCTCCAGCAGCAGCTTGGGCTCGGCCGGCAGTGCCAGGTATGGAGCGCCTTCGACACCAGCGAAGGGCGCCAGGTGGCGGTCAAGGTTCTGATGAGCGAGTTCATCGCCGACAAGTCGCAGCGAAAGCAACTCGAGCACGAGCTCCGGGTCGGGCAGGATCTCGACCATCCCCACCTCATCCGCATCCACCGGCTCGAGGTCCACCAGCGGATGCCCTGTCTCGTCATGGATCTCTTCCCCCATCCGAACCTCCGCCGCGGCATCACCTCCGCCACCGAACGAGAGCGGACGATGCCCAAGGCGGTGAAGATCCTCCTCGGTATCGCCGAGGGGCTCGGTTTCCTCCACGGCAAGGGGTGGGTTCACCGCGATGTGAAGCCAGCCAACGTCCTCGTTGCCCCCGACGGCGACGTGCGCGTCCTCGACTACGCCATCGCCGGGCAGCCCCCGGGCGCCCTGGCCCGGCTCCTGTGGACGAAGAAGCAGGCCCAGGGAACGCCCAGCTACATGGCCCCCGAGCAGATCCGGGGGCAGCCGTTCGATTTCCGTTCCGATGTCTACTCGCTCGGCTGTCTGGCCTACGAGATGCTCGCCGGCACGCCGCCGTTCACCGGAGCCGACCAGAACGATCTCCTCGGCAAGCACATCTATGCTGCCGCACCCCTCATCGAGGCCACCAACCGCAACGTCACCGCCGCGGCGTCGAAGCTCATCCGGCAGATGATGGCGAAGAAGCCCGCCGACCGCCCCGCCTCGATGGAGGAGATCGTCCGCCAATTGAAGCAGGTGCGGTTCTTCGAGCGGGATCCGGGCGCCGCGTGAGCCGCCGCCCTGTGGGCCCCGCCACGCTGCTGGCCAACGTCAACTCGAATTGACTCCTGCCGCGCGGCCATGGGAAACTTTCGGAGAGTGCCCTCTTGGTCCCACCTCCGTCCCCTTGCTCCCACCTCCGCGCCCGGAGCGCCCTATGTCCCGCGGCCTGCACCGGCTTCCCCTCGAGAAGCCGATCTACGAGATCGAGGACCGGATCGCCGCTCTGGAGGCCGCGCCGCTCGGCGCCCTCCAACAGGAGGAGCTCCGACGGCTGAAGCGTGAGCTCGTCGAGATCCAGAAGCGGGTCTTCGGCGGCCTCGATCCCTGGCAAACCGTCGAGGTCGCCCGCCACCCCGACCGGCCGAAGACGAGCGACTACGTCTCGCTCGTCTTCGACGAGTTCGTCGAGCTCCACGGCGACCGGGCCTTCGGTGACGACCCGGCAATGCTGACCGGGTTTGCGAAGCTCGACCGCCACAAGGTGCTCGTCGTCGGCCACCAAAAAGGAAAAACGCTCGCCGAGCGTCAGGCGTGCCACTTCGGCTGCGCCCATCCCGAGGGCTACCGCAAGGCGATGGGCAAGATGCGGCTGGCGGCGAAGTACGGCCTGCCGGTGATCTGCCTCATCGACACCCCCGGCGCTTATCCCGGCGTCGGCGCCGAGGAACGCGGCCAGGCCCAGGTGATCGCCGAGAGCATGTTCCTCATGGCGACTCTCCCGGTCCCGATCGTCTGCGTGGTCATCGGCGAGGGAGGCTCTGGGGGGGCGCTTGGGATTGGTGTTGGCGACCGGGTGGCCGTCCTCGAGCATGCCTACTACAGCGTCATCAGCCCGGAGGGCTGCGCCGGGATCCTCTGGAAAGGCGCCGAGCATAAGGCCGAGGCGGCCCGGGCCCTGAAGATGCGGTCGCACGATCTGCGGTCGCTCGGAGTCATCGACGGAGTCATCGAGGAGCCGCCCGGCGGTGCCCACCGCGATCCGCGCCAGATGGCCAGTCGGGTGAAGAACTTTCTCGTCCGGTCGCTCAAGGAGCTGCTCACGCAGCCGACCCCGGTGCTCGTCGATTCCCGCTACGGGAAGTTCCGGGCGATGGGGAGGTTCCTCGAAGAGAAACCAGTTCCCGCCTGAAACGCGGCCTGATTCACTCCTCTCCCCAACGTCCGATAATGTCTCTTATGTCCGATTTAGGGCCGTTTTTTCCCGGGGAAAACGCCCTTTTCCCTGCCGAGGCCTGGTGCCGCCATGCTGCCCCCTGCTCCTCTTCAGGGCCGCGCGACAATCGTGCAGATCGCCGGGGTCGAAGGGTCCCTTGCCACGGTTGGCGATCCACATGCCGTTCCCCCGCTCGGCTGGTTAGCGGAGCGGCAGCGGTGACTGGGCGCCGACAGGATAGCCAGTGGGAGCGGGGTTCCCGTAGCGGCTTCCGGTCGGTCGGGGAGCTTCTTGAATGGGGGCCGGGGCGATCGGCTGGAACCCTCCCGGGAGCGCGACGACCGGGGCCGGCATCTGGCCTGCCGGAGGGGCGAACCAAGCGCTCCCCGGTGGCAGGGCGCCCCCGGCCTGATGCACCGCTCCACTCCCCTGCTCCGCTCCGGCCCAGGCCGCGGCCGAGCTGACCCCGTCCATGAGCGTCTTCAGCGACAGGCCGCCGCCGGCCAGTTGCCCGGCCGGCACTCCGAACCCCGGGGGCGAGCCGGCGTCCGGTCCGCCGTTTTGCCCCACGCCAGGTTGGGCGAACTGACGCTCGAACTGGTCGACGAATGGCTCGACGGTGTCGTGGATCTCCTTGGGGAGATAGGTGTCGGCGCGGACGATGAGCTCGGCCACGAAGCGGCCGCTCCGGCTGGCGACAATCTGATGGCGGTAGTCGGGGGCGAGTGTGACCGCGAAGAAGGTCACAACGATGCACAGTAACGCCCCCTTCGCTAGGCCCAGGAGCAGTCCGAGCTGGTGGTCGAAGGCGGAGAGATGGATGGCGTTGATGAATCCCGACACGAGCCGGAAGAAAATCCACACCGCCAGTGACGTGCCGACGTAGAGCGCGAGCATGGCGAGGAACCGGTTCCACGGTTCCTGTTGTCCGAAGAGGTGGGCGAACTGCGGGGCGAACCGCAGGGCTACGAACGAACTGGCGACGATCCCGGCGATCCATGCCAGCTGCCAGACCATCCCCTTGAAGTAGCCGAGCAGGGCGGCGACGGCGAGGAGGCCGATCATCACCAGGTCGTATCCCTCGACGGCCACGTCCGGTCTCCTCGTCAGCGGTGGGGGTGATCACTCGGCCGGGCGTGTTTCGGGCCAGCCCGGCGGGGGTGGGAGTGTAGGGATGCCGGGGCCGGTGTCGAAGGGCATTTGCCGCGGGAATCGCGCGACCCGCGGCCGCGACGGGGGCAGGGGGGAGCTGCCGGTTTTTTTGACGGGCAGCCGGGGCACTGTCCGGCGGAAGCAGGGTGGATGGTGCGATTTGCATTACTTGCGTTGATTGCGGCTCTTGGGGGCCCTTGGAGGATTGGGTGTTCTGTGCCTTGGTTTTCCCCGTTGACGTCGCTTTCCCGGCTTCGCCGGTTGTGCGGAAAGGGCCTCGTCTACCGAACCTGCCGTTGCCGACCGACCTTGCCGCTCCGGCAGCGCTCGCCGCGCCGCGGGGTGGTGTTGACGCTGCGGCGACGGCCCTGCCGACAACTGACAAGGATCAGTGTCCCGGAGGCAAGGAAGCCCGAGGAACGCGGATGTCGCTGCGCCCACCAGGCGCGGGCGGGATTATTGGCTCGTTGAATCGCCAGGGAGGGATGCGGTGCCCGGACTGCGCGTGCATATCACTGGATCGGCCGTGGCCGGGGCGGCATATGCCGTCGCGGCGTGGCAGATCGGTGGCATGCCCCCCTCGACGTGCCTGCTCGCCAGCGTGCTCTGCGTGCTCGCCGGGGTGCTGCCCGACCTCGACAGCGGCGACGAAGAGTCGGCACGGGAGAGCGCCGGCTTTGCCGCTGCGGTCCTGCCGCTCCTCATGATCCATCGCTTCCAGCAGGCGGGATTGTCGTCCGAGGCGACCGTTCTCGCCGGTGCCTCGCTCTATCTCGCCGTGCGGTACGGCGCGGCTTGGCTGGTGTCGAGGTACGCCGCCCAGCGCGGCATGCTCCACAGCCTTCCCGCCGCGGCCGTGGCCGGCCAGGTGGCCTTCCTCTCCTTCGGTGCCGAGGAACCGCTCCATCGGTACTACATGGCCAGCGCCGTCGTGCTCGGCTTCCTCATTCATCTGGTGCTCGACGAGATCTGGAGCGTCAGGGAAGGGCACTTCGGCCCGAAGTTCAAGACGTCCTTCGGAACGGCGATGAAGTTCTACGGCCCCGAGGCCTGGTCGAACCTGTTGAGCTACGTCCTCGTCGTGGCCCTCGGCGTTCTTTCGGCGACTGACGCGCACTGGAGCGAGAAGTCGCTGCCGACGAGGCAGTACGTCCGTCAGCAGATGGAGCAGGCCGCCCGGTCGATGCCGACGACGCCGGCGCCGTGGAATTACCGCCGCTGACGCCACGAGGTGGAAGCCGATCCCCCGCGGTCGTCTGGCACCTTGCCGAACCGCCGCGGCGAGGTGATAGTGATTTCTCCCCTGTCCCCCACGCTCCGGTCTGCCCATGGTCGCCCCGTCGGTCGCGCTGCTTCCGATCGCCGGCGTCGACGCCCGGGCGCTCATGATCGGCCTCCTGCTGACGACCGCGGCCGCCTACGCCGGAGGGGCGTCGGTGGCGTTTCTGCGGCTCGGTCATCGGCGGATGCAGGTGCTCCTGTCGTTCACCGGGGGAATCCTCCTCGGGGTGGCGTTTCTCCACCTCCTTCCCCACGCCACCCGGGCCTGCGGCGGGCGCGTCGATGACACCGCCCCCTGGGTTCTCGCTGGCTTCTTTCTGATGTTCCTCCTCGAGCGGGCCTTCCACGGCCACGCCCATCATGCCGCCGACCCGGAACACGGGCCGGCCGGGGGATGTGATCACGGCGCGTCCGACGGCCACACCCACGCCCCCCGCCACGATCATCCCCCCGCGACCCCGGCGCCGGGCCGGGGGGGCGTCGGTTGGTACGGTGCCTTCGCCGGGCTCGCGGTCCACAGCCTCGCCGACGGCGCCGCCCTCGCCGCCGCGATGGATCTCCCCGCGGGGCGCGGCGGGGTGTTGACCGGACTGGCCCCGTTGCTTGCGATTCTTCTCCACAAGCCGATCGACGCTGGATTGATCGCGGCGCTGATGCTCAAGGCGAACGCGTCCCCGCGCCTCCAGCGGATCGTGAATCTCGCCCACGCCCTCCTCGTGCCGCTCGGCGCGATCCTGTTCCTCGTCTTCCTCCCCGGCACCGGCAGCGGCCGGGGGGAGTTCCTTGGGGCTTCGCTAGGCTTGGCGGCGGGGGCGTTCATCTGCATCGCCGCCGCCGACCTCCTCCCGGAAGTGGAGTTCCACAGCCATGACCGGCTCCTCCTGTCAGCGTCGCTGGCGCTGGGGATCACGGTCGCGGCCGGGATCACCTTCGCCGAGCGTGGCATCCTCGCGTCGTCACGAGACGTCGCGGCCGCACTCCCCGGCTCCGGGGCACCTTGAGCGAGTGCCCCTTCGAGGTGGTCTCGCCGGGGCTCAGCCGTCGTCAGCCCTCGACATCGAGGCCGCGGGCGCGGCGGATCTCACGAACCTCCCCCAGCACCTCCTCGATGAGCGCCTGTTGCCGGCGGATCCGCGGCAGCTGCGACTGGAAGCACCAGGCGATGAGGGCCGCCAGCGCCATGGCGCCGACGAGGTGGGGCGTCACCCAGAGTTGCGTTCCGGGGCGGCCGGTGGCCGGATCGGCTGCTCCCCCAAGGGCCACAATCCCCACCACGGCGAGCATTCCGATCACCGACAAGGGGAACGCTGCCCGCTTGATCGCCTTCGAACGGTGGATGAGCGCTGCCGACAGTCCGTAGGTCTCCACCACCTCCCGGCACCACCGTCCTGTACCAATGAAGTAGGTCACCCCCATGCTGTTGACGAGGACCACCATGAGGGCCGCAAACACCCCCGAGAGGCGGTGGACGGTTCCCCAGCGGAGCACACCCCGATCGGTCTGACCATGGAGATCACCGATCCACAGTCCGAGCAGCGCCGTCGCCAGCATCAGGGCCACCGCGAACATCGCCGCTCGGGAATAGACTCGTTCCATCGGCCAAGACACTCCTCGGAGCAGGCGTGGGGTGCGGACAGCGACACGAAACTATAGGCTGATGGGACGGTTTTCACACCGCTCGCCCTCTTTGGCTGCGGTGTTTCGCGTCCCGTTTTCGGTCTCTCTCCTCCCAGCCGATAGCCATCCCTTGCCTGCCACCGGCCACCCCCCTCTCCCCGCTTTCCCCCCTGCCCCGCCCCCCCCCTGCCCCGTCGTCTGCCTGACGTGTGGCGATCCGGCCGGCATCGGTCCGGAGGTCGTCCTGGCGGCCTGGAGCAGGAGCGCGGCTCACGCTCGGGCCCGGCTCCGCGTCGTCGCCCGGCCCGAGCTCCTCGACGAAGTGCTCCGCTGCGTGCCGGCGCTGCCGCGGCTGGCCGTGGAGCGGGTGGCGGTGGATGATCCGCGCCCCTCGACCGCCGGAACCGTCCTGGCCATCGACCCAGGGGGCAGCGGGGAAGAGGTGCCGCGGGGACGGATCTCGGCGGCCGGCGGTCGGGCGGCCGTGGGGGCGCTGGAGTTGGCGTTCCGGATCGTGCGGGATGCCGGTCGCCATGCCGCTCTCGTCACCGGCCCGCTCCACAAAGCAGCGCTCCATGCGGCCGGGCACGAACTCCCCGGCCACACCGAATGGCTGGCGCGGGCCTGTGGGCTCCCCGATGCCGCCGCGTCGATGATGCTCTGGCTCCCTCCGCTGTCGGGAACGCCGGCGGTCGGGACGATTCCGGGGGGACGGGGGCTGGGGGTCGTCCATGTGACGCTCCACGAGGCGCTCGCCAGCGCCCTCGGCCGACTCTCGACGGCGGGGATCGTCGCCGCCGGGGAGCGACTGGCTCCACTCCTGACAGCGCTTCTCGGGAGGCGCCCGAGGATCGGTGTGGCGGCCCTCAATCCCCACGGCGGCGAGGGGGGGCTGTTCGGCGACGAAGAGGGGCGGATCATCGTCCCGGCCGTCGCCGCGCTGCAGGCTGCCGGGATCGATACCGACGGGCCCTTCCCCGCCGACACGCTCTTTCTGCGGGCCGCCCACGGGGCCTTCGACGGGATCGTGGCCCAGTACCACGATCAGGGGCACATCGCGGTCAAGCTCCTGGGGATGCACCGGGCGGTGAACATCACGCTCGGGTTACCGATCGTGCGCACGAGCGTCGCGCACGGCACCGCGTTTGACATCGTCGGTCGCGGCGCCGCCGATCCGACGAGCATGGAGGCGGCGATCGACGCCGCCGTCCGGCTCGTCGAGGCGGGCTGGATCGGCGGAGGGTGACCGGCCGTCACTGCCGCAGCGGCTGGACCTGCGGCAGGTAGCCGTCGGTGATGTCGCTCAGCCCCTCCGTGGCCGGCTTGTAGACGAACGCCGACACGTCGACCGGCTCGCCGATGCGGACGTCGTACAACTCCATCATCGCGATCACCTGGAGCGGAGCCGGCGGGGTCGGCCGCCGGCCCGGCACGGCCAGCCATTCGACGCGCACGGGGAAGAGCTCCCGTTTGCTGATCGAGAGCCGGACACTATAGGGCATGCCGTCGGGGAGCTCGTTCGGTGCGACGCCCGCCTCGCTCTTGATGGCCTCCGCCTTCTCCTTGACGATCCAGGCGAGCGTGTCGCGGTCCCACGTCCCCTCGATCCGCCACACCGGGAGCTCGTCGATCGCCGCCGGCGTGATCGACGCGAAGTGAAAGTACTGGCGGAGCAGCCCGAGGTGGCGCTGGATGCCGCCGAGGTAGGCCGATTGGTCCTGACGGTGGGAGATGCCGAGCGTGTCGAGGCGCTCGCGGATCCGGCGGACGTCGATCCGCTCCACTTGGGGGGGGTTCTGGCCGATGCGGCGGAAATTCCAGGCGAAGATCCCGTCGCAGACATCGAGGACCTCAAACTCCTCATCGGTGGCGGAGAGCCGGTATTCGTACCGGTAGCGCTGGTCCTCCCCGACCCCCGACTGGACGTAGCGCCCGCTCCCCTTCAGGACCATGTCGTTGAAGCGCACGAGGTGCCGGACGCGGGCCGAAAGGGAGGGCGCCCGGGAGAGCCCGGCGAGGGCGGCGGCCACGACCCGTTCTGCCCGTCCCGCCTGCTCGGCGACGGATTCTGGCGCCGCCGACTGGGGCGCTGGGGGAAATGGGGTGGGGGAGGTGGGGGAGGTGGCTAGAGGATCGCCGGCGGGCGCCGGGGCCGTCTCGGCCGGTGCCGGTGCCGGTGCCGAGCGCTGGTAGACGCTCCCCACCGGGGGCTGGCCGGTGACGGGAAACCCCCCAACCACCCAGATTCCCAGGCATGCCGGGAGCGTCATCCACAGCGGGGGAGGCTGGCGGAAACCTGGGGGTCTGCGGCGGGTGTCGGTTGTTGCGGTCGTCACGACTTTGAGGGTTTTGCCAAAGAATCGGTCCCCCGGAGGACGAATCATCTGGGGCGGGTGGTGACGTCTGCTGGCGGTCCGGTGACGGTCACCGCGGGGCGCGAGTGTACGGAAGCCCCCCGGCCTTGCCCACGGCGATTCCCGCCTTGGGTGGGGCACCTCACACGACCAACAGCGATCCGCACAGGGGCTTCCCCGACCGACCGGGACATGCGGCGAAATAGTCCGCAGGCTAGAGGAGGTGATCCGATGGTGAAACGACATCTGCAGGGTTTCGTCGGCTTGTCGCTGGCAGCCACGCTGACCGGCTGCCACATCCCGGCGAACTCTCCGTTCACGGGACTGGCCCAGATCCGCCCAGTGGCCACGCCGCACACCAACGTCCTTCCGCCGGCGGCGATGCTCCAGCATCCCGGTCCGGGGGTGGAGGGGCCGGGCCCGGGGGTGATTGCCCCGGTCGGCTACGAGGAAATGTTCGCCGCCAACGGCATGCCCGATGGCGGGATAGGGGGGCCAGGCTACGGGATGAACGCCCCGGCCTCACAGATCGGCTTCATCGGCCCCGACGGGATGCAGGTCCACTGGGATGTCAGCCAGTTCGGGGGCTTCGACTCCGAACCGCTGGTGACGCCCGGGCGCTACGACTTCACCCAGGGGGCGATCTACCGGCTCAAGCTCACCAACATCCCCGGCCAGGAAGGGCTCGAGCTCTATCCGACGCTCGAAGTCGCTCCCGTCACCCCGCGGACCGACGCCTTCCTCGCCCACAACGCGATCCCGTTCCAGCTCACCGACGAGGATCTCGATCAGGTCACCAGTGGCAACTTCGTGACGAAGGTCGTCTATCTTCCCGACCCGGAGTACCAGGAACTGGCGGTTGCCGGCGTGGAAACGCTCGTCAGCACGCGTCTGGATCCCGGGTGCGACCCGGTCGTCGAGGCCGATCGCCGCGGGTCGATCCTGGCGATCATCCGCGTCGGCAACAAGGATCTGCAGTCGCCCGGCAGGGGGGCTGGGGCCTTGGCCGGCGATGGTGGAGTCGGCATGCCGGGAGCCTCGGCGGCCAATCCGATGCCGCTGGGAATGCCCTGTGGCGGTGATCCGTCGAACTTGCCGCCGGCGTTCCTCGCCGGCATGACGGCGCCGACGTACGGCTATCCGATCACCGGCACGCCGATCGGCCTCCCCGGCCCGGCCCACATCCCGCTGGGGGTCCCGGCTGGTCTGCGGAAGCACTCGATCACCAACCACACCAAGCACCATCTCCCGGGGCCGACGAGCGAAGTCAAGATCCATGTCCAGCAGAATCCAGGCTTGAGCTATCCCAAGCCGGCCCACCGGGCCTATATCGCGGAGCGTTCGGACGTCCCGAACATCCGCCTCCGGCAGCCCGACGAGGATCGTCTCCGGTTCGTCGGCAACGGCGGCCCCGATCCCGACACCGCCGCCGGAGAGTGCCCGCCGGCCCCTGAAGACTTCATCCCCTGACCTCACGTCGACCCACCCCTGGACCGGTCGCCTGACCGGTCCAGGGAAGGTCGTCGGGGGACCGATGCGGGGATCTTCAGCCGCCTTTTTGGTCTGCTGACGGGGGACGGGGATGCCCGCTGCGGCCCGAAGTGTCGATGGTTTGACGTTTCCCTCCTCTTCCGATTCGGATTTCCATGAACACCCACCGCTTCACCGGATGCACGGCCGGCATGACGACGCGGTGGAACCCTGTCGGGACGATGTCCCGGGGGGCTGTCCGGTCAGGGACCGTGCTGCGGGTTGTCCGAGGGATGCTGGCGACCGCCTGCTTGACCGGATTCGCGTTGCCGTTGCAGGGCGGCGACGCGGAGACGGGGGAGCGGATGGAGACACTCGCCAGCCAACTCTTGCCGGGAGCGATTGGCGCCCAAGGACACCCGCAGGCCGGTCCCTTTCCGGAAGCCTCGCTGGCTGCAGCCCTGCAGCCGGTCGCGATCCAGGGGCCGAAGGGGATGACGGTCTCCGTCGAAACCTTCGCCGGCTGGTCGCCTCCCGCCGAGGCCCCGTTCCGCACGGCGCTCCTCGTGGGGAGCACCTACCGTTTGCGGCTCGGTGGCATCCGCGGCTACGAGGGGCTCGAGGTCTATCCCACCGTCCGCATCCTCGCCCGCCTCGCCACCCCTCCGGGTATGGACCGTCGCTTCCCGGTCGAGTTGGTGCTCGATGAGAACGACCTCGTCATGGCCCTCGAGGGGGCCCATGTCGAGCGGATCGTCTACATGGACTGCGACCCGGACACCGCCGACATCTCCGCCGCGAATTGGTTCGACGTCCGCCCGTGCGACGATCCGCGTGACGTCGCCGCCACGCTCGGGGCCCCGGTCGCCGAGATCATCCTGGGCAATCGCCTGCCCGCCCCGGGAGTGGTGCCATGAGGTCGTCCCCGCCCGCCCGCCGTCCCGGTCAGACCGTCCGTTGGCTGGCCGTCGCCGCCGGCGCCGTCCTCCTGGCGTCGTGCCGGTCGATGTCGCTGACTGCACCGGTCTCCGCCGTCGTTCCCCTTCCGGCCGTCGCCTTCACGTCCGCCGTCGCGGTCGATGCGGTCGATGCGGTCGATGCGGTCGACCCCGTTCCCCTGCTGCCGGTGGAAAGCCCGCCGGCCGCCGCCGAACCCTCCGAGCGTTCTTCGGCCCTGCCGACGATCCGCGATGGCGAAGTCCAGCGCACCGGGCTCGATCTCCCCTCCCCTCCCCTTCCCCGCCTCGGCCAAGCCGGCCCGGCCGCGGCCTTCCCCGTCGCCGCAGTCGCCGGCGGCCGGTGTCAGGGGCCCGACTGCCAGCCGCACGCCGGGCCGGGCAGCCCGAGGGGCGGGTGCGGTTCGCCACGCTGCCGGCTCCACGCCTGTCGGATCCTCGCGCCCCACGCCGCTGCCGGCTGCCAGGGGGGGGAATGCCAGGCAGGCTGTGGCACCCCGATCGTGCCCACGATCGCCATTCCGGTGATCGGGCCGTGTCTGGTCTGTGACGGCGGCGACCACGGCAAGCCAGCCGTGCCCCGGGGCCGGACGCGCCTGGGCAACATCACCTCCGGCGACACCGTGGCCCGCTACCGGGCCGATGGGCCGGGCCCTGCGCCGGAGGACGAAGCCTGTGTGGAAGCGGAGAGCTGCGTCGTCGCCTCCAACTGCACCTGTGTTTACGCGCCGCGCTTCTCGTCGGTCCGCCGGGTCATCCGTCCCTTCGAGGATGCGGTCCCGACGGGGCCGAAGGGGCTGGCGCTCGACACCATCGCCGCGGCCGGATCGGTCGGCCAGGCGGTGCACGACAAGACCCAGCAGATCCACATCGTCGCCGCCCGACTTGCCCAGCAGGGCATTGCTGTTGAGGACCGGATCCCCGTTCTGGCCGTCGACAAGGTGGTGCCGCCGGTGCTCAAGGAAGGGGTTGACGGTCCGGTCGCCGTCGCCTTAGACCTCCCCGCCGAGAAGGTCCACAATGTCCAGGCTCCGCGCTTGGCGCGGAAGATCGACGTGCCGCTGGCCTGGATGTGCGTGTCGGGGGCCCAGGTGACCGTCAACGGCGAGGCCGCCGACGTGCTCGCCGTCGATCATGGCGTGGCCACGCTCCGCCTCGAGTCCCCGGGCCGCTGCGAGCTGACGCTCTGCAAGCGGGCCGGCAGCGACACCGCCCGCCCCGGCGAAGAGCTCGACTTCACGATCTTCCTGCTGAACTCCGGCGACCGTCCGCTCACCGATATCACGCTCGTCGATGCCGTTCCCGGTCGCCTGGCGGTGATCGAAGGGAGCCCGGTGTCGAATCTCCCGGCAGCGATCTCCACCTCCAAGGGGGACGACGGCGCCACGCTCCTCTCCTGGACCTTCAAGGGGACGCTCGCTCCGGGCCAAGCGGGCTTCGTGCGGTTCCGCACGATCGTCCACTGATCCAGCCGGCCGCGCCGCGGGGATTTCAGCGGCGGGCCTCGGGATCCCTGAGATCCTCGAGCGGGCCTGCTTTCGCGGCGGGATTCCCCGGGAAAAAAGGGGGCTGACGGTCGTCTTGCCGACCGCCGCCACACTTCCAACGAGCCCCGTCTCCAGGGGGCACGCGGGGACGGATTGCCCCGTCCGGCCTGACGCCGCTACGATCGATGGAATCGTTTTTCGGCCGACCCCCTCCTGCTCCCCACGGGAGCGAATCCCCGCGAGGTTTTCATGTTCTTTCCGCTGGCCCGTTCCCGTCGCGCCGGCGCGGCGCTCCTCTGCGCCGCGGCCATCGGTCTTTCGACCTGCGGGAGCCTGCCGGCTCAAGTGGTCGTTGACGACATCGCCGATCCCTCCGCCGCCAAGAAGAAGGCCGACGACGGCCTCCCCGAGATCGACGAGATCCCGGATGGTTCGACCGAGGAACTGCTCGCCTACATCGACAAGCTCCACAAGACGAACTTCAAGCCGACGTCGCGGCAGCAGGCCGAGGCGTTCCTCCGCAAGGTCGCCCTGACGTCGGTGACCGTGGCCGACAAGATCCTCGCTCAAGCCGGGCCGAAGGATGAGGCCCGCCTGACGGCCTCGCGGATGAAGCTCCAGAGCCTGATGCTCCTCACGCAGATCGGCGACCGCGAGGCCGAGGCCGCGGTGGCGGAGTTCGCCAAGGAGCTCGTTGCCGGCGGGGATACGGAGCTCGCCGCCGAGGGGGAACGGATGCTGCTGGTGGGCGACGCCAAGAAGGCCCTCCAGACCCAGGACCTGGAAGCGGCCGAAGCCCTTGTCCCCCGGATCGGGGCGGTCCTCGAGAAAGCTCCGGATGACGCGCAGTCTGCCCAGCTGGCGATGCAGTTCGCCGGCGCCCTCGAGCATATGCCGGGGGGCACCGCGGTGGCCGGGAAGGCCTACGCCACCTTCGGCGGGGCGTTCGCCAAGAGCAGCAACCCGCAGATCAAGGCGATGGGGGAGGGATTCGCCGGCATGCTCCGCCGCCTCTCGCTGATCGGCAACGAGATGGAGATCAGCGGTACGAGCCTCGATGGCCAGCCGTTCGACCAAAAGTCGCTCGCCGGTAAGGTCGTGCTCGTCGATTTCTGGGCTACCTGGTGTGGCCCGTGCATCGCCGAGATGCCGAACGTCCTCGCGGCCTATGAGAAGTATCACGACAAGGGGTTCGAGGTCGTCGGCATCAGCCTCGACACCGACCGCGACGCGCTCGAGACGTTCCTGAAGGAGAAGGAGATTCCCTGGACGATCCTCTACGAGGAGCCCCAGGGACAGGGGTGGCAGCACCCGCTCGCTTCCTATTACGGCATCACCGGCATCCCCACCGTGATCCTCGTCGGACGCAACGGCAAAGTTGTGACGATGGATGTCCGCGGCGAGAAGCTCGGTGAGGAGCTCGGTAAGCTCTTCAAGGACGCCAAGTGAGCACCCCGGCCTCCGTGCGGCGTGCGATCATCTCGCGGCGGGCCAGCGCCTTCGATTCCTCCGGGATCCGCAAGGCGTTCGACCTCGCCGCGAAGCTCGACGACCCGATCAACCTGGCGATCGGCCAGCCCGATTTCGCCATGCCGGCGGCGGCCTGTGAGGCGGCCAAGGCCGCCATCGATGCCGGGAAGAGCGGCTACACGCAGACGCAGGGGATCCCGCAACTCCGCGAACGGCTCGAGGGGGCCGTTCGCGGCGAGTTGGGGGACCCCGAACGGAAGCTGTGCGTCACGAGCGGATCCAGCGGCGCCCTCGTCCTCGTCCTCATGACGCTGATCGATCCCGGTGACGAGGTGATTCTCTTCGAGCCGGCGTTCGTGATGTATCGGCCGCTCGTCGAATTCCTCGGCGGCACGTGCGTGATCGTCGACACCTCGCCGTCGTTCCGGATCGACGTCGAGCAGGTGGCGGCCGCAATCACGCCGCGGACCAAGGCGATCCTGCTGAACACGCCGTCAAATCCGACTGGCTTCGTCGCCCCGCTCGACACGGTGCGCGATCTTGCCCGGCTCGCCGAGCGGGCCGGGGTGACGCTCATCAGCGACGAGCTCTACCGGTCGTACAGCTACGACGAGCCGTTCCATTCCCCCGCGGCCCACAGCGACCGCGTCGTCGTCATCGACGGCTTCTCGAAATCGCATGCGATGACCGGCTGGCGGGTGGGGTGGGTCCACGGGCCTGCCGAGATCATCGATGCCTGTACGATGCTCCAGCAGTACACCTTTGTCTGTGCGCCGCAGGCTGGGCAGTGGGGGGCGATTGCTGCCCTCGACGCCCCGATGGACATCCCCCTCGCCGAGTGCAAGCGGAAGCGCGACAAGCTCATGGCGGGGATCGCCGGCCATTACCGCTTCGTGAAGCCCGGCGGCGCCTTCTATCTCTACCCCGAGGCGCCCGGCGGCTCGGGGAAGCGATTTGCCGAGATCGCCGCGGAGCAGGAGAAGCTGATTGTGGTGCCGGGGAGCGTGTTCGGCGCTGCCGACACCCACTTCCGGATTGCCTACACCGTCTCCGACCGGACGCTCGACCGCGGCATCGCGGCCCTCCTCCGGCTTGCCGGGGCTGCGCCTGACCGGGCCTGAGTCTTGGCCCAAACGTGGCTTCGGGGTCGCCCGTGCCCCGTCGCCGGACGTTCGCGGAGGGCATCCATGGCCTCGGCTCTCTCCGCGCCGCTTGCGCTTTCGCTCTCCGATCCTGCGCTTGCCGGCGAGGCCGGCTCTCGGAGCACGGGCGACCCCTCGCGATGACGTTTGGTGGTGAGGAGTGAGGACTGGTGGTGAGGAGTGAGGACTGGTCCAAAGTTGCTTTGTGAGTTCAAATTCGTTCCGCGTGTCGAGCGGCACTTGGATCTCGGCGAAGGGACTCGCGAGGAGGAAGTCCACGAACCGGTCGAGCGAGGTGTCGGTCTCGCCGTCCCCGACGAACAAGCTCCACGATATCATGCTTCCCAGGCCCTTCTTCGATCGAGCGATGGCCTACCACCCCGGTGGCATCTCTGAAAAGGCCTGTTCACGATGTTCTTCCAACGTCATTTCCCAGACGAACCGGCCCTGCTGGGCGACCGACGGTATCGGTTTCCGCGGACGCGTTCCTGGCGAACCTGGACGATCGATCGGGAGACGCTCTTCGAACGGTGGCTCGGGGTTTGCCGAAACCTACCGGTGAAGTTTTTGGAGATCGGATCGTTCGAGGGGGCATCGGCGATCTGGACGCTCTCCAACATCCTCACTCACCCCGATTCGACCCTGACGTGTGTCGATAACAATCACCTGCGGTCCGACAAACAATTTCTTGCGAACCTTGAGGCGTCGGGGCACCGTTCAAGGGCGACCGTGCACTGGATCGACTCCCATGACATTCGCCGGCACGTGCCTGACGAGCACTTCGACTTCATCTATGTCGATGGGAGTCACGCCGCCCCAAACGTGCTCTTCGACGTCGTCAACGCGTTTCTGATCTGCAAGCCTGGCGGCCTCGTGGGATGCGACGACTACTTGTTCAAGACCCCGGAGGCGGGGAGCGTCCCCAAGCCCGCCATTGACTCGTTCGTGCGACTCATGGGGGACCGGATCGAGATCGTCCATTCGGCCTACCAACTCTGGTTCCGAAAGCGCGAGGGGACGCCCGGGGCCTGAGGATGCTGGCCGCGTCAAACGGCCCCCGAGGTCTCAGTGCTGGTAGACGGCGTAGCCCAACTCGCGGAGCTCCTTAGCCCAGGCCTCCTCGGTGGCGACCGCGTCCTCCCAGGTCATCGCCGGGAAGTCGGCGAACAGATCGGGCCGGAGGCGGATGGCGTGGTCGCGGACGAGCGGACAGCCCTTGTGGCCGCGGAGATGATTGACGTAGCGGACCTCCGGGTCGAGGCCGGTCGAGCCGACGTAGAGGCAAGTCTGGTCGGGCTTGGTGTAGCGGTTCTGCCGGATGAAGCGCCGGTCGCGACGGACTTCTGTCGCTAGTTCCACCACGTACACGCGGTGGTGGAGCTTCGGCCCGCGACGGGATCGACGGGGAATCGGCATGGGTGGCCGGGGCGGGGCAGGCGAAGGACGGGCTGGGGAGAAGGCCGGAACGCGCACCGAAAGTCTTGCCCAAAAAATCGGGCGCGGCAGTCAGTCGCCGGCCCCGACGGGGAGCGAATCGAGCAGGCATTGCGTCCGTCGGTCGCCATCGGCAGAGCGGGCGAGGGCCGCCAGTTTGTCTCTCACCAGGCTTAGCCCTGTCAGTGACCGGGGGGCGTAGCGATCCGCCGGCCCGATTTCGATCTCCTCAATCTCCACGCCGAGCAGGCGGGAGTCGGCCGCGTTGGGAGGGGGAAACGTGTCGACGCAGTCGATCTCGACATGGAGCCACGGGAGCGCGCCAGGGGCGGCGGGGATCGCCACCTCGAAGAAGTGATCGAAGGGGGGGAGGACCCAATGGTCGACTTGGCAGGGATGGCCATCGACCACGATCCGCAGACTGTCCACCTGCGTTGAGCGGAGGTGATTGCCGACGCGTAGCCTGATGCGGAGGGCCCGGCTGCGGTCGATCCGCAGGTCGAGGCTCGCCACCGAGCAGGGGCCGGTCCATCGGGCCCGCTTCCGGCCGTTGACCTCGCAGGGGTGCCAGCCTGTCCCGAGGAATCCCTCCCCCATGTCGACGAGCACCGCAGCCGGGGGGGCAAGGATACGGGCCCGATAGCCGCGGCAGGCTTCCGCATCGAGCGTCTGGCGATCACCCCGGCGCCGGGAGGGGGCGCTGTCGCGGGCACCGGCGACCAGCCGCCGATCGATGACGGTACACGATTCGGCGAGGCGCCGCTCTTCGGCGGTGAGGCTGGCTGAAGTGGCAAACTTGTTGTGGACCTGGAGCGAGCCACGCGGCGGAGAGCAGCCCAGCCTGGCGACGAGTTCGGCGAGGAAGTCCTCGAACTCCTCGACGAAGCCGACGACGTCGATCGCTGCCAATCGTGCCTCGAGGAGGTCGAAAAGCTCCGAGGCTGGATCCGCGCTGCGGCACGCGGCCTGGAGTTCGGCGAGCACCGGTTCGCCGAAGGCGAGGTGGTGGGCGACGGCGTTGCCGAAGACCGCGGCACCGGGGAGCGCGAGGAAGGGAGCAAAGCCTTCTCGGGCCACCGCGCGGAGGCGGCGGTAACGATCGTCACGGCTGGCGACGAGGGTGTCATCCCAGCGGGTGATCATCCGCCATTCGGAGTGCAGCCTGGCGACCGGATCCCGGAGGACGAAGACGTCGAGCGTGTTGCCCAAGAGCGATTTCCAGTTGTGGACCCCGTACGGATCGTGGAGGAACTCGGCGCGGAGGATCGCCGCGCGGACCTCCGTGCCGTTCGGATCCCCCCCCTGCCCAGCCACGAGTTCCTCGACGTGGACAGCCCGCTCGTGGGTGGTCGTTCCTTCGAGAAATTTCAGCAGCGTCGTGCCGGCACACTTGTTGACATGGTGGAAGACGATTCGTGGCAGCATGACGATCCTCCAACCCGCTCCACGAATCCGTCAGGCTCGGCGGAGCCATCCGAGCTCGCGGGCGAGCATCACGGCGCTCCCTGTGGCGGCGAGCCCCGCGAGCGTGGCGAGTGTCCACAGCGGCACGATCCGCCCCGGAGCGACGACGTCACGGTCTTCGGCCGTTTCCGCCAGATCGACCGGATCGAGGCCGGCGGCGCGCCGCGACCGCTCGATCGCCGCGTTTTGTCGGCCGAGGAACCGACCCTCGATCTGGCGCTGGCGGATGTCGTACTTCGGCGCGATCAGGCCCATGCCAACCAGCGCCATCACCGCGAACATCAGCCCCCAGAACCAGGGAGAGTCGGTGAGGCGGAACGGGGGGGAAGGCATGGCCACGCTCTCTCTCGGTCACCGGGCACCGGGGTGGATTCCACCGGTGCCCGGCCGACCTGATGGTTTGACGTCGGCGTCGACATCCAGGGACTTCGATCAGGCGATCCCGGGCCACCGGGCACGGACGTCGGGGCCGGCGTAAACGGCACCGTCACCGAGGCTTTCCTGGATCCGCAGCAGCTGGTTGTACTTTGCCACGCGATCGCTCCGCGACGCCGAACCGGTCTTGATCTGACCGGTGCCGAGGCCAACGGCGAGATCGGCGATCGTGGCATCCTCTGTCTCGCCGCTGCGGTGGCTGGCGATCGACGTGTAACCGGCGCGGTGGGCCAGTTGCACGGCGGCCATCGTCTCGGTGAGCGTGCCGATCTGGTTGACCTTCACGAGGATGCTGTTGGCGATCCCCTCGGCGATGCCGCGGCCGAGCCGCTCGGAGTTGGTGACGAACAGGTCGTCGCCCACCAGCTGCACCTTCGATCCGAGCTTCTCGCTGATCAGCTTCCAGCCCTTCCAGTCGTCCTCCGAGCAGCCATCCTCGATCGACATGATCGGATAGCGGCCGGCGAGGCTGGCGAAGAAGTCGACCATGCCGGCCGAGTCGAGCGTCTTCCCCTCGATCGTGTAGGTGCCCTTCTTGGCGTCGAAGAGCTCGGTGGCAGCGACGTCGAGGGCGATCCCGATCTCCTTGCCCGGCTCGTAGCCGGCTGCGGTGATCGCCGCGAGGATCACCTCGAGGGCCTCGGCACAGGTGCCGATGTGGGGGGCGAAGCCGCCCTCGTCACCGACGGCCGTCGAGAGCTTCTTGTCCTTGAGCACTTTCTTGAGGGCGTGAAACGTCTCGACGCCGGCGCGGAGCGCGTCGTCGAACGTGTCGAAGCCCAGGGGCATAACCATGAACTCCTGGACGTCGAGCGGATTGTCGGCATGCGCGCCACCGTTAATGATGTTCATCATCGGCGCCGGCAGGATGCGGGCGCTGGCCCCGCCGAGGTAGCGGTAGAGGGGGATCCCGCAGTGCTCAGCGGCGGCGTGGGCGACGGCCATCGACACCCCGAGGATCGCGTTGGCGCCGAGGTTCTTCTTGTTCGGCGTGCCGTCGAGCTCGAGCATCCGCTCGTCGATCCCAGCCTGATCGAGGGCGTCGCAGCCCTCCAGCTCGTCAGCGATCTGCGCGTTGACGTTCTCGACCGCTTCGAGCACGCCCCTGCCGAGATAGACCGCCTTGTCGCCGTCGCGCTTCTCCCAGGCCTCGTGGGCACCGGTGCTCGCCCCCGACGGCACGGCGGCCCGCCCGAAGGCTCCGTCGGCCAGCGCGACATCGACCTCGAGGGTGGGGTTGCCGCGGCTGTCGAGGATCTGGCGGGCGTGGACGTCGACAATCGTTGACATGGAAATCCTTCTTGATCGGTGGGGGGAGATCGGAGGGAACGGACCGGGGCGGAAATTGGCAATTGTGCCCGCTGCGGCCCCGCACGCAAGGCCGGCTCCTTCGCGGGTGTTCGCCGGATGCAGACCCCGTCTTTCCCGCCCGATTCGGCCCGGGTCCCCCGGCCGCCTGCTATCATCGTTGCCATGTTCACAGGACTCGTGGAAATGATCGGACGGATCGACGACGTGTGCGCCGAGCCGCCCGGGGTGCGCCTGAGCGTCGTGGCGGGGGATGTGGCCGCCGACGCACCGCTGGGTGCGAGCGTCTGCGTGAGCGGTTGCTGCCTGTCGGTGGTGGCCGTCGATGGGCCACGGCTGTCGTTCCAACTCGGGCCGGAGACCCTCGCCCGGACCACGCTCGGGGGCCTCGCTCCGGGGGCGGGGGTAAACCTGGAGCGCTCCTTGCGCCTCTCGGACCGGCTCGGCGGCCACCTCGTTACCGGGCATGTCGACGGGCTCGGTAGCCTCCTCTCCCGCGACGAATCGGGCGACTGGGTTACCTGCCGGTTCTCGGCGCCAGCGCCGCTGCTGCGGCAGATGGCCTCCAAGGGTTCGGTGGCGATCGATGGAATCAGCCTGACCCTCGTCGACGTCCAGGCGGACTGGTTCAGCGTCGCCCTCATCCCCCACACGCTCGCCGTCACCACCCTCGGGGAGCTTCCCGTCGGCGGGAGCGTCAATCTCGAGACCGACCTGATAGCCAAGTATGTCGCCCGCTGGCTGGAAGGGGCCCCATGAGCTCACGTGACGGGGCTCGCGGCGGGCCCAAGGGAATCCCGAAGGGGAGGCTGCAGGGGGCCAGCGGTGACCGGGCACGCCCCAAGCCGGGGCGGCCGCGGCCGGCGGCAGGACTCCCTCCCGGCCAGCCACGGCTCGGTGCCAAGGGAACTGCGGCGCGACGGCCCCCCCGCCCGCCGGGCCGGGAGAGAGGCGATGCCGTCGAGCGAGCGCCGTTGCGACAGCCTGCCGCGGAAGGTGAGGCCCCCCTCCCCAGGGCGGCCCGCCAGACGACGGCGTATCTGAAGCGGCTCTTCGAGCAGGTCGGGTTCGGAATCGACGCCTCGCGCGGTCAAAACTTCCTCATCGACCTGAATCTCGTCGATCTCATCGTCCGTGAGGCGGGGATCGGTCCGGCGGATGTCGTCCTCGAGGTGGGGAGCGGCACCGGCGTGCTCACCGAACGCCTGGCGGCGGTGGCGGGCCGCGTGGTCACCGCCGAGATCGATCCCCGGCTCGCCCAATTGTCCCGCGACCGCCTTATCGAAGCCGACAACGTCGAGCTCGTGGAGGGGGACGCGCTCGCCTCCAAGCACACCATGGCCCCGGCGCTCCTGGCGGCCGTCGATGCGGCGCTGGCGGCCTCGCCGGGGGGGGTCCTGCGGCTGGTCGCTAATCTCCCCTATTGCGTTGCCACGCCGGTGATCTCGAATCTGCTCGCCCTCCCCCGGCCGTTCGCGTCGGCCACCGTCACGGTGCAGCGCGAGATGGCGGAGCGGATGTCGGCCCATGCCGGCGACTCCAGCTACAACGCGCTGTCGGTCTGGATCGGCGCCCAAGCCGACGCGGAGATCGTCCGCTGCCTTCCGCCGACCGTCTTCTGGCCGCGTCCGAAAGTCGACTCCGCGATCGTGCGGATCGTCGTCGATGCCCAGCGCCGAGAGACGATTCCCGATCCCGGACGGTTCCACCGCTTTATCCGCGATCTCTTCTGCCATCGGCGCAAACTGCTCCGCGGAGTCCTTGTGCGGATCGCCGGCGGGAAGCGAGAAGTGGGGGTTCGGGAAGCGATCGAAGGGCTGTTCACGACCCTCGGCCTCGGTCCCGATGCCCGCGCCGAGGAGATTCCGCCTGCCGGCCTGATCCGCCTGGAGAGCGAGTTCCATGCCCGGTTCGGCGGCTGAACCGGCATGACAAGGACAATCGTAGGCGTCGAGCCGTCCGAGCCGATCTGCACCCGGGAGAGTCACCATGCTGCCGAAGTACATCGAGATCAACGGCCGCGTGCTGATGAGCCTCCTCGAGCCGGATGAGGTGTCGCCGGAGGCTCTCCGCCGCGCCGGCCTGACCGACACCTGTTTGGTGCGAGTCAACCTTCAGGGGGACATCGAAGTCCGCCGGCACGATCGCTGGGACGTCATTGGCGGACTGACCGGAAAGTTCGGACCGCGCGTCGAGTTGGCAAGTGGCCGGACCTGGGCGTCTTAAGCGCCCGTCGGGCGCCGGGCTGATTCCCTGCGGCGCGTTGCGGGCACCCCTGCGGTGCCCCAAGTCACCAAAAACGTGCCGCCGCGGGGCCGCACAACCCGCGTCATCCCCGGGACAGGGAGAGCTTCACGCTTTCTTGTGATGACTGGCGAAGGACTGACGGTCACGGAGCCGGCGGAACACCGTCCGGAAGCTCCCTGTGGTCCGGAACTTCCGGTTGTCTGGGACACCCGGGTAGACTCTGGTGCAGGTTCGTCAAACCTGCCGAATTCCCAGGTAGTCCCGGGGGGAATCCCGGGTTTCTCCAGCACGGTGCCCGTGCCGGCCGCCCCGAAGGCGCCGCGCCGGGAGTCCCTCAAGGACGGTAGGTGGGCGGAGGTCCCACGGCACGTGAATCCCAATCCCAACACCGAAGCGTCGTTCGCCGAAACGATCGTCGACCTGCTGCGGCAACGGTCGGCCTACCGCCCCCACGACCGGGCATTCACGTTTCTGGTCGACGGCGAGCAGGACGAGCTCAACATCACCTATGCCGAGCTCGACCGGAAGGCCCGGACGCTCGGTGCCTGGCTCCAGGCTTCGGGGATGACCGGGAAGCGCGTTCTCCTCCTCTTCCCGTCGGGGCTCGACTTCATCGCTGCGTTTCTCGGCTGCCTCTACGGCGGTGCGATCGCCGTACCGGCCTATCCGCCGCGGAAGAATCGGTCGGTTGAGCGGATCGAGGCGATCGCCCGCGACGCCGACGCGTCGGTGGCCCTCACGACCCGCGACGTCCTCGACCGCTTCGACGGCCTGCGGGCGGCAGCGCCGAGCCTCGGGAAGATCCTCTGGAAGGTCGATGCCGAGCTCGAATCCGACTGGGCCGAGCGCTGGGAACGGCCGGATATCGATGGGGAAACGCTCGCCTTCCTCCAATACACCAGTGGCTCGACGGGGACGCCAAAGGGGGTGATGCTCTCGCACGCCAACCTCCTCCACAACTCCCTGCGAATCATGCAGGCCTTCGAGATCACCCGGTCGCAGTCGGGGGTCTTTTGGCTGCCGAGCTTCCATGACATGGGGCTCATCGGTGGCATCCTCGTGCCGCTCTACGGGGGAAAGTTCAACGTCCTGATGTCGCCGGTGGCCTTTCTCCAAAAGCCGCTCCGCTGGCTCGAGGCGATCTCCAAATACCGGGCCACAATCAGCGGCGGCCCGAACTTCGCCTACGAATTGTGTGTGCGGAAGATCACCCCCGAGCAGCGCCGCTCGCTCGATCTCTCCAGCTGGTCGCTGGCCTTCAATGGCGCAGAGCCGGTCCGCCCCGAGACGATCGACGCCTTCTCGGAGGCTTTCGCGCCGTGCGGCTTCCGCCGCGAGGCTTTCTTCCCCTGCTACGGCCTCGCCGAGAGCACGCTCATGGTGACCGGCGGGATGAAGTTTGAGCCGCCGGTGATCCGCACCTTCGACGCCACGTCGATCGAGACCGGATCGGCGGTGGTCCGCTCCGGCTTCGCCCCTGGCACCCGCCGGCTCGTCGGCAGCGGGCGTGAGCTCGACGGTCAGGATGTCCGGATCGTCGACCCGCACACAAACGAAGCCCTGCCGCCGGGAATGATCGGCGAGATCTGGGTAAGCGGGCCGAGCGTGGCCCAGGGGTACTGGAACCGCAGCGACGAGACGCAGGCAACGTTCGGCGCCATGCTCGCCCGGCCCGATGCCGGGTCGGAGCGGCAGTCGCTCAAGACCTGGCAGCCCAACCCTGGCCCCTACCTCCGCACCGGTGACCTCGGGTTCTTCGACAACGGCGAGCTGTTCGTGACTGGCCGGCTCAAGGACCTGATCATCATTCGCGGCCGCAACCATTATCCGCAGGACATCGAGCAGACGGTCGAGGCGGCCGGGTCGCTCGTCCGCGCTGGGTCGGTGGCGGCCTTCTCTGTCGACGTCGAGGGGCGCGAGCGCGTCGTCGTCGTCGCCGAGCTG